>NZ_JBITRU010000005.1:0-323350 GCF_044540255.1 Streptomyces sp. NPDC086080
CGCCCGGTTACATTCCGAACCCGGAAGCTAAGCCTTACAGCGCCGATGGTACTGCAGGGGGGACCCTGTGGGAGAGTAGGACGCCGCCGAACAATTATTGGAGAAAGCCCCCGTGCCATTCGGCACGGGGGCTTTCTGCGTTTTCGGACCGGGTTCGTCGTCCTGGTGAGGTAGGTAGTACACCGGTATTACGGTGGTGGCCATGACTGTCAGTGCCAAGCTCTTCGAGAGCTGTGTGATCCGGCCGGTACGTGAGGAGGAGTGGGCCGCAGTGAAGGAACTGCGGCTCGCCGCGCTCCGGGACCCGGTGGCGCATCTCGCCTATGTGGAGACCTATGAAGAGGCCGCGGCCCGGCCGGACTCGTTCTGGCGGGAGCGCGCGGCGGGGAGCACGGAGGGCGGTAGCAGGACGCGGCAGTTCGTCGCCGAAGCGGGTGACGGGAGCTGGGTGGGCACGGTCACCGTGCTGATCGAGGAGGCCGGCACGACGGACTGGGCCGGGCTGCCCGTGGAGCGGCGGCAGGGGCATGTCGTCGGGGTGTATGTGGCACCCGAGCATCGAGGGAGCGGGCTGACCAAGGTGCTGTTCGACGCCGCACTGGAGTGGGCGTGGGGGTGCGGGACAGATCGCGCGCGGCTCATCGTGCACCCGGAGAACGCGCGGGCGCTGCACTTCTACCGCAAGGCGGGCTTCGTGGAGAGCGGGGTGACCGTGCCATTGGCGGGGAAGCCGGATGAGCGCGAGTGGGAGATGGTCGTCGAACGGCCCGGGTCAGGCCGGTAGTTCGGTGTGGGGCCAGCGGGTGCGGGCCTGTTCGCGGGAGCGGAGCAGGGCCAGGGTGGGCATTCCACGGTCGGCGCCGGTGGTGAGGAGGTCCGGGAGCTGGGGAAGCGGGGCCACGGCCGCCACGTCGTCCAGGACCAGGGTGAGTGGTGGGTCGAGCCGACCGGAGGATGACCGTTCGGCCATGCGCCGGCCGTGCTCGACCACGTGTGAGGCGAGCGCCGTCAGCAGGGGCATCGCGCCCGGGCTGGTGCGGGGATCCTCGATGGATTCGCCCACAACATAAAGCGTGCCCCCTTCATCGATGAAGGAATCCAAGGCGAGCGCATCATTTCGGTTGGGAGTGCAGGCCTCGCGGACATGGAGCGTGGAGAGTGCGGACAGGGCGCGGGTGGTCAGCTGCTGGGCCATGTCACGGCGCTCGGGGTGCGCGGTGAGGGCCGCTTCGAGTTCACCGGCGGAACCGGGGGCGGCCTTGGGGCTGGTACGGAGGATGCGTACGGCGTCGTGCACCTGGATGCCCTGGGACCAGCGGTGGACATGGCGGACGGTACGGCCGTCGATGGCGGCGGCGTGCACGTAGCTGCGGAGCAGGGTCTCGGCGGTGTCGCTGACCGCTTGGTCGAGGCGGGAGGTGGGGCGGACCGGGGCGAGGAGGGCTGCCGCCCGGGAGGCGGCTGTCCGTTTGTCCTCGCAGCCGGCCGTGGGGGACCAGTGGAGGCGGGCGGGGGTGTCGCAGAGGTGGGTGGGGTCGTAGAGGTGGCTGGGGCCGAGTTTGGCGCGGGCGTCCTTGGTGTCGTGCCAGAGGGTGGGGTTCGAGGTGAGGACGAGGGTGGGGCCCTCGGCGTCCCGGACCGCCTGGAGGGCGGTGGTGTGGCGGGTGGCCGGGGGACCGTAGAGCACCGTTCCTTCGGCGCGGTCTGTTGACCAGCCACCGGCTCGTTCACCGAGGGGTGCGCGGGCGGCAACTGGCTCGTCGGGCGACGGTGTGTCCTGCTCGGGTGTCCTCGGGACCGGTACCTCGTGCAGGGCTTTCGGCGCCGGTGCATGTGCCGGTGCTGGCGGTTGTTCGGGCTGGGTTTTCTGGTCCGTCTCCGGTTCCGTGGGGCGCTGTGCCGGCCCGGACGCGCGTGCCGTCCGGCGCCGGAGCCGTAGGGCTCTCCAGCGGGCCACCGTGCCCAGGACGAACACCGTCAGGACGATCAGGACCATCAGCTGGCCGATGAACAGGCCCCAGAAGAGGCCGTAGCCCGAGAGGGCGGTCTCCGGGGTGTCCGGCCAGGCGGCGGGGATGTTCTGCGGGTCGGCGACGAGATGGCGCATGGCCACCGGGGTGCGGGTGAAGGTGACGTCCGAGGGCCACCGGCCATGGGCGAAGAGAGCCGCCAGGCCGGTGGCCGTCCACACCATCGCGGTCAGGCCGAGGAGGAGAACGAGGATGCCGATCAGCAGTCCGTCGGGAATACCGCCCTGGCCGCCGCCGGCCCGGCCGTGCGTACGGTGATCGTCCGGTCTCACGCGTTGTTCCCCTTACGCCACCGTCGATTCGGCGTCACCCACGTGCTGTTCCACGAACGCCGCCGCCCGCTCCTCCGCCTCCAGCTCGGCGGCGCGCAGGGCGTCGTCGGAGAGGTGGTCGGCGGAGGACTCGGTCATCGCGCGGTCGGTGAAGACCAGAGGGCGTTCGGTCTCCGTGACCAGGTGTTTGACCACCTGGACATTGCCGTTGACGTCCCAGACCGCGATGCCGGGGGTGAGCGTCGGGATGATCTCCACCGCCCATCTGGGCAGGCCGAGGACGCGGCCGGTCGCCCTCGCCTCGTCGGCCTTCTGGGCGTAGATGGTCCGGGTCGACGCCATCTTCAGGATGGCCGCCGCCTCCTTCGCCGCCGCCCCGTCCACCACGTCGGACAGATGGTGGACGACGGCGACGAAGGACAGACCGAGCCGCCGCCCGAACTTCAGCAGCCGCTGGAACAGCTGGGCCACGAACGGGCTGTTGATGATGTGCCAGGCCTCCTCGACCAGGAAGATGCGCTTCTTCCGGTCGGGGCGGATCCAGGTGTGCTCCAGCCACACGCCGACGATCGCCATGAGGATCGGCATGGCGATGGAGTTGCGGTCGATGTGGGACAGGTCGAAGACGATGAGCGGCGCGTCGAGGTCGATGCCGACGGTCGTCGGACCGTCGAACATGCCGCGCAGGTCACCGTCGACCAGCCGGTCCAGGACCAGGGCGACGTCCAGGCCCCATGCCCGTACGTCGTCTATGGCGACGTTCATCGCCTCCGCCGACTCCGGTTCGGGGTGGCGCAGGCATTCGACGATGTCGGAGAGGACCGGCTGGCGTTCGACGATCGTCTCGTTGACGTAGGCGTGCGCGACCTTGAGGGCGAAGCCGGCGCGTTCGTCCAGGCCGTGGCCCATCGCCACCTCGATGATGGTCCGCAGCAGGGCGAGCTGGCCGGTCGTGGTGATCGACGGGTCGAGGGGGTTGAGCCGGATGCCGTGGTCCAGAGCGGCCATCGGGTCGAGACGGATGGGGGTGATCCCCAGCTTCTGCGCGACGAGGTTCCACTCGCCGACGCCGTCCTCACCCTGTGCGTCCAGGACGACGACCTGGCGGTCGCGGAAGCGCAGCTGCCGCAGGACGTACGTCTTCTCCAGCGCCGACTTGCCGTTGCCGGACTCGCCGAGCACCAGCCAGTGCGGGGCGGGCAGCTGCTGGCCGTAGAGCTGGAAGGGGTCGTAGATGTAGCCCTTGCCGGAGTAGACCTCGCGGCCGATGATGACGCCGGAGTCGCCGAGGCCGGGCGCGGCGGTCGGCAGATAGACCGCCTGGGCCTGGCCCGTGGACGTGCGCACCGGCAGCCGCGTGGTCTCGACCTTCCCGAAGAGGAAGGACGTGAAGGCGTCGGTGACGACGGACAGCGGATCCCGCATCAGAACTCAGCCCCTACCTTCGAATGCCGGTGGCGAACGGGAGTGTGTTCACGAACGCGCGGTGATGCTCGCGGTCGCACCACTCCAGCTTCAGGTACGACTTTCCGGCCGATGCCCGTATGGTCCGCTTGTCGCGGGCCAGGGCCTCGGGTGTGCGGGAGGACACGGTGATGTAGCCGACGAGGTTGACGCCCGCGGCGCCGCTGGCGAGGTCCTGGCCGCGCTGGTCCAGGCGGCTGTGGGCGGCGAGGTCGCGTGGGTCGACGGTGCGGTTCATCTTGGCGGCGCGGGACGCCTCCGCCTCGTCGTTGGTCTTCTCGGTCAGCATCCGCTCGATGGCGATCTCGGTGGGTTCGAGGTCCATGGTGACGGCGACCGTGCGGATCACGTCCGGGGTGTGGACGAGCAGGGGGGCCAGGAAGTTGACGCCCACCGGGGTCATCGGCCATTCCTTCACCCAGGCCGTGGCGTGGCACCAGGGGGCGCGGGTGGCGGACTCGCGGGTCTTGGCCTGGAGGTAGGTGGGCTCCATGGCGTCCAGCTCGGCCGGCCAGGCGTTGCGCTGTGTCATCGCCTGGATGTGGTCGATCGCGTGGTCCGGGTCGTACATGGAGTGGATCAGCGAGGACAGTCTGCTCTGGCCGAGCGGCTGCCGTACGCGGATGTCGGCCTCCTGGAGCCGGGAGCAGATGTCGGTCAGCTCACGGGCCATGACGACGGCGAGTCCCGCGTCCCGGTCCACCTTGCCGCCGCCCTGGCTGCGCATCGCGCGGGCCATGGTGCTCGCCTCGGCGGCCAGTTCGCGGTTGTAGTGCATACAGGCGACGAGATACGCGCGGTGCTGCTCGCTGCTGGTCGACACCATCGACTGCAGCTGGTCGTACGACTGCTGGAGCCATGTGGGTGACTTCTCGTCGCCCCGGACGGCGACGTCCTTGGCGTGGGCGTCGGGGTCGGCGGGCAGGGTGCGGGCCAGCATCTGGATGCGGGTCACGAAGCCGTCGCCGTTGGCGACGTGCTTGAGCAGGGTGCCGAAACGGTCGACGAGGGCTTCCTGGTCCTCGGAGTCACGCAGGCCGACGCCGGGGCCCTCGATCTCGATGGCGGCGGTGACGGTCTTGCGGTCGGCGTGCAGCAGTACGGCGATCTCGTCCGGGCCGAAGGGGGCGGCGAGCCAGGTGATCCGCCCGATTCCGGGCGGCGGCCCGATCTCCACCTCGCGCCCGTCGAGACGGGTGCCCGCCTCGATGACGCCGGAGCGGTAGGTGGTGCCGCGGCGGACGGTGCGCTTGTAGCTGCGGTTGATCTCGAACCACTTGTAGAAGGTGCGGCCCTTGTAGGGCACGTAGACAGCGGCCAGTCCCAGCATGGGCAGGCCCGCGAGCAGCACGATCCGGGCGGACAGGACGGGGACGAGGAGCCCGCACATCATGCCGAGGAACGCGCCCACGACGATCAGCGCGATCTCACCGGTCTCGCGATTGCGGCCGACGATCGCGTTCGGCCGGGCGCGGCCGATGAGATACGTACGGCGGGGCGTGACCGGATGGGACAGATGGGTCTCGGTCGTCAACGCCCTTCACCTCCCGTGCGGTTGTTGCTGCTGTTGCGGGTGTTGCCGGCGTGGGGGGTGTTCACCGGGCTGCTCGAACGGGGCGCGGGGGCCGCGGCCGTTCCGCCGCCGTTCGGCGTGCGCGAGCTGTGCGCGGCGACTCCGCCGGAGGCGGGGTTGGAGGGGCGGGCGCCGGAGGACTGGCCGCCACCGCCGTTGTTGTCGGCCCGGGTGCTGTGCGTCTTGATGCCCTGGGCGACCAGGGTCGCCGGGGAGCTGATGACGGCGGCGGCCTTGCTTTCGGCGCCCTGCATGAGGCGGTTGTTGCGGGAGCCGGCGATCTCGTCGCCGAAGCCGGGTACGAAGCGGTAGATCATCGCGGAGGCGAAGATGGCGAGCAGGATGATCGCCAGTCCGGAGACCACGGCGGAGAACGCGTCGGGGCCGTCCTCGGCGGACAGCGCCCCGGCCAGGCCGAGCACGATCACGATGACGGGTTTCACGAGGATCACCGCGATCATGATGCCCGCCCAGCGGCGGACGTGGCCCCACAGGTTCTTGTCGACCAGGCCCGCGTAGACGACGGTGCCGAGGAGCGCGCCGACGTAGAGCAGGGCGGCGCGGATGACGAGCTCCAGCCAGAGGATGCCGGCGGCGAGGATGGAGACGAGCGAGACGACGATCAGCATGATCGGGCCGCCGCCGATGTCGTCGCCCTTCTCGAGCGCGCCGGCGAACGTGCCGAAGAACGTGTCCGTCTGGTCGCCGGTCGCCTTCGCCAGTACGTCGGTGACGCTGTCGGTGGCGGAGACGACGGTGTAGAGGATCAGCGGGGTGAAGGCGGAGGCGAGGACGGTCAGCCAGAGGAAGCCGATCGCCTCGGAGAGGGCGGTGGCGAGGGGGACGCCGCGCACCGCGCGCTTGGCGACCGCGAGCAGCCACAGGAGCAGCGTGAGGATCGTCGACGCGGCGAAGACGACGGCGTACTGCTGGAGGAACGTGTCGTTGGTGAAGTCGACGTTCGCGGTGTCCTCGACGGCCCCGCTGAGCTGCTTGATCGTCCAGGAGGCGGCGTCGGCGCAGCCCTGGGCGAGGGAGGCGAGGGGGTCGAGGGTGGTGGAGGGGTCGTCGAGGGTGGTGGCACCGTCGGAGGCGGCCTCGCCTCGTTCGCAGTAGTCCTTGGCGCGGCCCCGGATGAGGTCGCAGGGATTGTTGCTGTCGGTGGGCGCAGGAGAGGGAGCGCCTGTTCCTGTAGGGGTGGGCGTGGGATCGGCGAAGGCCCGGCCGGCGAGCAGCACTGCGCTGACCTGCACGGCGGTTACGGCTGCCGTGAGTTTGAGGAAGCCGTGGTTAGCGCGCATACGTGAACCCTCCGAACTCCTCGACAGCCTTCGTCATGTCGTCGGCGGTGGAGGCTCTCTGGTCGTGCCCGACCGGGACCGGTCCGTCCTTCTGCTGGAAGTCGATGACCTTCCAGTCGTTTTCGGTCCACTTCAGCTGGTACGTCGTGGTGTACCAGCTTTCGGTGACCGGATTGGTCGAGCCCTCACCGGACAGGCCGAACAGTGACGTGTACCAGACCTCCACGGAGGCATCGTTCGAGCTGGACGACGTTACCTTGGTGCCCACCGGGATCACACGGGAGACGAAGGTCTGTCCGGTGGGCGCCTTACCGTCCTTGTCCAGGCCGATGTTGGCCAGGAACTCCGCGTTCGAGTAAGCCCGGTCCAGGTCCGCCTGCCGGGCGTCGGCGTCGTTCGGGGCGTAGACGGTGGCCACGATCTCGCGCCGCCGGTCCTTGTCGAACATCTCGGCGGAGCCGAGCGCCACCGTGTAGTTCGCCGCCGCGCTCTGCGCCCCCTGCTTGTCGTGGGCGAAGCCGGACGGGATGCCCGATGTCTTCGCGTCCACCGGCTTCTTCCCCGAAGGGGCCGTCGCCGCCGACTTCGGGGAGTCGCCCGAGCCGCCCTCGTCCGCTGCGGAATCGTCTCCTCCACGGTTCGCGAAGGCGATCGCGGCGATGAGGAGCACCACTACGCCGACCACCGTGACAAGGCTGCGCGACGACGAACGGGCGCCTCTGCGCCCGCCGCCGTACGGGTCGCCGCCCCCTTCCGGCAGGCGGGTGCGGGTCTGACCGGTGTCGTCTCCGGGACTCATGCCGCGTACGCCCCCTCAGCGTCGTGCGGAAACACCTCGTACTCCGGGTACGCCACGTACGACGGTAGCCTCGCGGGCTCCCGTTCGGGCGCGGTGTGGTGACTGGACATCAGGGAGACGCAACCTCAGCCGATGGGCACGACGGGCGGGTGGGATGGAGGGGGAGCCGGGCGTGCCCGGTCGGACCGATGGAGCGCGACCTATACGGCCATGCCGTACACGATGGTGAACAGCGTGCCGAGTGAGCCGATGATGAAGACGCCCGTGAGCCCCGCGATGATGAGGCCCTTGCCCTGTTCGGCGCTGAACGTGTCCCTCAAGGCGGTCGCGCCGATACGCTGTTTGGCCGCCCCCCAGATGGCGATGCCCAGGCAGAGGAGGATGGCGACCGCCATGACCACTTCGATCATGATCTTGGCCTCGTTGCCCAGGCTGCCGAAGGGGCCCCAGTCCGGGGCGATCCCGCCGATAATGGTGTTGATGTCTCCCTCGTCGGCCGCGAAGAACACGTAAGTCACCGCCCCTGTATGGGTAGTTCCGTTCCCTCTGCGGGGTGCAGAGGTCAGGCTCCATTGTCGCCGACAATGACGCTGTCGTATGTCGACTCGGCGTCATCGGTTGGCGGGTTTCGTGGGAACAGCTTGCCACCGGCGCGCGCCGGACCCCGGCAGGGGCGCGCTCCGATGGGTGAAGAGTCGTATCGTCACTCTGTGTATCACGGAGTGTCACATCGAGCAACGAGGCTTCCACCTACCTCTTCTGATGACCATTCGGACCGCCCCAGGGTGACGAAGTGGTCGAACTTTCCGGCTCGTACGCCCTCCACGTTTGCCTGACCGGGTCCGGCCGCCTCGGGGGGTGTGTGGGACGGGCCGGGCAAGGGGGATCAACCAGCGGGAAGGGGCTGTGGGCGGAATGCGGCTGGGCCGGTCTCAGCTCCTGCCCATTCCCGCCGACCCGTGTGGCAGAGTCGGATCCGTGGAGGCGTTGAAGGCTCAAGATCCCGCGCAGATAGGCGCGTACATGGTGCTGGCCCGCCTCGGTGCGGGCGGAATGGGGCAGGTCTACCTCGGACGGTCGCCCGGCGGCCGGCTGGTGGCGATCAAGGTGATCCGCGACGAGATCACGGACCACCCCGAGGCACTGGCCCGGTTCAGGCGTGAGGTGGAGACCGTGCGCCTGGTCCGGAGCGCCTACACCGCGAACCTGATCGACGCGTCGCTGGACTCGGCTCCTTACTGGCTGGCGACCGAGTACGTGTCGGGTCCGACGCTGAGCAAGGCCGTGTGCGCGCGCGGGCCGATGCCGGCGGAAACGTGCCGGCGGCTGTTCGCCGCGCTGGCGGAAGGACTCGCGGCCGTGCACGAGCAGGGGGTGACGCACCGGGACCTCAAGCCGCAGAACGTGCTCCTCGCGGCGCAGGGGCCGCAGCTCATCGACTTCGGCATCGCCCGAGGAGTCGGGCAGACGGCACTCACCGAGGTGGGGACGGCCCCCGGCACGCCCGGCTTCACCGCCCCCGAAGTGCTGATGCGCAATGAGGTGGGGCCCGCTGCCGACGTGTTCGCGCTCGGGGCGACGATCGCGTACGCGGCGACGGGCAGGCCCCCGTTCGGGTCCGGCGAACCGGCCACGGTCAGCTATCGCGCGGTGCACGAACCGATCGAGCTCGCCGGTGTGGAGCCCGAACTGGCGGGCCTGATCCAGCACTGTGTGGCCAAGGACCCGGCGGCGCGCCCGCGGCTCGCCGAGGTCATCGCCCGGTGCCGGGTGCTGGCGGCCCTGGTCGAGGACCCCTTCTACACCTCTCTGGCCGCTCTGGCCGAGGCACTGCCGATGGCGGGTGCGGCTGATCCACATCCGCCGGCACATCCGCCGGCGATGGGGCTGCACGATCTGCCCACGTCCGCGTCCCCCCACGCGCCCGGGTACACACCCACGCAGGTGAGTTCTCCGGCCCCACGGGCGCGGCGCCGTCCGGCGCCCTGGCTCATCGCCGTGACGGCGGTGCTCGTGGTCGGAGCGGTGACGGCGGCGTTCTTCCTGCTGCCCGATCGGGGTGAGGGCGACACGGGCGGGGACGGCAGGGAGGCGACCGGGGCCGCGCGGCCAGGTGCCACGTCGAAGGCCCCCACCGGGCCGGGCAGCGGACAGCCGAAGGTCCAGCCGCCGGCCTACGTGCAGGCGACGAACGCGAACCGCGACTACTGGACGCCGGACGCTGATTCGCCGGACGGTTCGGGAACATGTCAGCTGCCCGCCGAGGAGCGCAACCAGTACTTCCAGACTTCCGTCACCGACGCGGAGTCCGACGCGCCGTACACCTCCGGAAAGGGGCGGATCGGGATCCGTATGAAGGACGTCGTACCGGAGGACGGGGCGTCGTATTACGTGTCGGTCGCCGTCAAGCCGCCGCACGAGATCGACGCGGACACGGGCCGGCCGATCGAGGGCGCACGGTTCGAGAATCTGAGCCTCGGTTACACCAGCAAGCCGGTCGACCTCTACGAGGGCCTTCGCGACGAGCCGTCCGCTCCGTGGGTGTGGCTGACGTACCCGGACGACTTCCAGGCGGTCAAGGACGGCGAGAAGTACACGGACGCCATTCCGGTCGAGAACGATCCCGGCAACTGGACCGTGCTCTTCCTGCACGTCCAGGGGCCGAAGCAGTACGCCAGCATCGATTGCCGCGGCTTTGTCGCGAAGTAGCTCACACGGGCGTCCTTCAGGCTGGTAAATGACCCATGGACCGGGTCGCGGTAGGGAAGAGTTGGAGCGTGCGAAAAGTATGGGTGGCCGGTGCCGCCGCCACCGGCGCGGGACTGAGCTTCGTCATGCTGCTGGTCGTCGGCGTGTACGTCGTCGGCGGCAACATGAGTGGCGGCGTGGGCAAGACGCTCGCCAAGGGGGCAGTGCCCGCCGCCTACCAGACGCTCGTTCAGAAGTGGGGCAACCTCTGTCCGGCCATCAACCCGGCGTTGCTCGCCGCACAGCTCTACCATGAGAGCGGGTGGGATCCGGACGTCGTCAGCCACGCGGACGCGCGCGGTATCGCCCAGTTCATTCCCGGCACCTGGGCCGCCCATGGCATCGACGGGGACGGCGACGGCGACCGTGACATCTGGGACCCGAATGACGCGATTCCATCGGCGGCGTCGTACGACTGCGAGCTCGCGAAGTACGTGAAGGACGTACCCGGGGATCAAACGAACAACATGCTCGCCGCCTACAATGCGGGGGCATACCGGGTCATCAGCTCGGGTGGGGTCCCCGCGATCAGCGAGACACAGAACTACGTCAAGCGCATCCGGGCGCTGGAGAAGAGCTTCGCCGCGCCGGTTGGGCGGGTCGACCCCTCGAAGCAGGCTGCCGGGGCCATCGCGTACGCGCAGACGAAGCTCGGCACGCTCTATCTCTGGGGCGGTAACGGCACGCCTGAGCAGGGCGGACGCTTCGACTGCTCGGGGCTGACCAAGGCGGCGTACGAGAGTGTGGGGATCACGCTGCCGCGCGTGGCGAACGACCAGTACAACGCGGGGCCGCACCCGAAGCGGGAGGAACTCCTCCCCGGCGATCTGGTGTTCTTCTCGGACGACCTGACCAATTCACGGGCCATCCGGCATGTGGGTATTTATGTCGGCGGCGGGTACATGATCGACGCGCCGCGCACGGGTGCCGTGATCCGATTCGACCCGATCGACACTCCTGACTACTTTGGTGCCACCCGTGTCACCGAAGATGGCGCGAAAGCACTCCCCACGGCGGTGTGAGCGGAGCGTTGACCCTCCCCCTGAGCTGCGGAGATGAATCTCTCTTCGGTAACGTCTGAGTGATCATTCGGTTGAGCGTGGAACGTATCAACGGGAGCCATGCGTTCCTGTTGTCGTAGCCGAGCCGATGAGCGGATCTACGGACCACGGGGGTGGTTGGAGACGGCGTGCGAACGGTACGCCGGGAGATATGACGAAGGGGCCGCAGCACCATGGCTGGACTCGCCGATTCCGGGTCGAACCCCGACGTCGACCTGCTCTACGACATCAATGGCCTCGCCAAGGCCGCGCCGCCCTGGTTCGACCACGTGATGGAGTTCGTGGGCGAGTTCGGCGTCCTGTTCGCCTTGCTGGGGATGCTGGTGTGGTGCTGGTGGGGCGTCAGGCGACGGGGCGGCGAGGACGCGGCTCCGACGGTCGCGGCCCTGGTGTGGGCTCCGCTCGCGGCGGGCGTCGCGGTTCTGGTGAACGTCCCGATACGGGGGTTCGTGGAGCGGCCCCGGCCCTTCAACGACCACGAGGGGCTCGAGGTCCTGGTCGACGGCAAGACCGACTACTCGTTCGTCAGCGATCACGCGACGCTCTGCATGGCGCTGGCGGTGGGGCTGTTCCTGGCCAACCGGCGGCTCGGGATCGTCGCCCTTGTGCTCGGGCTGGTGGGCGGCTTCATCCGCGTCTACATGGGCGTGCACTACCCGACGGACGTCGTGGGTGGGCTCGCGCTCGGTACGGCCGTCGCGCTGCTGCTCTCGCCGCTCGCCATGGCGTTGCTGACGCCGTTGATGCGCGCGATCGAGCGGTCGCCGCGGGGCGGGTGGCTGATCAAAGGGCGTGGGCCCGAAGCGCGGATGAGCAGGGGAGAGGCCCGTCCGACCGAGCCGGGGGAGCGCGACCTGGCGGCGTGAGACCGCTCCGTCGAAGGCGAGGCCGGTGAGCTCCACGAGCTTGCCGGCCTCGCCGTTGCTCCACCTCGCGGGACCGGTCGACGGGCGGCCGCCCGACCCGCCGACCGCAGGCCGGCCTCTTCATGGCCGGTAAGGCCCGCGTCACTCCGCCGCGTGGTCCGTGGCGTCCTTGCGGGCCTGGCTTCTCGCTCTTCTCGCGGGGCCGCGCCAGCCGCAGGTGCAGCAGGCGACGCAGAAGGGCCCCCGTTCGGATGTGGTGGTCCGGTGTTCCTGGAGGGTTGCCGCGCCATCCTGCTCGTCCACCCGACCACGGTACCGCTCCGGCGTGTCCGCGTGACGGGGTCGGCCACCGGTCGTTAACCGGAGGAAAGGCGGCCCGTGTCGGACGTAGCGGGGGTAGGCGGACCATGGCAGGACGAGAACTGCGGCGCCGGGGGACCGGTGGTGCCGTCGTCGCTCTCGGAGCCGCCGGGTGTCTCGCGCTCGGCGGCCTCGCGGGATGCGGCAGCAGCGGTGCCGCGACCGGTGGCGATTCCGGCGGCCCGGCGGCGGTGGCGGCGGTGCGCGGCGCGGCGGACGCGCTGGTGGACGCCGGCAGTTCCAAGGCGCGTACGTCGCTGGAGATGGCCACCGGCGGGACCCGGGTCACCATCAGGGGCGAGGGGGTCTACGACTACCGCAAGCGGCTCGGACGGCTGAAAGTGCTGCTCCCGCAGGATCCGGCGGGGCAGACCGTGCGGCGGCCCATCACCGAACTGCTCGCTCCCGGAGCGCTGTTCATGAAGAACCGCGGGGCCGGAGTGCCCGCCGACAAGTGGGTACGGGTGGACACCGGCACGCTGTCCGACGGGAACCTCGTCACCGGCGGGGCCACCGATCCGTTCGCCGCCGCCGAGGTGCTGCGCGGGACGCGGTCGGTGACGTTCGTCGGGCGGACCGAGGTCGCGGGGACGAAGGTGCGCCACTACCGGGGGACCGCCGACCTCGAGAACGCCTCGCGGGTGGCCTCGGACGCGAACCGGGGGCCGCTGGGCGCGGCGGCGAAGGGGTTCGCCACCGCCCGGGTGCCGTTCGACGTCTACCTCGACGACCAGGGGCGGATCCGGAAGGTCCGGCACCGGTTCAGTTTCGTCAACGGCCGGCAGGCCGAGCCCGTCGCGGTCGCCTCGACGACCCTGCTGTACGACTTCGGGGTCCCCACCGAGGTACGGCTGCCCGAGGCCGGGGACATCTACGCCGGACGGATCGCCGAGGAGTGAGCGGCCCGGAGTGACCGGCGCGAACTAGCCCTTCCGTGCCATGCGCGGTCCGTAGGGCGCTCCCTACTCTAGGAAGTCGGTGACGACGGAGATGAGGTGAGGCGCGTGGCTCCGCGCAGGGGCGGGACGGTTCAGGACCGCGTGGCACTCGCCGAGATCGAGCTGTGCGGGGAGCTGATCATCGCCGCCTCCGCGGCCGAGGACCGGCTCAGCCTGGAGAGCATCGACGAGGTGCTACGGGTGGCCGAGGCGCGGACGGAGCCCGCGGAGGAGTACTGAGGGCGACGCGTTCCGGCCTGTCAGGGCCGGTCGGAACCCGTCAGGTCCGCAGCATGCGGGCGATGGCCTGGGTCGCTTCCTTGACCTTCGCGTCGATCTCGTCGCCGCCCTTGACGGCCGCGTCCGCGACGCAGTGGCGCAGATGCTCCTCCAGCAGCTGCAGCGCGAACGACTGCAGGGCCTTGGTGGAGGCGGACACCTGGGTGAGTATGTCGATGCAGTAGACGTCCTCGTCCACCATCCGCTGCAGTCCGCGGATCTGGCCCTCGATGCGGCGCAGGCGTTTGAGGTGCTCCTGCTTCTGCTGGTGATAGCCGTGGATGCCCCGGTCGTGGTCGGTCACGATGTCCGCGGAGCCCGTCACTTCCGTGACGTCCGTAACATCCCCGACCTCCGTCACGCCCGTCACGCCCGTCACGCCCGTGACGTCCGGGGTGTCCGCCGTGCTCGTCGTGTCCGGGGAGGAGGGTGCGTTCGCGCCGGTTCCGGTGGTCGTCATCGCGTCCTCCTGGTGTGCTGATGGGCGACATATACCCCTGGCGGGTATATGGTACCGAACTTTGCTGGGTATAGGCCTGTTGCCTGATGCCGTGCGCTCCGGCCGGAAACGGACCGCGGGCCGCCCCCGTGCTCATCGCTGTGCTTGATGGGCGACACTGGAGGGCGGCCCGTTACACGTGGCCGGATGATGTGCTTAGCATCAGCCTGACCGACACCGATGCAGACCGAGGACCCCACGTGCGCTTTCGTCTGACCCCCAGGGAGACGAGCTTCTACGACATGTTCGCCGCGTCCGCGGACAACATCGTCACGGGCTCCAAGCTCCTGATGGAACTGCTCGGGGCGGACACCTCCGCCCGGGCCGAGATCGCAGAGCGTATGCGGGCCGCGGAACACGCCGGTGACGATGCCACGCACGCGATCTTCCACCAGTTGAACTCCTCGTTCATCACGCCCTTCGACCGCGAGGACATCTACGCCCTCGCGTCGTCCCTCGACGACATCATGGACTTCATGGAGGAGGCCGTCGACCTCGTCGTCCTCTACAGCATCGAGGAACTGCCCAAGGGCGTCGAGCAGCAGATCGAGGTGCTGGCGCGGGCCGCGGAGCTCACCGCGGAGGCCATGCCGCACCTGCGCACCATGGAGAACCTCACCGAGTACTGGATCGAGGTCAACCGTCTGGAGAACCAGGCCGACCAGATCCACCGCAAGCTGCTGGCCCACCTCTTCAACGGCACGTACGACGCCATCGAGGTGCTGAAGCTCAAGCAGGTCGTGGACGTACTGGAAGAGGCGGCCGACGCCTTCGAGCACGTGGCCAACACGGTGGAGACCATCGCGGTCAAGGAGTCCTGAACCCTTCCATGGACACCTTCGCACTGGTCGTGACCATCGGGGTCGCGCTCTTCTTCACGTACACCAACGGTTTCCACGACTCGGCGAACGCGATCGCCACCTCCGTCTCCACACGGGCGCTCACGCCCCGGGCGGCGCTCGCGATGGCCGCCGTGATGAACCTCGCCGGTGCGTTCATGGGCTCCGGGGTCGCCAAGACCGTCAGTGAGGGTGTGATCCAGACACCCGAGGGGTCGAGAGGGATGGGGATCCTCTTCGCCGCGCTGGTGGGAGCGATCGTCTGGAACCTGATCACCTGGTACTTCGGGCTGCCTTCGTCGTCCTCCCACGCGTTGTTCGGAGGCATGGTCGGGGCGGCGCTGGCCGGCGGGACGACGGTGTACTGGCACGGGGTGGTCGACAAGATCGTCATCCCGATGTTCGTTTCGCCGGTGGTCGGTCTGCTGGCCGGCTATCTGGTGATGACCGCGATCATGTGGATGTTCCGGCGGACCAATCCGCACAAGGCGAAGCGGGGCTTCCGTATCGCGCAGACGGTGTCCGCGGCGGGGATGGCGCTGGGGCACGGTCTGCAGGACGCGCAGAAGACGATGGGCATCGTGGTGATGGCGCTGGTCATCGCCGATGTCGAGGACTACGGCGATCCGATCCCGGTGTGGGTGAAGATCGCCTGTGCGCTGATGCTGTCCGCGGGGACGTACGCGGGGGGCTGGCGCATCATGCGGACGCTGGGGCGGAAGATCATCGAGTTGGATCCGCCGCAGGGGTTCGCCGCGGAGACGACGGGGGCGTCGATCATGTTCGGGTCGGCGTTCCTGTTTCACGCGCCGATCTCCACTACGCATGTGATCACGTCGGCGATCATGGGTGTGGGGGCGACGAAGCGGGTCAACGCCGTGCGGTGGGGGGTCGCCAAGAACATTGTTCTCGGGTGGTTCATCACGATGCCGGCGGCGGCGGGGGTGGCTGCGGTGTCGTACGGGGTGGTGAATCTGCTGTTCTTGTAGCACGGGTGGGCCGGGCGGGGGGTGTTGCGCAGCCCGGCGTTTGCGGGGTGCCGCCGCGCCCACCCTCCCCCACTCTCGGCTTCGCTCGAGCGGGGGGACCCCCAGCGCCCCAGCGGCACGACTGCCCGCGGTTGGGCGGTACGGCTGTCCGCGGTTGGGCGGCATGGCTGTCCGCGGTTGCGCACGTGGCACGGTTGGTTGGTGGTATGTGGAAGGGCCCGCCCCCGGTAGGGGGCGGGCCCTTTGGCCTCGCGGTGGCACCGCCATGCAGCACCGCGAGGGGATCGGTCAGCCGAAGCGGCCGGAGATGTAGTCCTCGGTGGCCTGGACGGACGGGTTGGAGAAGATGCGCTCCGTGTCGTCGATCTCGATCAGCTTGCCCGGCTGGCCGACGGCCGCCAGGTTGAAGAACGCGGTGCGGTCGGAGACGCGGGCCGCCTGCTGCATGTTGTGCGTCACGATGACGATCGTGAACCGCTCCTTCAGCTCGCCGATCAGGTCCTCGATCGCCAGGGTGGAGATCGGGTCCAGGGCGGAGCAGGGCTCGTCCATCAGCAGGACGTTCGGCTCGACGGCGATGGCGCGGGCGATGCACAGACGCTGCTGCTGACCGCCCGAGAGGCCCGAGCCGGGCTTGTTGAGACGGTCCTTGACCTCGTTCCAGAGGTTCGCGCCCCGCAGGGACTTCTCGACCACGTCGTCCAGCTCGGACTTCTTGTACCTGCCGTTCAGGCGCAGGCCCGCCGCGACGTTGTCGTACACGGACATGGTGGGGAACGGGTTCGGGCGCTGGAAGACCATGCCGACCTCACGCCGTACCGCCACCGGGTCGATTCCGGCGCCGTACAGGTTCTCGTCGTCCAGCATGACCTTGCCGTCGACCCGGCCGCCGGGCGTCACCTCGTGCATGCGGTTGAGGGTGCGCAGGAAGGTGGACTTGCCGCAGCCGGACGGGCCGATGAAGGCCGTCACGGAACGGGGCTCCACGGTCATCGAGATGTCCTCGATGGCCAGGAAGGAGCCGTAGTAGGCGTTGAGGCCGCTGACGTCGATGCGCTTGGCCATGGATATCACTCTTCTTTCGGGTCCGGGTGGCCTCAGCGACCGGTCTTGGGGGCCTTCCAGCGGGCGATGCCGCGGGCTGCAAGGTTGAGGATCATGATGATCGCGATGAGCGTCAGGGCCGCTGCCCAGGCGCGGTCGTACGCCGGGCCGACCCCGCCGCTGTTGGCGAACTGCAGATAGATGTACATCGGCAGCGATTCCTGCGGGTCCTGGAACGGGTTGGCGTTGATGAAGTCCGTGCCCCAGACCAGCAACAGCACGGGGGCCGTCTCGCCGGTGATACGGGCGATCGCGAGCATCACACCCGTGACGATGCCGCCGATCGACGTCGGCAGGACCACCTTCAGGATGGTGCGCCACTTCGGTATGCCGAGTGCCAGTGACGCTTCGCGCAGCTCGTTCGGGACGAGCTTGAGCATCTCCTCGGTGGAGCGGACCACCACCGGGATCATCAGGATCGACAGGGCCATGGAGCCGGCGAAGCCGGACGGGCCCATCTTCAGGATCAGGACCCAGAGGCTCAGGATGAACAGACCGGCGACGATCGACGGGATACCCGTCATGACGTCGACGAAGAAGGTGACCGCCTTGGCGAGTTTGCCGCGCCCGTACTCGACCAGGTAGATCGCGGTGAGCACGCCGACCGGGACCGAGATCAGGGTGGCCAGGCCGACCTGCTCCAGGGTGCCGAGGATGGCGTGGTAGATACCGCCGCCGGGCTCGGCGTCGGCGACCACGCCCATCGAGTGGGTCAGGAAGTACCCGTCGAGGACCTTGATGCCACGCTCGGCCGTTTCCCAGATCAGGGAGGCCAGTGGGAGGACGGCCAGGAGGAAGCAGACCCAGACCAGGCTGGTCGCGGTGCGGTCCTTGGCCTGGCGGCTGCCCTCGACCTTGGCCGAGATGCCGTAGGAGCCGAGGACGAACAGGAGGGCGGCGATCAGCGCCCACTGGATGCTGCTGTTCAGGCCGGCCGCGGTGCTGATGCCGAGACCGAGGGCGACGGAGCCCGCGGCGACCGCCCAGGCGAACCACTTGGGCAGAGTCGCGCCGCGCAGGGAGCTGCGCTGGGGGGAAAGGGTTGCGTGGCTCATGCGTTGGCCCCCGAGTACTCCTTGCGGCGGGCGATGATCAGGCGGGCCGCGCCGTTGACCAGCAGGGTGATGACGAAGAGGACCATGCCGGAGGCGATCAGCGCGTCCTGACCCATCACGGTGGCCTCGTTGAACTTGCTCGCGATGTTCTGCGCGAACGTGCCGCCGCCCGTGTCGAGCAGGCTGAGGTTGATGTCGAACGACGGGGAGAGCACCATCGCCACGGCCATCGTCTCGCCGAGCGCCCGGCCGAGGCCCAGCATCGAGGCGGAGATGACACCGGAGCGGCCGAAGGGCAGCACCGACATGCGGACGACCTCCCAGCGCGTGGCACCGAGGGCGAGGGCGGCTTCCTCGTGCATCCGCGGGACCTGGCGGAAGACCTCGCGGCTGACGTTGGTGATGATCGGGAGGATCATCAGTGCGAGCAGGATGCCGACGGTGAACAGCGAGCGCGGGGCGCCTTCGCTCCACTCGAAGACGCCGGTCCAGCCGAGGTAGTCGTCGAGCCAGCCGTAGAGGCCGTTCAGGTGCGGCACCAGGACGAGGGCGCCCCACAGGCCGTAGACGATGGACGGGACGGCGGCGAGCAGGTCGATCACGTACGCGATCGCCCCGCCGAGCCGGCGCGGGGCGTAGTGCGTGATGAACAGGGCGATGCCCACCGAGATCGGGACCGCGATGACCATGGCGATGACCGACGACACGACGGTGCCGAAGGCCAGGACCGCGATGCCGAACTCCGGCGGGACCCCGGTGGGGTTCCACTCGAAGGTGGTGAAGAAGTTCGCCTCGTCCTTGCTGATGGCTATGGATGCCCGGTACGTCAGGAAGGCCGCGATGGCGGCCATGAGGACCAGGACGAAGATGCCGGATCCGCGGGAGAGCCCGAGGAAGATCCGGTCACCGGGGCGGGTGGCGCCGCGCGCGGCACGCGGGTCCGCGGGCGCGGCCGGCCCGGGGGCAGGGGGTGCGACGGGTTTCTGTGTGGTGATGTCCATCGGGTTCTCCGGTCTGCGGAGCCGCCGGGGCGGGCGGCTCGGTCGGAGCCGTCCGGGTCCGGGGGCTCCTGTTGGCGGTGCACCGGACGGTGCGGACCGGCTCCGTGGTCGGGGCCGGTCCGCACTCTCGGGTCAGGCGAGGCTCGAGATGGTCTCGCGGACCTTGGTGATGATCTCTTCGGGCATCGGGGCGTAGCCCGCGTCGGCCAGCAGGGACTGACCGTCCTCGGAGGCCATGTAGTTCAGGAAGGACTTGGTGGTGGGCAGGGTCTCCGCCTTGTTGCCCTTGTCGCAGACGATCTCGTACGTGACGAGGACGATCGGGTAGGCACCCTCGGCGGACGGGGTGTAGTCCAGCTCCAGCGCGAGGTCCTTGCCGGTGCCGACGACCTTGGCGGCGCCGATGGCGGCGGTCGCGTTCTCGACGGTGGCGGCGACCGGCTCGGCGGCCTCGGTCTTGATGGAGACCGTGTTCATGCCGTCCTTGGCGTAGGACAGCTCCATGTAGGAGATCGCGCCGGGGGTCTGCTTCACCTGCTGGGCGACGCCGGAGGAGCCCTGCGCGGACTGGCCGCCCTTGGCCGCCCAGGACTTGCCCGGCTCGTACTTCCAGTCCTTGGGCGCGGCGGCCTGGAGGTAGGTGGTGAAGTTGTCCGTGGTGCCGGACTCGTCCGAGCGGTGGAAGGCCTGGATCTTCAGGTCGGGAAGCTTGGCGTCGGGGTTGAGCTTGGCGATCGCCTCGTCGTTCCAGTTGGTGATCTTGCTGTCGAAGATCTTGGCGAGGGTCGAGGGGTCCAGGACGAGGTTCTCGGCGTCCGGCACGTTGTAGCCCACGGCGATCGGGCCGCCGACCATGGGCAGGTCGATGGCCTGGCCGTCGGCGCAGACCTTCTTGGACTCCGTGATCTCCTCGGGGTCCATCGCGGAGTCCGAGCCGGCGAACGAGGTCTGGCCCTGGAGGAACGCGGTGATGCCGGCGCCCGAACCCGTCGGGTTGTAGTTGACCTGCACGCCCTTGCACGCCGCGGCGTACTGCTTCACCCAGGCGTCGATGGCGTTCTTCTGCGCGGAGGAGCCGGATGCCTGGAGCTGGCCCTTGGCGTCACCGCAATCGATGTTGCCGGCCTGCGCGGTGGCGGAGGCGTCGCCGCCGTTGGTCTTGCCGCCGGTGTCGTCGGAGCCGCACGCCGTGAGGGCCAGGGCGCCGGAGACGGCGAGAGCACCGAGAGCGAGGGCCCGCCGGTTCTTGCGCTGAAGCTTCACTTGAGTTCCTTCCAGTGGCCGCCGTCCTGAATTCGGCGGCGTGCGAAGTGGGTGATGCGGTCGCCTCCTCTTCGGCGGGCGATCCCCATCGGGTAAGGCCGAAATTAGGCAGAACAGGTGAAGCGTCCGATGGCCGTACATGAACGAGGGGTGAACCCCTGAGGACGGTGCGGTGAGGTCACGGAACGCTTACGTCGAGGACACGGGGTGATTCCGCCGGATCACTGTGACGTACGGAGGGCGGCGAGGAGGGCGTCCACGAGGTCGGCGTCGTCGGGCCTCGTGAGGTGGGCGCGGGCGGCGTCCGGGGGGAGCCAGAGCACGCGGTCGACCTCGTCGTTGGGGGTGAAGGTGCCGGCGACGGCTTCGGCGGCCCAGTAGCGGACCCGCTTGGGACGGCCGTTCGCGAGATACCGGGCGGTGGGGAGTTCGGCGGCCGGTACGGCGGTGTGGCCCGTCTCCTCGGCGA
The DNA here is from genome assembly GCF_044540255.1 of Streptomyces sp. NPDC086080. Classification (NCBI taxonomy): domain Bacteria; kingdom Bacillati; phylum Actinomycetota; class Actinomycetes; order Kitasatosporales; family Streptomycetaceae; genus Streptomyces; species Streptomyces sp. NPDC086080. The sequence goes on from NZ_JBITRU010000005.1 coordinate 20,911, forward strand.
CCTCGCGCAGGGCGCAGACCAGCGGGTCCTCGCCGCGCTTGAGCTTGCCCTTGGGCCAGGACCAGTCGTTGTACTTGGGCCGGTGGACGAGGCACAGTTCGAGCGTGCCGGTCACGGGGGAGCGGCGCCACAGGACGCAGCCCGCGGCCCGGACGGTGAGGGTGCGGGTCTTGCCGGAGCGGGGGGTGCTCACGGTGTGTCTCCCTCTTCCTGCGGCGTGCTTCCTATGCGTGGATCCCGCGTGTGCTTCCTGCGTGTGCCTCCTACGTGTGCCTCCACGGCGTGCTGAGGGCTTGCTTCTGCCAGGCGCGCTGGAACGCGTACCGCGCTGCCTCCACCTCATGCCGCTGATCGGCGTGGAGCACGCCGAGCGCGTAGGCCGTGGCCGGGGCGATCCGCGGGGTGCGGGCCGCCTGCGCCGCGGCGGCGGCGGCCTCGGAGGCGTCGTGGTGCCGGTCGAGTGCCTCACCGGCGGCGAGGAGGTGGAGGTCGGTGCCAGTGCCGGTGCTCGTGTCCAGGACCTCGCGGGCGTAGCGGTACAGGCGCAGGAGGAGGCGCACCTGGTGCCAGGGGGCGTCCTGCGGGTGGGGGGAGGGATCCGGGGAGAGACCGTGGATCAGCGCTGCCGCGTTGTACGGGCTGCCCGCCGTGAGCAGGGGAAGCGCGGCGACGGCGTCGGTGAGCCGCTCACGCGCGGCGTCGGCGTACGGGCGCAGGTCGACGCCGTCGGCCGCCGGGGTCAGCGGCACCTCGCTGGCGAGTAAGGCGACCTTGTCGGCGACCCCGTGGAACCGGGAGGACCCCAGAGCCTGCAGCGCGGTGGAGTGCGCCCGCGTCCGGGCCAGCGTCAGCTGCCGGTCCAGCAGGGCACCGGCCTTGGCGGCACCGACGGTGAGATTGCCCCGGTCCGGGGCGGGCACGGGCCGGGCGGCACGGGCGACGTCGGGGGTGGGCGCGCCGGTGCGGGGCGGTTCGGTGGCGGGGGCGGTCACCGTGGCGGTCGCGGTCACGGTCACGGTACGCCGGGCCGCGCCGGTGAGGCCGTCGGCGGCGGGGACGGTGCGCGCCGGGCGGGCGGGGGCGATGCCTGGCGGGCCGGCCGGGGTGCGCGGGGCGTCGTCGGGCGCGGCGGTGGGGCCAGTGGGGCCGGTGGGGCCGGTGGGGCCGGTGGGGCCGGCCGTACCGGACGCGGTGGGCCGGGGGGTGCTCGTCGCGGCGGTGGCCGGGGCGGCGGTGGTGCCGGTCACCTGGGGAGTGGCCGGGAACGCCTCCCCGCGGGAGTCCGCGCCTCTCGTGCCGGGCGGGGCGGTGGCGGGCCCGGGGGAGCGCTTCGGCCCGCCGCTGGACGGCGGGCGGGCAGTGGTGGTGGCCGTGTGCCGTGCGGGGGCTGCGGTCTGGGTCGGGAACGGGGGCGCTCCCGACAGGCGGTGCAGGGCCAGGAGGAGCTGGTCCAGGCGGGCGGCGCAGGCGTGTTCCTGGGCCAGGGTGCCGGAGACCCAGGCCAGTTCGGGGCGCAGGGCCTCCGACCAGTCCCGGTCGAGGACCGGCTGGAAGGTGTGGAGGCTGGCGCTGATGCGGCGGGCCGCGCGGCGCAGTGCGCGGGCCGCCTCGACGGACTCCTCCGACGCGGCCGCGCCCGCACCGGTCTCCCGGTGGAGGCGCAGCGCGCGGAGGAACTCGGTCGCCCGGTCCCGCAGATAGCGGGCCAGGGCGTCCGCCGGTACGGGACCGGCCATGGGGTCCGTCGGATCAAGGTGTTGCTGTGCCACGCCGGCGCCTCCGGGCGTCAATGAGCATCTCCTGGACGTTGCGCAGGGGCCTGCCGTCCGGGTCCGTCGAGTGCCGGGTCCACTCGCCGTCCGGGCCGAGGTGCCAGGACGCCGTGGTGTCGGACATGCCGGTCTCCAGCAGCCGGTTGAGAGCGGCACGGTGAGCCGGGTCGGTGATCCGTACCAGCGCCTCGATCCGGCGGTCGAGGTTGCGGTGCATCATGTCCGCGCTGCCGAACCACACCTCGGGCTCGCCGCCGTTGCCGAAGGCGAAGACGCGGGAGTGCTCGAGGAAGCGGCCGAGGACGGACCGTACCCGGACGTTCTCCGACAGTCCCGGCACGCCGGGCCGGATCGCGCAGATGCCCCGGACCCAGATGTCGACCGGCACGCCCGCCTGCGACGCCCGGTAGCAGGCGTCGATGACCGCCTCGTCGACCATCGAGTTGACCTTGATGCGTACGTACGCGGGCCGCCCGGCACGGTGGTGCTGGGCCTCCTTGTCGATCCGTGAGACCAGGCCGTCCCGCAGGGACTTGGGGGCGACGAGGAGGCGCCGGTAGGTCTCGCGGCGGGAGTAGCCGGAGAGGCGGTTGAACAGGTCGGAGAGGTCCGCGCCGACCTGCGGGTCGGCGGTGAGCACGCCGAGGTCCTCGTACAGCCGGGCCGTCTTCGGATGGTAGTTGCCGGTGCCGACGTGGCTGTAGCGCCGGAGCGTCTCGCCCTCCTGACGGACCACCAGGGACAGCTTGCAGTGGGTCTTCAGACCGACCAGGCCGTAGACGACGTGGCAGCCCGCCTCCTCCAGCTTGCGCGCCCACTTGATGTTGGCGTGCTCGTCGAAGCGGGCCTTGATCTCGACCAGGACGAGGACCTGTTTGCCGGACTCGGCGGCGTCGATGAGCGCGTCGACTATGGGGGAGTCGCCGGACGTCCGGTACAGGGTCTGCTTGATGGCGAGGACGGCCGGGTCGGCGGCCGCCTGCTCCAGGAACGCCTGCACGGAGGTGGAGAACGAGTCGTACGGGTGGTGCAGCAGCACGTCCCGGCTGCGCAGCGCGGCGAAGATGTCGGGAGCGGACGCCGACTCCACCTCCGCCAGGTCGCGGTGGGTGCCCGCGATGAACTTCTCGTACTTCAGTTCGGGCCGGTCCAGGCTGTGGATGCGGAAGAGCCCCGTGAGGTCGAGGGGTCCCGGCAGCGGGTACACCTCCGCCTCGCCGACCTTCAGCTCGCGCACCAGCAGGTCCAGCACCTCCCGGTCGATGGACTCCTCGACCTCGAGGCGCACCGGCGGCCCGAAGCGGCGCCGCATGAGCTCCTTCTCCAGTGCCTGGAGGAGGTTCTCCGCGTCGTCCTCCTCGACCTCCAGGTCCTCGTTGCGGGTGAGCCGGAACGCGTGGTGCTGGAGCACCTCCATGCCCGGGAACAGCTCTTCCAGATGGGCCGCGATGACATCCTCGATGGGGACGTAGCGGCCGGGGGAGCTCTCCAGGAAGCGGGACAGCAGCGGCGGCACCTTCACCCGGGCGAAGTGCCGGTGCCCGGTGACCGGGTTGCGGACGACGACGGCCAGGTTCAGCGACAGGCCCGAGATGTACGGGAAGGGGTGCGCGGGGTCGACCGCGAGCGGGGTGAGGACCGGGAAGATCTGGTGCCGGAAGAGCGTGAAGAGCCGGGCCTGCTCCTTCTCCGTCAGCTCGTTCCAGCGGACCAGGTGGATGCCCTCCTCCGCGAGTGCGGGCGCGACGTCCTCGTGGTAGCAGGCGGCGTGCCGGGCCATGAGCTCGCGGGAGCGGGCCCAGATCATCTCCAGCACCTCGCGCGGCTGGAGTCCGGACGCGGAGCGGGTGGCGACACCGGTGGCGATACGGCGCTTCAGGCCGGCCACGCGGACCATGAAGAACTCGTCCAGGTTGCTGGCGAAGATCGCGAGGAAGTTCGCCCGCTCCAGCAGCGGGGTGTCGGGGTCCTCGGCCAGTTCCAGCACGCGCTCGTTGAACGCGAGCCAGCTGCGTTCCCGGTCGAGGAAGCGGCCCTGGGGCAGGGGGGCGCCGCCCGTCTGCGCCTCCTCGTAACCGTCGAGGTCCGCGTCGATGTCGGGTTCGAGGTCGGAGACCACTCCGGCCACGGTGTGCGGGCGGTGGGCGGCGATGGAGCCCACGGAGGGCTGCGGGTGCTGTACCTGTGCCTGGGCGTTGGGCTGGCTCATGACCCCATTCTTCCGCGCCCGGGGCATCACGGGCGCGTCGGAAAGCGCGGGTGGGAGCGGTGGTGGCCCTGAGGCGCCCCCGCTCCCCCCGTTCACCCGTCGGGGCGGTGCGGGTTCTGGCACGGCGGGATGCATGGGCCGAGCGTCGCAAGTCTGTCTGAATCAACGGTTACGGAGACATGACGTGCGGGATGCCGGGCGGCGGCTCGCGGGGGTGCGCGGGGAGCGGGGCCCGTGGGTCCGCGGCCCGGGCCCCCGTCTCCTGGGCCCCTGGTCTCTCGGGCCTCCGGTCCCCCAAACCTGTGGGCCCTCCGGCCCCCGGGGGTGGGGGTGGCCCGGGAGGGCTGTGGAGGGACGGAGGTGTGTGGAAGGGGTACGTACGGGTGTGCGCATGGGGCCGACGCCGCTGATGGGGTCTCGACGGCGGTTACGTGGCTCCAGGGGCCGTGTGAGCATGCGGCCCTCGCGGCACGCACCGCGGCCTCGGTGCTTCCGGTCAGCCGGGCCGGACGGATGGTGAGGCCCGCGGCGAAGGCCCCGGGGCGGCGTCACGGCGGTGCGGCCGTGACGCCGGCCGGGGCCCGCGCCGTCGTGCCCGTACGGCTTACCCGGCGCTCCGTCGCGCCGTGCCGGTGCGGTGGCGCAGCAGCCGGAAGGCGGCGAAGGTCAGCAGCGCGGCGACGGCGAGCACGATGCCGGAGGTGACCAGCTGGAGCGGCCAGTAGTGGGTGGCGGGGTGGAACTCGCGGTAGAAGTTGACGGCGTCGAGGTCCGCCAGTGCCGCCTCGCACTCGGGCACTATGCCGTTGTAGCAGGGAACGGCCAGCCGGTCGCCGTCGGCGGTCAGGATGCCTTCGCCGATCCAGAGGCCCGTCCCGTCCGGGCCGTCCCGCAGGCCGCTGACCTTGGTGACCGCGGGCCACAGATGCGGCATGGCGGCGTCGACGGCCACCCAGAGCGCTCCGAGCGCTACGGCGGCCGTGGCGAGTGCGGTCAGGGCGCGGCGCAGCAGCAGCCCCGCGAGGGCGCCCGCGGCCAGTCCGGCCAAGGCGAAGGCCACCGGGACGATGCCGTTGGCGTAGAAGGTGGCGGTCTCGGACCACGACGGGACGCTGTCGACGCGGCCGTGGGCCTCCTTCCAGGCCAGACGGTGCAGCCAGACCAGCAGGCCCGTCGCGGCGACGGCCAGTGCGGCAGGGAAGGCCAGCCGGGAGGCCAGCCAGCGGGTCGGCGAGACGCCCTGGGTCCAGGCGAAGTGGGCCGTGCCGGACTCCGTCTCACGGCCGGTCAGTGCGCCGCCTGCCCAGGCGGCGATCAGGAACGGCACGGCGAGCACGGCGACGGTCGTGTAGTTGTACACGTCGTCGTAGCGGACGACCGCGTCCTGGTCGTAGGCGCAGAGAGAGTTGCCGGCGCAGGCGTTGTACTGCTTCCAGGCCGCCCCCGAGGCGTCGGTCAGCGGGCCGCCGAGCCACAGCAGCGCCGCGCCGGTCAGCAGGACGAGCGCCGCACCGGCGAGGAGGGCCGGACGGTGCAGCCGTATCAGCCAGCGCAGCTGGCGGGGGGCGTGGGCCGGGCCGGCGGCGGTGGGCACGGTCGGGGTGGTGGTCGGGGTGGTGCTCACGCGGCGGCCTCCGTGGTGTCGGGCGCCGAGGCCAGGGCGGGGGCGCCCGGGTTGCGCAGGTAGGACAGGACGAGCTCCTCCAGGGACGGCGCGGCGGTGTGCCAGTCGCCGGGCAGCGGTCCGGCCGGGCGGAGCAGCGCGCTGAGCTGGCGGCCGGTGGTGCGGGACTCGACGACCTCGTGCGGGGCCAGCTCGGTCTTCGCCGGGGCGGAGACGCGGGTGTGGGCGGCCAGCAGGTCGTCGATCTCGCCGGCAAGACGGACCTGGCTGGCGCCGATCAGCAGCAGATGGTCGCAGGAGTCCTCCAGCTCGGCGACGACGTGCGAGGACATCACGATCGTCGTGCCGTGCAGGGCGGCCTGCCCCATCAGTACGCCCATCAGCTCGTGCCGGGCCAGCGGGTCGAGGTCGGCCATCGGCTCGTCCATGAGCAGCAGCTCGGGCCGCTTGCCCAGGGCGAGGGCGAGGGCCACGCGGGTGCGCTGGCCGCCGGAGAGCGCGCGGATCCGCTGTTGTGGGTCCAGGTCGCCGCCGGCCACGATCTGCCCGGCGGTGGCGGCGTCCCAGCGGCCCGGGTTCAGATCGGCGCCCATGCGCAGCGTCTCGGCGATGCTGAGCTGCGGGTACAGCGGCTTGTCCTGGTTGACGAAGCCGACCCGGGCGCGGGCCGTCGCCGGGTTCGTGCCGAGGACGGTGGCCGTGCCCTCGGTGGGGGCCAGCAGTCCGGCGGTGATGGCGAGCAGCGTGGACTTGCCCGCGCCGTTGGGGCCGACGACGGCGCAGACGCGGCCGGCGGGCAGCCGGAAGGAACAGTCGCGCAGCGCCCAGGTGGCGCGCCGGCCGAAGCGCTTGCCGAGCGCGTCCGCCTCGATGGCAGGGACGGTCATGACGGGTCTCCCTGAGAGGTATTCGGATGTGCGGGGTCCAGTGTTCGTGCGGAGTCCGGCGGTCGGGCCGGGTAGTGGGTCTCGAGTACGGCGGTGAAGAACGCGGCGACGTCCTCCCGCTCAAGCCCGGCCTCACGGGCCCGGGATGCCCAGTCCTCCAGCTCTGCGCGCAGCGGGGAGTCGGTGGGGGCGGTACCCAGGGAGCGCCGTACGAAGGTGCCGAGGCCGCGCCGGGCGTCGACCAGGCCCTCACGCTCCAGCTCGCGGTAGGCCTTCAGCACGGTGTTGGGATTGACGGCGGTCGCTTCGACGACCTCGCGGGCCGTGGGCAGTTTGTCACCGGGGGCGAGCAGGCCCAGACGCAGCGCCTGTTTGGTCTGCTGGACGATCTGGACGTAGGTGGCCACGCCGCTGTGCCGGTTGATGTGGTATTCGACCACTCAGCAACCACCCTTCCACTAGTTAAGTAGTGAAAGGGTGATGCAGTGAGATGCAAAAGTCAAACCGCGGTGCCGTGAACCGATCGGCCGGGCTCGTCCGATGAGGGAGACGTGAGCGAAACGAGAAGCGACGGGGAGCTGCTGCGCGCTGTCGCGGCGGACGGGGACCGGCGCGCCTTCGAGGAGCTGTACCGGCGGTACGCGCCGTGGCTGACCGCCCGGATGCGCAGCCGGTGCGCCGACGCGGGCATCGTCGACGACGTCGTCCAGGAGACGTTCCTCGCGGTGTGGCGCGGAACGGCCCGGTACCGCGGGGAGACGCCCGGCGCGGACGCCGCCGGATGGCTGTGGCGGATCGCCTCGCGCCGGCTGGTCGACGCCCTGCGCGGCGCCGGCGCGCGCGGCCGGCTGCGGCAGAGCCTCGCCCGGCTGCGGCACCGGGACGAGGCGTCGGCGGAGGAGCGCGTGCTCGCGGGGGTGGAGCACGGGGACCTCGCCGGTGCCCTGGTCCGGCTGTCGCCGGAACTGCGCGCGGTGCTCCAGGCCACGGTCGTCGACGGGCTGACCACCCGCGAGGCCGCCGTCCTGCTCGGCATACCGCCGGGCACGGTCAAGACACGGGCGATGCGGGCCCGCAGGCAACTCAGGGAGGCGCTGGCATGACGAACGCGACAACGGGCTGGCACGTCCCCGAAGAGGATCTGCGCGCCTACGCCCGGGGCGACCTGACGCCGCCCATGCTCTGGTCGGCCGACACCCACCTCACGGCCTGCGCCCACTGCCGGGCCGTCCTCGCCGCGGCCTGCGACCCCGTCGCCCTCGACGCCGGCTGGGCACGCCTCGACGCCGAACTCGACGTGCCCCGCCCGAGGTTCCTGGAGTTGCTGCTCCTGCGGCTCGGCATCGCCGACCACACCGCACGGCTGCTCGCGGCCACCCCGGCACTGCGCCGCTCCTGGATCGGCGCGGTCGTCGCCGTCCTCCTGGTCACCGTGGCCGTCGCCGCCGGCCAGGACACCACCGGCTCACCCACCCTCTTCCTCGCCCTCGCGCCGCTGCTGCCCCTCGCCGGGGTCGCACTGTCGTACGGGCCCCGGCTGGACCCGACGTACGAGGTGGCGGTCGTCGCCCCGATGCACGGTTTCCGGCTGCTGATGATCCGTACGGTGGCGGCGCTCGGTGCCGGGCTCGGCCTCAACGGGCTGGCCACGCTCGCGCTGCCCGGGTACGGACTGCGCGCCCTGACCTGGCTGCTGCCCGCCCTCGCGCTCACCGCGACCGCCCTCGCGCTCACGGCCCGGCTGGGCCCGGCGCTCGCGCCGCTGCTCGTCGGCGGCGGCTGGGTCGCGCTGATGCTCACGGCGGAAGCGGTACGGGCCGGCGGGAACGACCCGCTCGCCCCGTTCACCGCGGCCGGTCAGGGCGTGTCCGCGGTGGTCGCGGTACTCGCCGCCGGAATCCTCGTCCTGCTCCGCGACCGCTTCGACCACAGCCAGGGGGACACGGCCTGACCGTCCCCCGGCTCCGCCCCGGCCGGGGTGACGGGGCCGGGAGACCCTGAGCCTCTTGCCCACCGGGGTGACGGGGCCGACCCCGAGCCTCTCGCACACCAGGGCGACGGCGCCGACCCTGAGCCCCTCTGGCCACCGGGGCGACGGGCCGGGACACCCGATCCCCCTCCGAGCCGGGGTGACGGGGCCAGGACACCCGGCCCCTTCCGCGCCAAGGCGACGCAGCCCGGCGTCCCCGCTCCCGGCCCGCCGTGGAGGAGCCGGGGACGACGCCCCGGCCCCTCCACGCCGAGGCCGACGGTGCTCACGCCCGGCAGGGCGCCCCGGCCCCTTCCTCCGCGGAGGAGCGCGGTGCGTGCCACCGCTCCCGACCGTCCGACGTACCTCTACCTGTACGGAGTTCCGTATGACCCCGACTGTCTCCGCCTCCGGGCTGAGTCTCCATTACGGCCGCACCCGCGCCCTCGACGACGTCTCACTGCGCCTGTCCCCCGGCGTCACCGGACTGCTCGGGCCCAACGGCGCCGGCAAGACCACGCTGCTCCGGGTGCTCGCCACCGCCGTACCGGCCGACCGGGGCGCCTTCACGGTGCTCGGCCACGACCCCGGTACCTCGCGCGGCCGGCAGGAGGTGCGGCGCCACCTCGGCTATCTGCCACAGACCCCCGGCTTCCACCCCGACTTCACCGCCTTCGAGTTCGTCGACTACGTGGCGATCCTCAAGGAGCTCACCGACCGCACCGCCCGGCACCGTGAGGTGCGGCGGACGCTCGACGAGGTCGGCCTCGGCGACGTACGCGGCAAGCGCGTCAAGAAGCTGTCCGGCGGGATGCGGCAGCGGGTGGCGCTGGCGGCCGCGCTCGTCGGCGACCCCGCCTTCGTCGTCCTCGACGAGCCCACCGTCGGACTGGACCCCGAACAGCGCCTGCGCTTCCGTGAGCTGATCGCCCGGGCCGGCGAGGGCCGTACCGTGCTGCTGTCCACGCACCAGACCGAGGACGTGGCGATGCTCTGCCACCGGGTGGTGGTTCTGGCCGACGGCACCGTCCGTTTCGACGGGACCCCCACCGAGCTGACCGCACGGGCCGCCGGGCGGGTGTGGAGCAGCGCGGAGCGGGACGCGGGTGCGAAGGCCGGATGGCGCACGGGAACGGGCACCTTCCGCAACGTGGGCGACCCGCCCGCCGGTGCCAGCCTGCTCGCACCCACCCTGGAGGACGGCTACCTGCTCACCCTCGACGGCACCAGCGCGGCGGTGACGGCATGACCACGACGACCGAGCTGCCCTCCCCGGTCCCGGTGACGACCGCCCACCGCACCTCCTGGACCACCGTGTTCACCCTGGCCGGCTTCGAGGCCCGCAGACTCCTGCGGAGCGTGCCCGTCCTCGTCGCCTTCGCGGTCTACCTCGCCTGGACCGGGTGGCGCACCCCTGACGCGTACGGCGGCTTCCCCGCGCTGCAGGACGTCGACCGGGACACCCAGGCCGGGCCGCTGCTCGTCGGCCTCGCGGTGCTGCTGAGCGTCCACCACGCCGTACTGCGCTCCCGCCGGCACGACACCGACCGGCACCTGTCCGTGCTGGTGGTCCAGCCGTGGCGCCGTACGGTCGCGCATCTGCTGTCCCTGGTGCCCGTGGTGCTGCTCGTCGCGCTCTGTGTGGGCGTCCAGTTCACCTGGCATGAGCTCAGGCCGGGCGCCGTCGGGCACGGCTCCCCGGGTGAACTCCTGGTCGGGCCGCTGTCCGTGCTGTTGTTCGGCGCGTTCGGCGTCCTGCTGGCCCGGCTGCTGCCCGCGCCCATCGGGGCCCCGCTGCTGATCGTCCTCATGCTGCTCTTCTTCACGCTCACCTCGGGGCCCGCGAGCGAGGGCTGGACACGGTGGCTGATGCCGTCGGTCGGCGAGTACAGCTTCGCCACCCTCCCCTCCGACCTGATCGGCCGCCCCGCCGCCTGGCACGCCCTGTACCTCGCCGGCCTCGCCCTGAGCGTGGCCCTGCTGGCGGTACTGCTCTCCGGGGCCGCCCGGCTGCGGACCGTCCAAGCGGGCGTCGCCGCGGCGGTGGCGCTGACCCTGGTCGGTGCGGTGGGGCAGTCCCGGGGCGTGCCCGACGAGGTGACCGAGGCGCGCGAGCAGGCCACGGTCGCCCCGGAGAAGACGCAGAAGTGCGTCGAACGGGACGCCACGACCTACTGCGCCTACCCCGAATGGGGGCCGCGCACCGGTGACTGGGCGCGGATCGTGGAGGACGTCCGCTCCCTGGCGGGAGCCGGCGCGGCGGACCGGCCGCTGACCGTACGGCAGCGGATCGAGGCGCGTTACGGCCTGGACGGCGACGCCGCGCTCGACCCGTCCGCCCGCCCGGACGAGGTGACCGTCGGCACGGCCTGGGGCGGCAACCGGGTCCCGGAGTTCGCCGTCGCCGTCGCCGGGGTGCTGGTCACGGGGAAGGAGGAGACGGCCGGCGCGATGTGCGACGCCCGGATCGTCACCGTGATGTGGCTGGCGCTCGCCGACCGCCCCGACCCGGTGGCCGATCTGCGCGGTGTGCGTCTGGACGACAGTGACTCGGGTTCGGCGATCGTCGTCTCGCAGACGGAACCGCTGCGGATGACCTCCGCGCACACGGATCTGGTGGTCGGCCTGCTGAAGCAGCCCCGGGACGCGGTCGCCGCGAAGGTGCGGGCCAACTGGGCCGGGCTGACGGCCCCGAAGGTGACGACGGAACAGGTGGCGCGGATGCTCGGCATGGCCGTGCCGGAGGGCCCGGCAGAGGAGGACGAGTGCCTGTGAACGCCGGGCCGGGTAACGAGCGAACGCCGCACGGTGACGCGGTGAGCGGCCGAACGCCGCACGGTGACGCGGTGGGCGGCCGAGGGGTGGACGGTGGCGCCGTGGGCGGCCGAACGCCGCACGATGGCGCGGTGGGCGGCCGAGCGGTGGACGGCCGAACGCCGCACGGCGGCGCGGTGGATGGCCGAGCGGTGGACGGTGGCGCCGTGGGCGGCCGAACGCCGCACGATGGCGCGGTGGGCGGCCGAGCGGTGGACGGCCGAACGCCGCACGGTGGCGCGGTGGGCGGCCGAGGGGTGGACGGTGACGCGGTGGGCGGCCGAACGCCGCACGGTGGCGCGGTGGGCGGCCGGCCCGTGGCCCGTGGCGCGGTGGTCGGTGGTCCGCCGGGACCGGGGCTGGTGCGGGTGTTGCTGCGGCCGGTCGTACGGACCGTGCCCTGGCGGATGATCGCGGCGGGCGGCGGACTCGGCCTGCTGTTCGCCGCGTGGCCCAGGCTGATGGGCGAGGAGGCGAACGGCCAGGCGGCGCTGACCGCGCTGCGGGCGTCCGCCCTGGCCTTCGCGCTGGGGGCGGGCTTCCTGCTGGACGACCCGGCCCGGCACACCACGGCCGCCGTACCCACCCGCCGTGCCCTGCGTCACGCCCTGCGCCTCGCCCTGCTGCTTCCGGTCGCGGCCCTGTGGTGGACCGCGGCCCTGCTCCTGGCCCCGGAGCGGATACGTCCGCCGGTCGCCGACATCACCGTGGAGGCGGCGACGATCCTGGCCATCGCCCTGACCGGAGCCGCGCTGGCGGTCCGCCGCGGGGACAGCGCCCGGCCGGGTCAGGCCGTCGCCGGGTTCCTGCTCGGCTCCGCGATCCTGGCGCCGCTGCTGGGCCCCGAGAGCTGGGCCCTGTTCGCGGGCGCGGGCGACCCGAGGTGGCCGGCCGCCCACGACCGCTGGACGGTGCTGTTGTGCGCCGTGCTGCTGACGGGGGCGGCGAGTGCCACGGAGCCGGTACGACGCCGCACGCTCGGCCGGCTCATGTCTCCGTCCGGTACATCAGATCCGTCTCGTGGGTGACGAACCCCAGCCGCTCGTAGACGGACACCGCGGCCTTGTTGTCCGCGTCGACGTACAGCATGGCCGTCGGTAGTCCCTTGCCCGCCAGATACCGCAGCCCGATCGTGGTGAGGGACTTGCCGAGCCCGCCGCCCTGGGCATCCGGGCTCACGCCGAGGACGTACACCTCGCCGAGCCCTTCCGCCGCGTGCGCCTTGGTCCAGTGGAAGCCGACGAGCCGGTCCCCCTGTTCCGCGAGGAAGAACCCCTCGGGATCGAACCACGGTTCGGCCTTGCGGTCGTCGAGGTCGCGCTGGGTCAGTGAGCCCTGCTCGGGGTGGTGGGCGAAGGCGGCGGCGTTCACCGCGAGCCAGGCCGCGTCGTCCCGGCCGGGGACGAACGTACGGACGCGCACGCCGTCCGGCAGCACCGGTTCGAGCGTGTCGAGCCCGGCCAACGGCCGCCGCATCTGCCGCAGTTCCCGGAACAGCGTCAGCCCGAGCACCTGCGCCAGATGGCGGGCGGCGGAGTGGCCGCCGTGCGCCCACACCCGCAGCCGCTTGCCGGAGGCGGCGAGCAGCGCGTTCCCCAGGGCCCGCCCGTGCCCGTGGCCCCGGTGGGACGGATGCACGACGAGTTCCGCGGCGGGAGGTTCCACCGGATCGGTGTCCTCCAACTGGGCGTATCCGACGAGCTCGTCGTCGACGGACAGCAGCAGATGCGAGACCCCTTCCCGCTCCCCGCCGCGCAGTTGCAGCCGCCCCTGCTCGGACACCGCCTGCTGACCGTCGGTCCGGGCGGCCTCCGCGAGCAGGGCGAGCACCGTCTCGGTCTGCTCCGGGGAGAGCGCGGCGTAGGTCTGGAGGGAACGGGGCCGGCCTGGCCGTGCGAAGTCGTCGCTGGTCATGCGTACGAGGGTAAGGGGACCGTGCCGAAGGGGGCGCACAACGGACGGCAATGCCGTCGGCGAAAGATAAACCAGCTCGTAACCCTGAATACCTAGTCGAGCTACGCGCGTTGACTCTAGGCTGCGCCGGTACCCACTCGGACCCACAGGGGGACGTATGCCAGCCACATCCCCGGCGCACCACCCGCACCACCCGCGCCGCAGACGCCGTACGAACCGACTTCTCGCGACCGCCGCCGGTGTCCTCACCGCCGGCGCGCTGGCCGCGGCCGCCCTGCCCGGGGCGGCGAGCGCGGGCGAGAACCACGGGACCAAGGGCAAGCCGCACGGCCACAGTCACGGCCGCTACCAGGACGTGCAGCTGCTGTCCTTCAACGACCTGCACGGCAACCTGGAACCCCCGGCGGGTTCCTCCGGCCGGGTCACCGAACTCCAGCCGGACGGCACCACGAAGACCATCGACGCGGGCGGCGTCGAGTACCTGGCCACCCACCTGCGCGAGGCCCGCAAGGGCAACCGCTACTCCATCACCGCGGCCGGCGGTGACATGGTCGGCGCGTCCCCGCTCATCTCGGGCCTCTTCCACGACGAGCCCACCATCGAGGCGCTGAACAGGCTCGACCTGGACGTCACCTCGGTCGGCAACCACGAGTTCGACGAGGGCGCGCGCGAGCTGAGCCGCCTTCAGTACGGCGGCTGCCACCCGGTGGACGGCTGCTACACCGACAAGAGGTTCAAGGGCGCCGACTTCCCGTACCTCGCGGCGAACGTCGTGAACGACAAGACCCGCAAGCCCCTGCTGAAGCCCTACTGGGTGTGGAAGCGGGGCGACGTCAAGGTCGGCTTCATCGGCGTGACCCTGGAGGGCACCCCGGACATCGTCTCCGCCGAGGGTGTGAAGGGCCTGTCCTTCAAGGACGAGGTCGAGACGATCGACAAGTACGCCAAGGAGCTGCGCCGCAAGGGCGTGAAGTCCATCGTGGCCCTCCTGCACGAGGGCGGCTTCCCGGCCTCGTCCTCCTACAACTACGACTGCGACTCCCCGGGCGCCGGCGACGGCATCTCCGGCCCCATCGCGGACATCGCGAAGAACGTCACGCCGGACGTGGACGCGCTGGTCACCGGCCACACCCACGCGGCGTACGCCTGCACCGTCCCCGACCCGTCGGGCAAGCCCCGTACGGTCACCTCGGCCGCGTCCTTCGGCCGTCTCTACACGGACACCACGCTGACGTACGACCGCTGGACGGGTGACATCGCCCGTACGGCCGTGAAGTCCGCGAACCATGTCGTCACCCGGGACGTCCCCAAGGCGCCCGACATGACCCGCCTGATCGACCGGTGGAACACGCTCGCCGCTCCCATCGGCAACCGTGCCATCGGCCACATCTCCGGCGACATCGTCCGTGACGGCACGGAGTCCCCGCTCGGCGACCTGATCGCCGACGCCCAACTGGCGTACGGCAGGACGCTGGACGCGGAGACCGACCTGGCGCTGATGAACCCGGGCGGCATCCGCGCCTCGCTCACCCACACGGCCAGTGGCACCGAGGGCGACGGCGTGGTGACCTACGCCGAGGGCTTCACCGTCCAGCCCTTCGCCAACACGGTCAACCTCCAGGACTTCACCGGCGCCCAGCTGATCCAGGTGCTGAAGGAGCAGGTCAGCGGCCCGAACGAGGCGGCCCCGAAGATCCTGCAGATCTCCTCGGGACTGACCTACACCCTGGACCTGACGAAGACGGGCGCGGACCGGGTGGTCACGGACTCGATCAGGCTCGACGGTTCGGCCATCGACCCGGCCGCCACCTACCGCGTCGCGACGAACAGCTTCCTCGCGGGCGGCGGCGACGGCTTCCCCACCCTGGGTGAGGGCACGAACGACCTGGTCGGCGAGGACGACCTGACGGCCCTGGAGCAGTACCTGACGGCCAACTCCTCGGCCACCACCCCGCTCGCCCCGCCGGCGGCGGACCGCATCACGATCGTGCGGTAGCAGTCACCGAGGGGGCCGGTCCGAGGACGCCGACGCGCACCTCGGACCGGCCCTTTCGCATGCTCATCGCGGCATACGGACCACCTGGCGCGCGTTGTCCACCGGGAAGGCCACCGCCCCGAGCTGAGAGGGCCCCACCATGAGCCGACCGACGACGTCAACTCCGCTGCCGAAGGACACGAAGGTCCTGTACATCGGCCTGCACCCGAGCACCCTCGACTACAGCCGGATTCCCGACGGGCTGGACGAGGTGACGCTCACCGCCCGGATCGAGGCGGGAAACGCGGCGCTGAGGGAGGCGGGGTACGACGTCGTCTGGTGCCCGGTCGACCCCGCCCCGGATCAGGCCGAGGCGACCGTCCGGGAACATCTCGGGAAGCAGGCGTTCGGCGTGGCGGTGATCGGCGGTGGCGTCCGCCTGTTCCCCGAGCACACTCTGCTGTTCGAGCGGCTGGTCGACGTCCTCACCGAGGCGGTACCCGGAATCCGGCTCGGCTTCAACACGGAGCCCGGGAACACGATCGATGTGCTGAGGCGGTGGATCAGCACGCCGTAGGCCTCCGGGCCATTCCTTGCCCTACCCGGCCCACACCACCGCCTGCGCGACGATCACCCGCTCCCCGTCGAAGGTGACGGCGGGTCCGGCATGGAGCTTGTACCCCATGTCCAAGGCCTCACTGACGCGCCGGCAGAACGCCGCGTCATCGGGTCCGGTGAGTACGCGGTACTCGGGCAGCCCGTCCGGTGGTGTCGACATGCCCCCACGGTGCCACACCCGTCGTCCGAGTGGGCGAGAGCGGTCGGTCGCCCCGTGCCGGACCCGGCCGGCGAAGCTCCTCCGGACGAGCCCACGCCCGACCGTGCCGTCGACCGGCACCGACCGCACGGAGCCCGCACCGGACGGGCTGCGGCAGCGCTACGGCAGCACTATGGCAGCGCTACGGCAGCCAGGACTCGGTAGGCGTGGGCACCTCCGTCCGAGGCGACATCACGATGCTTCCGGTGGTGGCGTCGGAGCCCCCGGGAGCCGGATCGTGGCCGTGGTGCCGGCGTCGTCGGCCGGGGTCAGGGTGACGGTGCCGCCCGCCTGCTGGACCGTGCGGGCCACGATGGACAGGCCGAGGCCGGAGCCCGGGAGGGCGCGGGCGGTGGGGGAGCGCCAGAAGCGGTCGAAGACGTGGGGGAGTTCGTCGGCGGGGATGCCGGGGCCGTGGTCGCGGACGGTGAGGACCCCGTCGGTGAGGCGGACCTCGATCGTGCCGCCGGGCGGGCTGAACTTCACCGCGTTGTCGAGGACGTTGACCACCGCCCGTTCCAGCGCCGCCGGTTCGGCCCGTACGTACCAGGGGCGGACGTCCGCCGTGATGGTCAGCTCCGGGCCGCGCAGCCGGGCGCGGCGCAGGGCCGACTCGACGGCGTCCTGCCACGCCACGATCTGGGCGCGGCCCGCGTGCGGATCGGTGTCCGGACGGGACAGTTCCTGGAGGTCCCCGATGAGTGCGGCGAGTTCCGTCATCTGGGCCTTGACCGAGGTGAGCAGGGCCTTGCGGTCCTCGGCGGGCAGGGGCCGGCCCGTCTCCTCGCTGCGGGTGAGGAGTTCGATGTTGGTGCGCAGCGAGGTGAGGGGGGTGCGCAGTTCGTGGCCGGCGTCCGCGATGAGCTGCTGCTGGAGGTCGCGGGAGCCGGCCAGGGCGGACGTCATGGAGTTGAAGGAGCGGGAGAGGCGGGCGATCTCGTCCTCGGAGTCGTCCTCCACGGGGATGCGGATGCCCAGGTCCTCGGTGCGGGCCACGTGTTCGACGGCCTCGGTGAGCCGGTCGACCGGGCGCAGTCCGGCGCGGGCCACGGCGAGACCCGCGGCGGCGGAGCCGACGACGCCCACACCGGAGACGAGGAGCAGCAGCAGGGCCAGTTCGTTGAGCGTGGACTGGGTGTTGCCGAGCGGCAGGGCGACGACGAAGGCGTAGTCCCGCACCACGGCCCGGCCGAGCGGGCCGGTCTTGACGACGACGGCCGTCGTCAGCACGCGCACCCGTTCGCCGTCGCTGTCGGTGCCGTCGCGGACGGTGCCCTTCTCGGGGTCGGGCCGCGCGGCCACCGCCCGGTCGCCGCTGGTGACGTCGATCGCGGCCGCGGAATAGGGCAGGACGCACACCCGGCCGTCGGCGCGGACCAGCTGGGCGTACTGGTTGCTGCGCGGGGTGATGACGCCCGTGTCGGACGGCTCCGGCACACAGGCGTCGGTGAGCTGCTCGAACTCCTCCTGCTGGAGGGTGAGCACCGACGACCTCAGATCGTCGTCGAGTTCGTCGTACAGCTTGCCCCGCACGATGAACCAGCAGGTCACCGACACCGCCGCCACCGCGAACGCCACCGCCGCCGCGACCAGCAGGGACAGCCGCGCCCGGATGGGCAGCGCGCGGAAGCGGCGCACCGGACCCGTCACTCCGCGCCGCCCTGCCGCAGCGCGTACCCCACCCCCCGCACCGTGTGCACCAGACGCGGTTCGCCGCCCGCCTCGGTCTTGCGGCGCAGGTACATGACGTACACGTCGAGCGAGTTGGAGGACGGCTCGAAGTCGAAGCCCCAGACCGCCTTCAGGATCTGCTCACGGGTGAGCACCTGGCGCGGGTGGGCCATGAACATCTCCAGCAGGGTGAACTCCGTACGGGTCAGCTCCACGGTCCTGTCGCCGCGCGCGACCTCCCGCGTGGCCAGGTTCATGCGCAGGTCGGCGAAGGTGAGGACGTCGTCCGACTCGGCGGAGGCGGCCACCGCGCCCGCGTAGGAACTGCGGCGCAGCAGCGCCCGGATACGGGCGAACAGCTCGTCCAGCTCGAACGGTTTGACCAGGTAGTCGTCGGCCCCGGCGTCCAGCCCCGTCACCCGGTCGCCGACGGTGTCGCGGGCCGTCAGCATCAGGATGGGCGTGGTGTCGCCCGTGGCGCGGATCCGGCGGGCGGCGGTGAGGCCGTCCATGCGGGGCATCTGGATGTCGAGGACCAGCAGGTCCGGCCGGTACGCCGCCGTCTTCTCCAGCGCGTCCGCGCCGTCGACGGCGACCTCGGTGCCGTACCCCTCGAAGGCCAGGCTGCGCTGGAGCGCTTCACGCACCGCCGGCTCGTCGTCGACGATCAGGATGCGCTGGGGGGCACGGTCGCCTTCTGCGGGGGCGGGGCTCATGGTGTGTCGGGTCCTTCGTCTGGACGGGGCGTGCGGCGGGGAGGGGGAGGGCAGGGGAGGGCCGGTCTCCCAGGGTCTTCAGCGTCGCACGTTTCCCGGGTCGCGCGTCAGTTCGTGGCACCGGAGCGCAGGGCCGGCAGATCCGCCTTGACCGTGTCGACCGGGATGGCGAAGCCCAGTCCCACGCTGCCCGCCGCCGAGGAGTCGGCGCCGCTCGGCGCGTACATCGCGGAGTTGATGCCGATGATGTTGCCGTTCATGTCGATCAGCGCGCCGCCGGAGTTGCCGGGGTTCAGGGAGGCGTCGGTCTGGATCGCCTTGTACGTGGTGGTCGAGGAGCCCGTGTCGCCGTTGAACTGCCGGCCGCCGTACTCGAACGGCCAGCCGCCGCCCTGCTGTCCCTGCCGCGCCTGGCTCCGGTCCGTCGAGACGGTCACGTCCCGGTCGAGGGCGGAGACGATGCCGCTGGTCACCGTGCCGGTCAGGCCCTCGGGGGAGCCGATCGCCACGACCTGGTCGCCGACCTGCACGCCGTCGGAGTCGCCGAGGGTGGCCGCCTTCAGGCCGGAGGCGTTCTCGAGCTTGAGCAGCGCCAGGTCCTTCTCGCTCTCGGTGCCGACGACCTTCGCGGTGTACGTCGTGCCGTCGGCGGTGCGCACCTTGACCGAGGAGGCCCCGGCGACGACGTGGTGGTTGGTGACGATCTCGCCGTCGTCGGTGATGATCACACCGGAGCCGGTGGAGGAGCCTGCGTTGGAGGCCGCGCGGATCTCGACGATGCTCGGGCTGACCGCCGCGGCGACGCCGGCCACCGTGTCCTTCTGGCTCGACGGTACGACGTTGGTGCCGGTCGAACTCGACGAGGCGACCGTGTCGCTGCCGGTCAGCTCCTGCACGCCGTAGGCGGTGCCGCCGCCGACGGCCGCCGCGACGATCGCCACGGCGGCGAGCAGGCCGGCGGGGCCGCGGGTGCGCTTCCGCCTCCGCGCGGGGGCGGCCGACGGGTCCGGGTCCGAGGGGCGCGCGGGCGTCGGCGCGTACGCCGGCGGGGGCGGCCACTCGGGGTTCACCTGCTGGGGGCTGCTGTCGTACGCGCCGCTCGGGCGGGGGCTCTCGGTCATGCTCATGAGCCTCGCGCCGGACGATGAGAGCATCCTGAGTGCTCGCTGAGAAGCACGACAGAACCTCGTATGCCCGACATAAAGGCCCACCGGGTGCGGGGTCGGACGGGGGCCGTGGTGCGGGGCCGAAGGGGGCGTGGCGCGAGGCTGGAGGGGCCCGTGGTGCAGGGCCGGACGAGGGCTGGGGTGCGGGACCGGACGGGCGCGCCGTGGCGCGGGGCGGGAAGGGGCCGCGGTGCAGGGATGGGAGGCGGGCTGCGATGCAGGGTCGGAGAGGGCTGCCGCGGTGCGGGGTCGGACGGGGGCCGTGGTGCGGGGTCGAAAGGGGGCCGCGGTGCAGGGATTGGAGGCGGGCTGCGGTGCGGGGTCGGAGGGGGCTGCCGCGGTGCGGGGTCGGACGGGGGCCGTGGTGCGGGGCCGAAGCGGGCTGCGGTGCGGGGTCGGAGGGGGCCGCGGTGCGGGGATGGGAGGCGGGCTGCGGTGCGGGGTCGGAGGGGGCTGCCGCGGCGCGGGGCTGGAGGGGCCCCGTGGTGCGGGGTCGGACGGGGGCCGCGGTGCAGGGCCGGACGGGCGGCGGGGCGCGCGCCGGACGGGGGGCGGGGCGCGGGCCGGGCGAGGCCGGGTGAACGTCCGCGGCGCGGGGGTTCGGTGTGCGGGCCGGGCTACGGGCAGCCGCAGGACTGGCGCAGCACCAGCCGGGAGGGGAACACCTTCAGGCGTTCCCGGCGCGAGCCCGCCACCCGCAGGCCGTCGTCGAGGACCAGGTCGACGGCCGCGCGGGCCATCGCCGAACGGTCGGAGGCCACGGTGGTCAGGGGCGGGTCGGCGAGCGCCGCCTCCTTGATGTCGTCGAACCCGGCGACCGCGAGTTCCCCCGGCACGTCGATGCGCAGTTCCCGCGCGGCGCGCAGGATGCCGATCGCCTGGTCGTCGGTGGAGCAGAAGATCGCCGGCGGGCGGTCGGGGCCGGAGAGGATGTCCAGGCCGATGCGGTAGGCGTCGTAGCGGTTGTACGGGGCCTCGAACAGGCGGCCCTCGGTCGGCAGACCGGCGTCCTCCATCGCGCGCCGCCAGCCCTCGACGTGGTCCGAGACGGGGTCGCCGACGGCGGGGGTGTCCGCCGTGCCGCCGACGCACGCGACATACGCGTACCCGTGCTCCAGCAGATGGCGCACGGCGAGCTGGGCGCCGCCGAGGTCGTCGGTGACGACCGCGACGTCGTCGATCGCCTCCGGGCGCTCGTGCAGCAGGACGACCCGGGCGTCCCACGCCTCGATCTCCGCGGCGGCCAGGTCGTTCAGCGCGTGGCTGACCAGGATCAGTCCGGAGACACGCATCCCCAGGAACGCGCGCAGATAGTGGACCTCGCGCTCGCCGATGTAGTCGGAGTTCCCGACGAGCACCATTTTTCCGCGCTCGGACGCAGCCTGTTCGACCGCGTGCGCCATCTCCCCGAAGAAGGGCTGGCGCGCGTCCGGCACGATCAGGCCTATGAGATCCGTGCGCCGAGACGCCATCGCCTGGGCGACGCGGTCGGGCCGGTACCCCAGCTCCTTGATCGCGGCGAGAACGCGCTCGCGCGTGGCCGGGGCGACCGGCCGGGGTCCGTTGTTGATGACATAGCTGACGACGGCGGTGGACGTACCCGCCAGCCGCGCCACATCATCCCTGGTTACCTTGGCCACGCGCGGAGTCTACGCGGATATATTCCGTTTGGGCAGGGAGTGAAGAGGGTGCCGAACAGCACAGAGACGGCTCGTATGTGCGAACGCAACGCTCATCCGTGCGACGGTCACCTCCGTGACGGCGCCTCGGTGGGCGCCTCCGCGGCCGCCTCGTCCGTATCCGACGGCTTTTGCCGGTCGCTCCGGGTCTTCGCCTCGTCGGCCGGGCGCTCCACCTTTTCCGGCGTAACGAATCGATAACCGACGTTACGGACCGTGCCGATCAGCGACTCGTGCTCGGGGCCGAGTTTGGCGCGCAGGCGTCGGACGTGCACGTCGACCGTGCGGGTGCCGCCGAAGTAGTCGTAGCCCCACACCTCCTGGAGCAGCTGGGCGCGGGTGAAGACCCGGCCGGGGTGCTGCGCGAGATATTTCAGGAGTTCGAATTCCTTGAAGGTCAGGTCGAGGACCCGGCCCTTGAGTTTCGCGGAGTAGGTCGCCTCGTCGACGGACAGGTCGCCGTTGCGGATCTCCATCGGGGAGTCGTCGTTGACGATCTGCTGACGGCCCATGGCCAGGCGCAGACGGGCCTCGACCTCGGCCGGGCCCGCGGTGTCCAGCAGCACATCGTCGATGCCCCAGTCCGCGGTGACGGCCGCGAGACCGCCCTCCGTCACCACCAGGACGAGCGGGCAGCCGGGGCCGGTGGAGCGCAGCAGCTGGCAGAGGCTGCGGACCTGCGGGAGGTCGCGGCGGCCGTCGACGAGGATGACGTCGGCGCCGGGGGTGTCGACCAGGGCCGGGCCCTCCGCGGGCGCCACGCGCACGTTGTGCAGGAGCAGGCCGAGGGCGGGGAGCACCTCCGTCGACGGCTGGAGCGCGTTGGTCAGGAGCAGCAGCGAACTCATCGAGTCTCCTCACCTGCCTGGATCCGGGTTGCTCGGGTCGGGGCCGTTCGGTCCGTTCTGCGGTCGTGCACGGTTCGCTCGCCCATAACGTCTGGTTCCTCCTCGGTCCCTGCGAGGACGTTTACGGCATTGCTGCGTGCGTTCGACAACCCGTACACCGGCGGTTTCCCGCGTTCGTATACAACGCTTCCGAAAGCACAAAAGGACCCGGGGGCTTCACTGCCCGAGTCCTCTTCGCAGCAGAATAGCCGACATGAGCACCGGTACGGCAGGTCATGTGGCGCGATCCACCGATCGAGCCCGCGTTCCCCCGGTCACTCGTCCATATTCCGAGACGCATGGGGTAACGCGCGGCGGTGGGTCTTTGCGGACGTTCCTGCGCACTGCGGACGGCGTCGCGATCGATTCCGTATACGAACCGGGAACCGATTCCTCCTCCCGTTCCGATCTTGTGTTCGTGATCGCGCACGGGTTCACCGGAGAGGCGGACCGGCCTCATGTGCGGCGGGTGGCGCGGGCCTTCTCGCGCCACGGTGGCGTCGTGACGTTCTCCTTCCGGGGGCACGGGGCGTCGGGCGGGCGGTCCACCGTCGGGGACCGGGAGGTGCTCGACCTCGCGGCGGTGGTGGGGTGGGCGCGTGGGCTGGGATACGCGCGGGTGGCCACCGTCGGGTTCTCCATGGGCGGCTCCGTGGTGCTGCGACACGCCGCGATCAGCCGGGGGGCGGGGGCGGATGCGGAGGCCGGGGCCGGGACCGGGGTGGACGCCGTGGTGTCCGTGAGCGCTCCCGCGCGGTGGTTCTACCGGGGCACCGCTCCCATGCGGCGGCTGCACTGGCTCGTGACCCGGCCCTCCGGACGGCTGGTGGGGCGCTACGGGCTGCGTACGCGGATCCATCACCGGCGGTGGGACCCGGTGCCGCTGTCGCCGGTCGAGGCGGTGCCGCGGATCGCGCCCACCCCCCTGCTGATCGTGCACGGGGACCAGGACGGGTACTTCCCGCTCGACCACCCGCGGATGCTGGCCGCTGCCGCAGGCGAGCAGGGGGAGCTGTGGGTCGAGCCCGGGATGGGGCACGCGGAGAACGCGGTGCCGGAGCCGCTGCTCGGGCGGATCGGGGACTGGGTGGTCGCCCGGGCGGGCTAGCCTGACCGTGTTCACCGTCAACCGATTTCCGATTGAGGAACCAGCAGATGGCAAAGGTCACGGTGCGGTACTGGGCCGCCGCCAAGGCCGCGGCCGGGGTGGCCGAGGAGGCGTACGACGCGGACACGCTCGCCGACGCGCTCGACGCCGCGCGTGAGCGGCACTCCGGCGAACTGACGCGCGTCCTGCTGCGGTGCTCGTTCCTTGTCGACGGTGATCCCGTGGGCAAGCGCGCACACGACGCGGTACGGCTGGCCGACGGCGGCACGGTCGAGGTGCTTCCGCCGTTCGCAGGAGGGTGTTGATGACGAACCAGCCGTACGGGTCGTACGACCCGGGTCAGTCGTACGACCCGTACCAGCAGCCCTACCAGCAGCCGCAGCCCTACCAGCAGCCGCAGCCGCAGCCGCAGCCGCAGCCGCAGCCGCAGGCGTGGCCCGGGCAGCAGCAGGCGTACGCCGATCCGTACGCCGATCAGCAGCACACACAGCAGTGGCAGGGACAGACCTGGGAGACGACGATGCAGCCGCCGGTGGCCGCTGCGCCCGTGCCCGAGGCCGTACCGGTGCCCGAGGCGGCGGACGCGCCGGCGCGTCCGCTTCAGGAGGAGTACGGGCCGGCCACCCTGGGCGGGAACTCGCGGGTCACCGACGCGCAGCGGGCGCGGGCGGAGGGACGTTCGCCCGTCATCGAGCCCGGGATGCAGCCCGCGGTGCTCACCGCGGTGCTGGGGCTGCTGCTCGCGGGTGGGGCGGCGCTGGGTACGTACGCGCTGCTCGTGCCGCTGGTGGTGCTCCAGGGGGTCACGGCGGCGGGCTGGTTCCGGCTGAACGGGATGTGGCCGGCCCGGCAGGGCATCGCGCTGGGGTTCCTGGGCGCGCTGGTGGCGGATGCGGCGCTGCTGGCGTCGGACCGCTCGCCCGCGGCGATCCTGGGGACGCTCGGGGTGTGGGTGCTGCTGTCCCTGGTGCTGCAGCTGCGGTCGCACGCGGATCCCGACGAGCGGATGTACGGGCTGATGGCGACGGTCGTCGCGGCGGCGCTGGCGATCGCGGCGGGCGGGTATCTGGCGGCGGACGCGGATGCGGTGACCGTGGGTGCGGTCGCCGTGGCGGCGGCGGTGGTGGCGCGGGCGCTGCCGCTGCCGACCGCGGCGTCCGTGGTGGTCGCGCTCGCGGTCGCGGCGGGGGCCGGGTTCGCGGCCGGGGGGATGGAGGCCGCGGGTGCGGGTCTGGGCGCGGGCGCGGCGGTCTGCGCGCTGATCGGTCACCGGGTCGCGAGCTACGACTACCCCTCGCGGTTCGTGCACTTCACGGCCGGCGTCGCACTGCCGCTGGCGGCGGCGGGGCCCGCGGTGTACATCCTGGGCCGCGTCGTCGGCTGACGGCCGGGCGGGCGGAGGGGCGGCCGGGCCGTACCCCCCGCCCCCGGGGTCGTCCCGCGCGCCCGTGCCCCCGCGAACGGGCTCTCCTGTCACCTGGCTCCCCCGAGGATGCCCCGGCCTTCAGGCCGGGGTGGGGGTACCTCCCGCTTGCGGGGGAGAATCGGACCCCTGCGAAGCAGGGCAGGAAACGGGGTTTTGCCGTCAGGGCGAAAGACCGCCCACCCGGCCGGGTGAACTGCACGCCGTACGTTGCGAGAACCAAGCGCGTACGTCGTGCTGATCGAGAGCCAAGACAGCACATGCACCTCCGAGCTTTGCCGTATGACCCCGGGCTGGTTTCAACCCGGCTGGTGCTGATCGTGGAAGACCTGTCGGGTCGCTGACCCGCAGGCGGCGTGAGCCAGGAATCCCCCTGCTTCAGCTGGGGGAGGATTCAAGAGTGATCGACAGTTTCCCGCGGCTGACACACACCTGCGCGTTACGCTCGCGCAGGACGGCCACCCGGTCGTCCTGCGGAACGCCGTCGTCAACAGCCCAGGTGGGGGAAACACCGCATGCGTGCACTGCGAATACTGCTCATCGTCCTCGTGATCCTGGGCGGAATCTTCGTGATCGCGGATCGCATCGCGGTCAATGTCGCCGAGGGCGAGGCGGCGGACCGCCTGAAGGCGAACGAGAATCTCGCGTCCACCCCCGACGTGTCCATCAAGGGCTTCCCCTTCCTCACCCAGGTGGCCGGCGGCTCCCTCGACGCGGTGGAGGTCGGCATCGAGGGGTACGAGGCCAACACCGGCGACGGTGCCGAGAAGATCCGTATCGGTGATCTGCGCGCCGACATGACGGGCGTCGAGTTCTCCAGCGACTTCAGCTCCGCCGTGGCCGACAGCGCCACCGGGACGGCGACCGTCGCCTACGCCGAGCTGCTGAAGAAGGCGAAGTCCGAGTCCACCCAGGTGGCCCCCGGTGTCACCGCCGAGGTCATCGGCCTCTCCGACGGAGGAAACGGGAAGATCGAGGTCACCGTGGAGGCCACCGTGCTCGGCAACAAACTCCCTGAGCCGGTCTCCGTGCTGAGCTCGGTGACGGTGGTGGACGGCAACACCGTGCGGGTCAAGGCCGACGCCCTGCCCGAGTTCGGAGGGGTCGCGCTCGCCGAGTCGCGGCTGCGGCGGATCACGGACTTCGAGCAGCGCATCGACGGACTGCCCGGCGGGATCCGGCTGGACAAGGTCGAGGCGGGCGAGAACGGCGTGGACATCATGGTGAAGGGTTCCGACGTCCGTCTGGTCGGGTAGGGATCGTTTCGGCCGGGAGTCCTGTCCGCCAGGCGAGACGGCGATGTCCGTCATCCAGATGTGAGGGGCGGGCGGCCGGGGGCCGGGGCGGCCGGGGAGCGACTTCCCGGGGCAGACGTCCCGGATGGCGGACGATCTCGTCTCAGCATGCGACACGCCGGTGACACACCTGCCCTGTCGTCCCTACGATCGACCCCATGCAGTGGCAGACACACGTCGTCCTCCAGTCGCGTGGACGGGCGGATCTCACGAAGCGGCGGGCAGTGGACCTCTGCCGCGTCGCCGCCATGCTCTGTCGCACTTTCTGAGCGGACGCGTCGACGTCCGCATTCTCACCCCGCCCCGCTGAGGGCATCCGTGCGCCTGCCCGCCCTGGGCGCGCACCCTCTTGTTCGCACGCCCCGCCGCAACTGCCCCGGAGGAGAACAGCATGAGCCGCAGCGACGTCCTGGTCGACGCAGACTGGCTCCAGGAGCACCTGGACGACCCGACCATCGCCATCGTCGAGGTGGACGAGGACACGTCCGCCTACGAGAAGAACCACATCAAGAACGCCATCCGGATCGACTGGACGAAGGACCTTCAGGACCCGGTCCGCCGTGACTTCGTCGACCAGGCGGGCTTCGAGAAGCTGCTGTCGGACCGAGGCATCGGCAACGACCACACGGTCGTGCTGTACGGCGGCAACAACAACTGGTTCGCGTCGTACGCCTACTGGTACTTCAAGCTGTACGGCCACGACAGCGTCAAGCTGCTCGACGGCGGCCGCAAGAAGTGGGAGCTGGACGCCCGCGAGCTGGTCCCCGGTGACGAGGTGCCGGAGCGCCGGAAGACCGACTACAAGGCCAAGCCGCAGGACGCGTCCATCCGCGCCTTCCGCGACGACGTCGTGGCCGCCATCGGCAACCAGAACATCGTCGACGTGCGCTCGCCCGACGAGTTCTCCGGCAAGCTGCTCGCCCCGGCCCACCTGCCGCAGGAGCAGTCGCAGCGTCCCGGCCACGTGCCGAGCTCCCGCAACATCCCGTGGTCCAAGAACGCCAACGACGACGGCACCTTCAAGTCCGACGACGAGCTCAAGGCGCTCTACGAGGACGAGCGGGTCGACCTGTCCAAGGACACCATCGCCCTGTGCCGCATCGGTGAGCGCTCCGCGCTGACCTGGTTCGTGCTGCACGAGCTGCTCGGTGTCGAGAACGTCAAGAACTACGACGGCTCCTGGACCGAGTACGGCTCGCTCGTCGGCGTGCCGATCGAGCTCGGCCCGGCCAAGTAATCCCCACCACCGACCTTTCCAGACCCCCTCAGGAGTACGACATGTGCGGTGCGAAGGCCGGCGGCCCGGACGCCTCGACGATCAAGCCCGGTGAGACCACCATCCAGGGTTCCGTGACCCGTGACGGCGAGCCGGTGACGGGCTACGTCCGTCTGCTGGACTCGACCGGCGAGTTCACCGCGGAGGTCCCGACCTCCGCCACCGGTCAGTTCCGTTTCTACGCGGCGGAGGGCACCTGGACCGTCCGCGCGCTGGTGCCCGGTGGCACCGCCGACCGCACGGTCGTCGCCCAGCAGGGCGGTCTGGCCGAGGTCGCGATCGCGGTCTGAGGACACGAGCACGGCGCAAGGGCCGCATCCCACGGGTTGGACGCCCGGGATGCGGCCCTTCGGCGTCCGCGGACCTACGCTGGGCGTATGTACGCGCGCAGGCGGCATGCCTACTTCGTCATGATGGGCGCCTGTATCGGGCTGTTCGTCCTGGCGTGGGGTGTGGTGCGGCTCTGGTCGACGCCGGCCGCCGTGGCGATGTGCCTGGTCGCCATGGTCATCCCGCCGCTCGCCGCGGTGGTCGCCAACCGGCGCGGCCCCGAGGACCGCTGGTGGGACGACCCCTCCGGCGACCCGCAGTCCGACGAGTGGTGGGACGAACTGGACGGCAAGAAGCGCCCCCGTTAGGAAGGGGGCATGTCCTCAGCGTCCGTGCCGCCGTCGGCAAGACTGTCCACCGTAGTGCTCGACGCGCGTGACGCGCACGAGCTGGCTCACTTCTACGCACGGCTTCTCAACTACGCGGTGCGCGCCGAGGAGTCCCACTGGGTGCTCATCGGACCGCCGGACGGGGCCGCGGGCACGGCGCTCGCCTTCGAGACCGAGCCCGAGTACGTCCCGCCGGTCTGGCCCACGCGGAAAGCCGGCGATCAGCAGATGATGCTCCACCTCGACGTCGAGGTCGACGACCTGGAGGCAGGGACGGCCCGCGCGGTGGCGGAGGGGGCGACGCTCGCCGACGATCAGCCGCAGGACGACGTGCGCGTGCTGCTCGACCCTTCCGGGCATCCGTTCTGTCTGTGGGTGCGGGGTGCTCAGTAGACGAGAGCCTGGGTGCCGTCCGTCATGGCCTCCTGTACGAAGACCTGCGCGCCGGCGATGCGTACGCCCTCCAGGACGTCCTTCTCCGTGATGTCGCGGCGGGCCGCGCACTGGGTGCACAGGGTCACCCGGCCGCTCGCCAGGATCGAGTCCAGCAGATCGGGCAGCGGGGCGGAGTGCGGCAGCTCGAACTCGGCGGCACGGTCGGGCAGCGCGAACCACGCGGACTCCCCGGTGAGCCACAGGGAGACCTCGACACCGCTGGCCGCGGCCACCGCCGCCACCGTGAACGCCTGCGAACAGCGTTCGGGTGCGTCGGTTCCCGCGGTCACCTTGATCACAAGCTTCTTGGCCATGACCGAATCGTAATCAAGATCGCCACAACCTCGGTCGCCGGCTGCGGGTCTCCTGTGCGCGCGGACTCGGAATGCTCGCTTCGATGTGGGAGCGGGAGCGGTACGCCTACCTCGCCGCCGGCGACGTGCTCGCCGTGGTGCTGCAGTCCCGGAAGGGGACCGCCCACGCGGTGCCGTTCCAGCAGACGGTGGTGCTGCAGAGCCAGCTGCTGGGCTGAGGTGCGCGGCGGGGCAGGACCTCGCACGACGGGGGCCGGCCCCGGCCGCGTAAGCTGGGGTCCGGCCCCGTGCACACACCCTCGCACCCCCCCCGCTCAAGGAGCACCTCGTGGTTATCTTCTTCGAAGCCCTGCTGGTCCTGGTCGCCGTCGGCGTTCTCGCCTTCGCCGGGCTGACCGTGAAGAAGCTGTACCAGGGCCAGCGCTGATCACCGACGCCAGGAAGTACCGCTCATGATCGAGATCCCGTCCGACCTGCACAAGGACCTCGTCCCGCTCGCCTTCCTGCTCGGTGACTGGGCGGGCGCGGGCGTGCACGACTTCCCCGGTGCCGAGAAGTGCAACTTCGGCCAGGAGGTCAGCTTCACCCACGACGGCCGGGACTTCCTGGAGTACGCCTCCCGTACCTGGGTGCTGGACAACGACGGCAACAAGGTCCGGCCGCTGGAGTCCGAGCACGGCTTCTGGCGGATCGACGCCGACCGCAAGGTCGAGGTGACGATGACCCGCGACGACGGCGTCGTCGAGATCTGGTACGGCGAGCTGGCCGACCAGAAGCCGCAGATCGACCTGGTCACGGACGCGGTGGCGCGCACCGCCGCCTCGGGCCCCTACAGCGGCGGCAAGCGGCTGTACGGCTACGTCAAGAGCGACCTGATGTGGGTCGGCGAGAAGCAGACCCCCGAGGTCGAGCTGCGCCCCTACATGTCGGCGCACCTGAAGAAGGTCGTCACGCCGGAGGAGGTCGAGCGCTGGGCCAAGGCCCTGCCGGACGACATGCCGGACGACGGGATCGCCTTCTTCAAGTAGTTCCCCACTTCCTTGTTCGCCTGGCTCACCCGCTCCAGACGATGGCGCAGATGTAGACGCACTCGTGCCGGGGGACCGCCAGGAACTGGATGAAGCCACGTCCGCCGAAGATGGGGAAGTTCCGTAACCCGCCGGGCTTCCCCTCCGGCCGACTGCCCGCGGTCTCGGCATCGCGGCCGAGGTCGGCGAGTTCGGTGGCGATGCGCTCCACCTCGGCCACGACGCCCACGGGCAGACCCGCCGTGAGGTACTCCTCGCTCGGGTTGTAGTCCCACTTCCAGTCGCTCACAGGCCGGCCTCCGCCTCTGCCTCAGCGTGGATCTGCCGAATCTCGGCGATGGCGTCCGCCGGATCGTCCGCACCCGCGCTCACCATGTCTTCCAGGTGACGCAGGCGTGCGGCGCGGGACGGCCGGCGCTGGATCGCGACGAACACCCCCCAGGTGTGGACGAAGGTACGCAGAGGCGCGAGGGACTGCGCCTGCTGCGCGTTGGTCGTCGCCTCGACGAGGTCCTGAACGAATGCGGGTACCCGGCTCGGCGTCAGCCTCTCGACCGCAGTACGGAGCGCCTCGGGGGTGAGAGCGGGCATGGGGGCGATGGGTTCGGTGAGTGGTTCCGGGCGGTGAGCGGTCATGGAGAGTCCTCCGGGTCAAGAGCCGGTGCTGCTGACGACGGTACCGACCTCGGCGATGTTCGGGGCATCGCGTGAGAGATGCCTCGGGCACTGGCTGAGGGGGGTGTCCACCAATTTGAGGGTGGCGCCAATTGGTGATCGCGATGAGCGCTTGGTTTTTGTTAACCCCTTCCTGCCTTAACAGTTTCAAGCGCACTGCAATGCGCTTGCAGGGAAGGGGTGTCTGTGGCTAGAGTGGCGATGGCGTCGGGGGCGCATGCTGAATCCGCGCGTCTACAGGGAGAGCCCCGGCTGCAATACGGCTGCAGCCGGGGCTCCCGGATACCTACTGTGCTCCGGGCGGCTTGCGATGCAGAGGCGGACCCAGGGCGTACGCATACGACGTTAGCACGGCGCTCCCGAAGGGGGCAGTGCCGCGTGTCACGGGTGAGTGGAGGGGGGAACACGGTGAGTGATCTGCCGGAATGGATGGTGCGGGCCTTTTCGAAACCGCGGATGACCGCCTATTTGGGGGCGGCGGGAGGCGACCCCCAGGTGGCGATGCGTCTGTACTGGTGGAATCTGGAGGCGTCAGCAGCCCTGTACGGACCGCTGCACTGCCTGGAGGTTACTTTGCGCAACGCCCTTCATGACGTGCTTGCGCGACAGCATGGCAGACCGGACTGGTGGGTGAGTGCTCCGTTAAATCGGAATGGCCTTCGGCTTGTCGATGCTGCGCGCGAGAAAGTGGAGAAGACCGGCACGGCTCCGGCGCCTGTGGGCAGCATCGTCGCCGAATTGACCTTCGGCTTCTGGGTCTCGTTGGTGAGCAGCACCCCGGGCTACGACCGAGGGTTCTGGGTGGCTGCCACACACAAGGCGTTTCCACACTACTCCGGGCCACGGAAGGACCTGCACCGTAGCCTGCAGGCACTGTGCTGGCTCCGTAACAGGGTCATGCACCATGAGCCGGTCGATCACCGATGCCGATCCAGGTGCCCTCGTTGGCAGCACCTGGACCCAGCGGAAGGCCACCGCACGATCTACCGTGTGCTCGGCTACCTCAGTCCCGAGTTGGCCAAGGAGATGCAGGTCATGGACCGGTTCCCAGAGGTGCTTGCCAACCGGGGAGACGCCCTTCGCGGCACCAGACCACCTCAGTTCTGACCGCCGGGACCCTCAGGAGATGCTGTGTCAGACTTCGACTCGCGGCCCGATGAGAGCGGTGACAAAGAGTTCGCGGGTGTGCTCGTGTCCCGGTCTGCCATCGCGCGCATGGCAGGGGTGGAACGTCCTGCGGTCAGCAACTGGGAGCGACGTCACCCGGACTATCCCGCTCCGGCTGTCCGGCAGGCAGGCGCCGAACCTGAGCGGTTTCGCGCGGACGAGGTTCTGGCCTGGCTGTCCGTCCGTACCGTGCCCGCCAACGCGCGGCGCCCCGGCGAGCCGGCGGGTACCACGTACGGCGACCGGTTCCGTACCGGCTTGGCGGGTGGAAGTGCCGGAGGACTGCTCGCGGCGGTCAGAGGGCTCACGGGTTCCGCCATGGAACGGGTGCGTGGGCCAGTTCCTTTGAAGGTGTATCTCGAGTGGCTGCTCTACTTCGTCTACTGCGCGATCGTCGAAGCCGACGGAGGGGCTGCTGGGCGGAGAGACTTCGACCGGTTCGCGCATGAATGCGCGGTGCCGGAGGAGAAGTATCCTCGCTCGCTGCCGGACGGGTTTCAGGAACTCATCGACCACAGCCCTCCTGGCTCTCCCGAGGAGGCCCGCCAGGCGTTCGACCTGGTGCTCGGGCTCCTGCGCGATGCCGACGCACGCGAAGGCGGCGACTTCCTCACTCCGCCGTCCGTCAGCCGGACCATGGCCGGTGCTCTGGCCGCCGTACAGCCCGTGGCGTCGATGCCGCACGACCCGTACTGCCGGACTGGAGAATTGCTCACCGCCTACCTGGACGCCGCTGCAGCCCAGGGCTCGGAGACACGCGGTGCCAGCGGCCGGGTGCTCCACGAACGCGACCTGCGCAACGTCAACATGAACCTCTGTGTACATGGCGCGGAGCCGGAACTCGTGGAGCTCGCCGAGGGGCCGTTCACCCCCGCGACAGGACCGGTGGACCCGCCCGGTTCCTTCGACACGGTGATCACCAATCCGCCCTTCGGTGGGCGCCTGCCCGACGACGTGCCCCCGCCTTCGTACTGGAAGTACGGTCGTGCCCGTCGCACCGAGTTTGACTGGCTCCAGTACGCCGCTTCCCGCCTCACGCCACGTGGCCGGGCCGCCGTGCTGATGCCCGCAGGCGCGGCCTTCAACGCGGGAGCGGCTCGAGCGGTCAGGACAGGACTGGTGGAGAACGGGGCTGTCGAATGCGTCATGGAGCTGCCCGCCCAGCTCTTCGAGCGCACGGCGATCAGGACACACATCTGGTTCCTGCGGGCTCCGGATGTCCCCGGCGCGTCGGCAGGCAACGTGCTGTTCGTAGCGGGTGCCGGCCTCGGGCAAAGCGTCACGCGGACTCGGCGCGCCCTGAGGGACGACGACATCGCACGACTGGTTCGGGAGTACAGCTCATGGTGTGCGGCGGCAGCCGGGCGCGACCACGCCGGGACACCCGGACTGAGCAAGGTGGCGACACCTGCGGAGATCGCCGCGCACGACAACAGTCTGGAACCTGTGTTGTACGTGCGCCCGACGGGGACGGCCCCGTTCCCTGTGACCGATCCGGCAGAGGTACGGCACCGGCTCGGCGAACTGGCCGGTGAGCTCGACCACCTGCACGCGTGGGCGGAGAGCGTCCAGGCCGAGGTGAATCGGCAGCTCGGAAGGTATGACCTGTGATGATGGCTGACAGCAGTACCTCGCCGGACCGCTTCGTGCCGCGCGGCTGGAGCCGCAGTCAGCTGACGGACCTGTGCGAGTCCGTTCAGGCCGGCCCGGCGGTACGGCCCGTGGACAAAGGGCGGACACAAGCCGACGGGGGTGTACCGATCGTGCTGCCGCGTGATCTGCGCGGAAACCGCGTCATCACCGCGGACCCCGCCGCCGTGCCCGCAATGCCCTGGGAACGGGCTCGGACACTGGAGAAGTACTTGCTCCAGGAGGGCGACATCCTCATCGCGCGGACGGGTACGGCGGGACGGCTCGCGCTGGTGACCGGTGAGCACGCCGGCTGGCTGTATCACCATGGCTTGGTGAGGCTACGGCTTGCGGTCCAAGGACCGGCTCAGGCGGCGTACCTGGCGGCGTACCTGGGCTCGGAGGCGGCCCAGGACTGGATTCGCAGCCGGGCGGCCGGGTCGGTGATCCCGTCGGTGAGAACCCGGACGTTGGGTGAGCTGCCCGTACTCCTGCCACCGGAAGCAGAACAGCGGACCATCGGTGCGACCCTGGCCGCGCTCGACGAGAAGGTCCGGGCGCACAGCGAGATCGCCCGGGTGACCGGCGAGTACCGTCGCACACTCGCGGAAGCGTTGTTGACGGGAACGTTCACCGCCGCACCGTGACGAGGGCCGCAGCGCCTAGACTCGTGGTGTGGTGAGCACCGACTGGAAGAGCGATCTCAGGCAGCGCGGCTACCGGCTGACGCCGCAGCGCCAACTCGTGCTCGAAGCCGTGGACACCCTGGAGCACGCGACCCCCGACGCCATCCTGGCGGAAGTGCGGAAGACGGCGTCGGGGGTCAACATCTCCACCGTGTACCGCACCCTGGAGCTGCTGGAGGAGCTGGAGCTGGTCAGCCACGCCCACCTCGGGCATGGCGCCCCGACCTACCACCTCGCGGACCGGCACCACCATCTGCACCTGGTCTGCCGCGACTGCACGAACGTCATCGAGGCGGACGTCGGGGTGGCCGCCGAGTTCACGGCGAAGCTGCGGGACACCTTCGGTTTCGACACCGACATGAAGCACTTCGCGATCTTCGGCCGGTGCGAGGACTGCGCCCGGAAGGCCTCGGGAGCCGAGTCGTAGGCTTGGCATATGAAGAGCCCCCTGCTGACCCTGCCCGGCGCCGTCCCCGCCGAGGGCGTGGACGAAGGCGTGGCCGCCCACTACGGCGACCTGTTCCGTGAGCAGCGCGCCCTCGCCGACGGCACCGGTTTCGTCGACCTGTCCCACCGCGGGGTCGTCACCGTCACCGGGCCGGAGCGGCTGGCCTGGCTGCATCTGCTGCTCACCCAGCATGTCAGCGACCTGCCGCCGCACCAGGCCACCGAGGCCCTGATCCTCTCCGCCCACGGCCACATCGAGCACGCGCTCTACCTGGTCGACGACGGCGAGACGGTCTGGGCGCATGTCGAGCCCGGCACCCAGGACGCGCTGATCGCGTATCTGGAGTCGATGAAGTTCTTCTACCGGGTCGAGGTCGCCGACCGGACCGCCGACATCGCGGTGGTGCATCTGCCGGCCGGGTCCATCGCAGAGGTGCCCGAGGGCGTCGCCGTCCGCGAGACCCCGTACGGACGGGATCTGTTCCTGCCCCGGGGCGAGCTGGAGTCGTACGCGGAGAAGGCGGGACCGCCCGCCGGACTGCTCGCGTACGAGGCGCTGCGGGTCGAGCAGCAGCGGCCGCGGCTCGGGTTCGAGACCGATCACCGCACCATCCCGCACGAGCTGGGCTGGATCGGCGGCGCCGTGCATCTGCAGAAGGGCTGCTACCGGGGGCAGGAGACGGTCGCCCGGGTGCAGAACCTGGGCAAGCCGCCGCGGCGGCTGGTGTTCCTGCACCTGGACGGCAGCGAGGTGCACCTTCCGGCACCGGGAACCGAGCTCCGGCTGGCGGACGACGGTCCGGACGGGCGGAAGATCGGCTTCGTCACGACGTCCGTACGGCATCACGAACTGGGTCCGGTGGCGCTGGCGCTGGTGAAGCGGAACGTGCCGGTGGACGCGCGGCTGCTCGCCGGGGACACCGCGGCCGCGCAGGAGACCGTCGTCGAGCCCTGAGCCAGGTCAGATCTCCAGCAGGACGGTGAACGGGCCGTCGTTGGTCAGCGACACCCGCATCCGCGCGCCGAAGCGGCCCGTCGCCACCGTCGCGCCCAGCGCACGCAGCTGCGCGACGACCTCGTCGACCAGTGGTTCGGCGAGGTCGCCGGGGGCGGCGGCGTTCCAGGTGGGGCGGCGGCCCTTGCGGGCGTCGCCGTAGAGGGTGAACTGGCTGATCACCAGGAGCGGGGCGTCGATGTCACTGCACGACTTCTCGTCCTGGAGCATCCGGATGGACCAGAGCTTGCGGGCGAGCTGGGCCGCCTTCTCCTTGGTGTCCTCGTGGGTGACACCGATGAGGACACACAGGCCCTCGCCCTCGATCGCGCCCACCGTCTCGCCGTCCACCACGACGCTTGCGCCGTCGACCCTCTGCACCACTGCTCGCATACGTCCATGATGCCGGTCGGCGAACAGCCGCCCGACCCCGGCCCGCGCCGCCCCCCGGTCGGGCTATTTTTACTCCTTAGCGCCCATCTGGGGCGGATCGGGGACACTCGCTCACATAGCGGCCGCTCGGGGTGGCACGATGCTGCCACACGCCGGTCGAGGGACGGTTGAGGGACATGAGCACACCGGGAGCCGGGCAGTCGCCTGCGGCAGTTCCGTTGGACCGAGCGGGCATCGGGGAGCGGGAGTTCCGCCGACCGCCCACACAGCGCACCGACAGTCCGGTGCTGTCCGAGGAAGGGCGAGCGGCCGATGTGACCGCGATCGGTCTGCCGGAGCTGCGCGCGGTGCGCCGTGACGCACAGCGGGACGAGGCCGACCTGAGCTATGTACGGCGCCTGCTCCAGGGGCGGATCGACATCCTGCGGGCGGAGCTGGCCCGGCGGGTCCCGAAGGGCGTGCCCCACGTCGTCACGGCGGGGGACGCGTCCGTCGTGGAGCGGTTGTCGGAGATCCTGCGGGACGGCCCGGCCCGGTACCGTTCCTCCGCCCGTCATGTGACGCTGGGGACGCCGCAGAGCGAGGAATACCGGCGGCTGGCGGCCGAGATGCTCGCCGAGGTGGAGCTGTCGGATCTCGGCGCCCGGACGGACGGGGAACTGCACGCCGCGATGGGGCGGCTGGTGCGGTACGAGCAGCAGGTGTCCCGGCGGCGGCAGCGGCTGCAGCGTACGGCGGACGAGTGCGGCGCGGAGATCACGCGCCGGTACCGGGACGGGGAGGCCCAGGTCGACGACCTGCTGGCGTGACGTCCCGGCGGGACGGGGGCGGCGGGGCCTTGCCTGGTTCCCTACCGGGGCTTGACCGGGATCGCCCGGGGCTCGACCGGGATCCGTCCGGCGCCTGACCGGCGCCCGGCCAGGGCCTCACCGGGCCCCGGGAAACCTCGTCGACACCTGTCGTGCGGCCGACCTACCGTGAGCCCATGACCTCCCGTGAGCCCATGACCTCCCGTGACGCCATCGACGTACGCCCCATCACCGAGTCCGAGTTCGCCGACTGGACCCGGGCGATGAGCATCGGTTTCCTGCAGGAACCCACCCTGCCCGACGAGGTCGTCGACGCGCGCCGGGCGCAGCTCACGCCCGGCCGTACGGTGGGGGCCTTCGACGGCGGGCGGTGTGTAGCGACGTTCCGTTCCTTCGCGCAGGAGCTCACGGTGGTCGGCGGGGCGGCCGTCCCCGCCGACGCCGTCACCAACGTCACGGTCTCCCCCACCCATCGGCGACGCGGCCTGCTCAGCCGGATGATGACGCGGGACCTCGCGGCCGCCAAGGAGCGCGGGGACGTCGTCGCCACGCTGATCGCCGCCGAGTACCCCATCTACGGGCGCTACGGCTTCGGCCCCGCCACCTCGGCGGCCGAGTGGACGGTCGACGTGCCGCGCGCCGGCCTCGACCCGCGCCGGTCCGGACCGGGGGACGGCGGGCGGATCGACCTGGTGGACGGGGAGGACGTCCGCAAGCTGGGTCCCGAACTGCACCGACGCCTGTGGCGGGCGCAGCCGGGTGCCGTGAGCCGCGACGACCTGTGGTGGAAGCTCACCACCGGGGCCGTGCGCTTCCA
Source organism: Streptomyces sp. NPDC086080 (assembly GCF_044540255.1). Lineage (NCBI taxonomy): Bacteria > Bacillati > Actinomycetota > Actinomycetes > Kitasatosporales > Streptomycetaceae > Streptomyces > Streptomyces sp. NPDC086080. Next base: position 58,166 of record NZ_JBITRU010000005.1, read on the forward strand.
TACGAGCTTCCACGAGCCCTTCTACGCCGTGTACCGCTCGGCCGGCGGCGAGGTCGAGGGCATGGTGGCCTACACGGCGGACGACAACTGGGGTGATGCCAAGCAGCCGTTGAACACGGCCCGGGTGAAGTGGCTGATCGGGGTGACCCCGGCCGCGGAGCGGGCGCTGTGGCACTACCTGTGCTCGATCGACTGGGTGGTGAGGGTGAAGAGCGGCTGGCGGGCCCCCGACGATCTGCTCCCGCACTTCCTGCCCGACCCGCGGGCCGCCGCCGTCACCACACAGGCGGACTGGCTGTGGGTGCGGATCCTGGATGTCGTACGGGCCCTGGAGGCGCGGACGTACGAGGCGGCGGGGTCGCTGGTACTGGAGGTGGCCGACGGCGCTGGGCTCGCCGGGGGCCGGTACCGGCTGGAGGCGTCGGCGGACGGGGCCGGGTCCTGTGTGCCGACCACCGAGGGCGCCGATCTGACGCTGGACGTCGCCGAGCTGGCCGTGCTGTGGCTGGGGGACGAGTCGGCGGTGCGGCTGGCGGCGCTGGGCCGGGTGCGGGAAGAACGAGCGGGCGCCGCCCGTCAGGCCGACGCCCTGCTGCGTACGTCCAGGCGACCGTGGTGCCCGGACATCTTCTGAGCGCGGTGTCCCTGTGCGCGCCCCTGCTGCTTCCTCCTTCCGCCGACGGCGGGTGAGCACTCATCCGTAGCGAGCTGTTCAGTTGTGGTTGTTGTGCAGACGGTGCTGGTGATGCAGATGGTGCGGGTGGTGCTGGTGCGGGTGGTGCCCTCCTGACGGGCTCCCGGCTCCCCTCCGGAAGGGAGCCCGGTCAGTGGTCTGTGCGGTGCTGTCAGCCGGACTGGGCGAGCAGCATCACGAGGATGACCGCGCCGATGCCGCTGATCATGGTGTTCCGTGCCTTGATGCCCACGGTGAGGGCGACGAAGGCGATGATCCCCATCGGCCCGTATTTCCACTGGACGAGCTGCTCGAATCCGATGGCCAGGGCGGCGAGGACGATGGCGATGAGCGGCATTGCGGTCCCCCTCTGTCCATGGCCCTCAACCGCCACCCTGGTAAGCCAACCCCTCAGTGAGTCGACCAGGTTGCGCGAGTTGGTGACCAATTTGTAGTTAGTTATCTCCTCTTGGAAGAGGCTTATAACCATCCTCTGCTGAACTGCCCGAAGATGGCGAGAAGTTGTAGGGTTTGGCTGTGGACCCGGAACATGCCCCCGTCAATGGGCGGGAGAAATCGCAGCGGCCACGGAGAACGCCTCAAGAGGTGGCCGACGAGCTGCGCGCACGGATCCGGACCGGTGCGCTGCGGCCGGGCCAGCGCATGCCCACCCAGGCCCGGCTCGCCGCCGAGTTCGGCGTGGAGCGCCCCGCGATACGCCGGGCGCTGCGCATTCTGCAGTCCGAGCAGTTGCTCACCAATGTCTCCAAGGGCGCCCCGGCGACCGTGGCCGACCGGTTCGGCAGCACCCCGACCGGCCCCGCGGCACCGCCGCTGCCCACCACGGTGGGGCTCGCACCCCGGATCGCCGCGGCCTTCGAGGCCGAGCACGTCGAGATCGACGCCGTCTGCCTGACCTCCATCTCCCTCACCCTCGCCATGGGAGAGCCGTTGCGCCAGATCCACGCGGGGCGACTGAAACCGGCCAAGGTCGACGTCCGGGTGCTGCTGCCCAGCCGGGAGATCGACCTGGCCTTCCCGGTGCCGGTCGGGGGCAGCGACGGCGCCGAAGGGCCGGTGCACGAGCGGTGGTTGTCCATGCGCAACGCCCAGGGTCAGGTGCTCCGGCACAACCTGCAGGCACTGCGCGCGACGCACGGCATCGACGTACGGGTGCGGTTCCGCGCGCTGCCCTTCACCCCACCGGTGAAGCTGTATCTGCTGAACAACGTGGAAGCACTGTTCGCCTACTACACGCTGGCCCGCAGCGAGACACAGATCGATCAGCAGAGTCTGGAGATGTACGACGCGCAGGGCATACGGTCCATGCTCTTCGCCTTCGAACAGGGCCCCGGCCTGCGGGACACCACGTTCGTGGAGCAGTCGCAGCTGTGGTTCAACGCACTCTGGGAGACCATCAGTTCGGAGCTGGTGCTCACGAGCTGACGTCCCCCACGGACATCGGAGCCGGGCCGGCCTCTCACAGGGCGGGCCTCGTCACCAGCAGCGCGAGCGTCACCGCCCCGGCGCAGCTGATCCACGGCCTGTTGGCCCTGATGCCCAGGGTGAGCATCAGCAGGCCGACGAGGCCGGCCACTCCGAACGTCCACTCGGCGAGCTGCTGGACGGTGATGACGAGAACGGCGGAGACCAGAGTGAGGACGTACATGGTGTTTCCCCCCCGTAGCGATGATGCCAACTTGCCTGAGTTGGTTGCCAACTCTGTTGAAGTTGTCCCCATTTGGTCGCTACTCATAAACAACATACGAACAACTCCCCTTAGATGGATCAAAGTTGTAGCGTTTGGTCGTGACCCAGGAGAACGTGGCAGTGAACGGCAGCAGCAGGCTCACGCCCCAGGAGATCGCCGACATCCTGCGGGAGCGCATCCGGGCCGGCGAGCTCAGAGCGGGCGACCGGCTGCCCACCCAGGCCGAGCTGGCAGACGAGTTCGGCGTCGAGCGCGGCACCGTCCGCCAGGCGCTGCGCGCGCTGCAGGACGACGGCCTGCTCAGCAACGTCACCAAGGGCAGCCCGCCGAGGATCGCGGCCCCCGCCCCCGACCGCGCCGTCCGGGAGGAGCCCCAGCCGACGATGGTGGGGCTGGCACCGCGCCTGTCGGCCGCCTTCGAGGCCGACCGGGTGCGGATCGACGCGGTGTGCCTGACCTCCGAGAGCCTGATGGTGGCGCTCGGAGAACCGCTCCGGCACATCCACGAGGGCCGGATACGCCCCGCTTCGGTCGACGTACGCCTCCTCCTGCCCTCCCGCACCATCAACCTGGCTTTCCCGGTCCCCGTCGAGGAGGGCGGCGGCAGCGACAACCCGGTGCACGAGCGCTGGCTGGCGATGCGCAACGCCCAGGCCCAGGTGCTCCGGCACAACGTGCAGGCCCTGCGGGCGACGCACGGCATCGACGTACGGGTGCAGTTCCGCGCGCTGCCCTTCACCCCACCGGTGAAGCTGTACCTGCTCAACGGGGAGGAGGCGCTGCTCGGCTACTACATGCTCACCCGGCGCGAGGAGGAGTGGGAGAGCCAGAACCTGGAGATGTACGACGTCCTGGGCTCGGCGTCCCTGCTCTTCTCCTTCGCCGGGCGGGCCGGCCGGCGGGACGAGGCGTTCGTGGAGGAATCACAGAAGTGGTTCGACGCCCTCTGGGAAACCATCACGACGGACCTGACACTCTCCTATTGAATCCTCCCCCAGCTGAAGCAGGGGGATTCCTGGCTCACGCCGCCTGCGGGTCAGCGACCCGACAGGTCTTCCACGATCAGCACCAGCCGGGTTGAAACCAGCCCGGGGTCATACGGCAAAGCTCGGAGGTGCATGTGCTGTCCTGGTTCTCGATCAGCACGACGTACGCGCTTGGTTCTCGCAACGTACGGCGTGCAGTTTACCCGGCCGGGTGGGCGGTCTTTCGCCTTGACGGCGAAACCCCGTTTCCTGCCCTGCTTCGCAGGGGTCCGATTCCTCCCCGGCCTGAAGGCCGGGGCATCCTTGGGGGAGCCAGGTGACTTCTGAGACGACACGGACCGATCCGGCGACGGCCGAGACCGAGACCGAGACGGAACTGAACGAGATACGGGATCTGGCCAAGGGGGCCCGTGTCGTGCTGTGGGACTTCGACGGACCCATCTGCCGTCTGTTCGCGGGTCATTCGGCGGAGCGGGTGGCCGACGACCTCGCGTCCTGGCTCGAGGGGCGCGGCCTGCACCGCCTGCTCACGGACGAGGAACGCGAGTCCCTGGATCCGCATGTCGTCCTGCGCGCCGTCGACCGCCGGCACCCCGGCAGCGATCTCGTGGCGGAGCTGGAGGAGCGTCTCACCCAGGAGGAGCTGCGGGCCACGGCCTCCGCGATGCCGACCCCGTACGCCGACCCGCTGATCCGCACCTGGACCGCGGTGGGCGCCCGCCTGGCGATCGCCACGAACAACTCCCCGCGCGTCGTGCGCGAGTACCTGGCCTCGCGCGGCCTCGTCCCCTGTTTCGCCCCCCACATCTACGGCCGCACCCAGGAACTGAACCACCTCAAACCCGACCCCCACTGCATCAACCGCGCCCTGAACGCGATCGGCGCCGCCCCCGCCACCGCCCTGATGATCGGCGACACCCCCTCCGACCTGCACGCCGCGCGGGCGGCCGGCGTACCGTTCCTCGGCTATGCCCGCAACGACCACAAGAACAAGCTGCTGCGCGACGCGGGCGCCCTCACCGTCGTGGACTCCCTGCTGCCCGTGCTCCGGCTGGTCCGCGACCCGCGTCAGGCGTGAGTCATCAGCAGGGTGAGCACGAGCGCCGCACACAGGGCGCGACCGTTGCGCGGGTCCCGTGCCCACACGCCGATGAAGAGCAGGACCAGCAGGGCGACGGGGCCGAGCCGTGCCTCGGCGAGCAGGTTCAGCATCAGCTCCCCGAGCGGCGTGAGCACCTTGGACTGCGGCATGATCCGACCATCTCCCCTCCACTTTCCGGTAAGTGCGCAACTTGCCGTCCAATTGGACTGGATGTGCTGACAGTGGTCTGCCCGGGTGAATTGATCCCTTAACCAACACGGCGGGTTCCACCGCCGGTTGGCGCGGTTCGGGTGGTTTGCCGGTGGACTGAAGGCGGTACGTTCCGCTTGTGGCCGGACAGCGGACCGCCGAAGGCGGCGGGGGCAGGGAGTTCCAGCGGATCGCCGACGAGTTGCGCGGGCGGATAGGGAACGCGTACCCGCTGCGGTCCTTCCTGCCGTCGCAGCGCGCCCTGGCCGAGGAACTGGGAGTCTCCCGTGACACGGTGCAGCGGGCACTGCGCGAGCTGGCCAACGAGGGCTGGATCAAGTCGTACCGGGGCAGCGGCTCGCGGGTGATCAAAACCCAGCGCATACAGTCCTCGGCCGCCAAGGCGACGCGGTGGCGCGGCGAGGTGACGCTGGCCCCGTTCATCAGTGAGGCCTTCGAACAGCCGGAGGTCACCCTGGACGTCTACACACTGACGTCCGAGTCGCTGGACGCGCACATCCGGCTCCAGGCGGAACGGATCCGGGGCGGCTTCATCTCACCGCAGCGCATCACGCTGCGGATGCTCCTGCCGGATCCGGCGCTTCCGCTGCCCTACCCCCGGGTCCAGAACGACCCCGACGACACCCGACTGCGGGAACGGCTGAGGACCATCACCGAGTCGCACACGACGTCGCTGCTGGGGGCGCTCAGAGACCTGCAGACCGAGGGGCTGGTCCCCTCCGTCGACGTGTGGATCAAGCACGCCCCGCTCACTCCCACCTTCAAGCTCTACCTCTTCAACGCCGTCGAGGTCCTGCACGGCATGTACGAAATCATCGAGCGACCGCTGGAACTGGAACGCGGCGAGGTGGTCACGGCCCTGGACGTCCTGGGCCTCGGTGCGACCCTCACCCACCACGTGAAGACGGGGAAGCCGACGGCTCCGGGATCGGTCTTCGTGGACAGCATGCAGCAGTGGTTCGACTCGGTCTGGAAGCTGCTCTCGGAGTGAGGGCCGCCGGAATGCGGTCTGCTGGTGGACGGCGGACCATTTCCGAGAAGTGGGCTGCTTTCGGCGCGATGACTGCTTCTGAGTTGAACCGCATGCGCTAGCATTCGCGCACCGATTGAGCAAGCGCTCGCCTCCGTTCGTACCCAGGGGCCCATCAGCCGACTCGAACGGGCTTCCACGGCCTCGGGCAGACGGGTGACACCGTGCCCGACGCGGTCCGGTACGCGGCACTCCGCGTGCGGGAGGGGAGGCCGCATGCCTACCTTCAGTTGTGACTCCCCTCGTACCTCCCGGAGCGGCCAGTGGGCGCACCACCTGTTCCCCGACCCGCCCTCGGGGGACCCGCCGCGCCGGATGTCCAGCTCCGGGACTTCGTGGAACTCGCCACCCGGCGCGGTGTGGCCAGCAGCGGACACCACAACCAGAACTACGTGCTCCCGCTGACCGAGCCGGAGGCCCGGCTGCTCGGACGTGAGCCCGGAACCTCCGTGACGGTGCGGATCCGCCGGGCCGAGGCCTTGCCGGTCGTGATCAGGACCTGGGACAACGAGGACGAGATCCTCGGCGCGGTCAAGGGGATCCTGCCGCATGTGCCGCAGTGCCTCGCCAAGGGCGACGGCTTCGCCATCCACAGCTATGTGGAAGGCGTACCGCTGTCCAGCGTCTGCGGGAACGGAAAGCCCGTGGACACACTGCTCATCAAGGCGCTGGCCGGGCTGCTCGCCCAGATGGCCCAGGTGCGGCGCAGCGCGCTGCCTCCGCTGCCGGCCGGCTGGCCCCGCAACGACACCGACGGCCAGGGCTTTCTGCGGACGCTCGCGCATCGGGCCGACCGGCAGATCCGGCAGCCCAATTGGGCTGCCTTCGGTGGACTGTTCGCGGCCCTGGGCATTCCGGAGGACGCCTTGGTCAGGCTGGCCGAGCGGGCACCCGTGATGGCGCGGCGGCCGTACAGCCTGCTGCACGCGGACCTGCACCGCGACAACCTGATCGTCTCCTACGGCGGCACGCTTCCGCTCATCTGCGTCGACTGGGAGCTGGCGACCTACGGCGATCCGCTGCACGACCTGGCGACCCATCTGGTGCGCATGCGGTACCCGGACCATCAGTGGCCAGAGGTGATCGACGCCTGGGAGGAGGCCATGCGGCGCATCCGTCCGGCCGCCGTCAACGGGCTGGCGAAGGACCTGGGGCACTACCTGGCGTTCGAGCGGGCGCAGTCCGTCTTCCCGGACGTGATGCGGGCCGCGCGGAGCCTGGAGGAATCGTTCTCCCAGAAGAACCTGGACGAGGCGACGGCGGAGGTGAGCCGGGCGCTGGCGGCGGCCGCCGTACCGCTGCGGCTGAGCAGCGTGCCCGGGACGCAGGAGATCGAGGGCGCGCTGTTCCGCTGGCTGACGTCCCGCCGTGACTGGGGCGGCGGCGGCCGTGGCCCCGCCGCCGCCCCGGCCTTCGGCTGGCACCAGGACCGGCGGCTGCCGCTGCCCGAGGACTTCCCGGAGACCGCCGTCCTGGGCGCCCTCGCGGTGGAGGGCGCGGCGCCGGCGGGACGGGTCTTCAAGGGCACCGCCCACCTCAACACCGTGGTCCGCGTCCCGGGCGTCGACCACCCCGTCGTCGTACGCCGCGCACTGCCCGACGTGTGCCGACGGGAGCCGCGGTACCTCAGCGAGCACGCCGTGCTGCGCAGCATCGAGGCGGCCCCCGTCGCCGTGGCCGCGCCGAGAGCGCTGGCCCTGGGCGAGAGCTACCCGAACGACCCTTTCGTCATCCACACCTACGTGGGCCCGCAGGACATCGGCCGCCCTCCGAACCACCCCGTGAACGGGCTGCTGCCGCACGAGGCGGACGGTCTCGTGGACCAGCTCTGCGCGCTGACGCAGGTGGACTGCGGACGGGTGGATCCGTTGGCCGGAGAGCGGGGCTTCTACCGGTGGATCGCGGACCAACTCGTCCGCCTCGTCCTTGATCTGCCCAAGAAGTCGCTGCAACTCGCCCGGCAACTGGGCCTGCCGGACGCCGCGCGACTGCACCAGATCCTGTCCCGGCAGGAGGTGAGCCACCGCGAGCCGTCCCTGCTGCACGGCGACCTGAACCCGTGGAACCTGGTACGCCGTGACGACCCCTTCGCGCTGACCATCATCGACTGGGAGATGGCGCTGATCGGCGACCCCCTCTACGACCTGGTCCGGCACATGCACCTCACCCCGACCCGCCCGGAGATCCGTGACCGGATGTTCAGCCGCTGGGAGCGCGGGCTGCCACCCGAGTACACCCGAGGCTGGCGGGACGACTGGCAGGCGTACCGCCGGCTGGAGATCGTCCGCTCCGCGTACATCGACCTCGACCGCATCGTGACCGGCGCGAGCCTGGACGCCCCCAACGTCCGCCGCGCGGTGGACTCCTACGCGATGACCCTGACCGTCGCCACCGGAGCACTGGGCCTCCCGGTCCGCTCCACGGCGAATCCCTATCTCGCCCGCGCCCTGGTCTAGGAGGAACCCCCTGCGGCCGACGACCCCGGCCACATGCACCCGCCCGCGTCGCGCCGAGTACCGCCCGCGCCGTGCCAGCGCCGCGCCGCCCCAGTTTCCCGCCCGTGTGCCCCGGGGCGACCCTTCCCGTGGGCCATCTCCGGGTTCCTCATCGGCATCCTGTTCCGCTGGCTGTTCAACAGTGAGTTCGGCGTTGTCAACGACCTGCTGCAGAAGGCTGGTCTGAGCCGTGTCCCCAGGGACAAGAACTCCGCCCGCGTGATGCTCGTCCGGGCTGGTCTCGACCCGGCTGGCGCTGACGGCGCAAGCCCTGACGGAACGCTGTTCCGTCAGGCGGCCTGAGTCAGGACTCCCCTCCCTTCAGGGAGGGGAGGATTCAACATCCTCCCCACCATGGTCCTCGGTCCTGTTCGCCTTCGCCGGCCGCCACATCGTCCAGGGGCTCACGGCGGGGGCGGTGAAGGGGTGACCTCCGCGGTCATGACCGCTGCCCGGCCTCCCGGGCCGCGCTCTCCAGGCGCTGCCGGTAGGTCTCCCACCAGGCAGGATCGGTCGACGGCAGGCTGGTGTTGACGGCGTTCTCTCCCACGGCGCCGTCCAGGAGTTCGCGCAGGATGTCGGCGTGCCCGGCGTGGCGGTGGGTGTCGGCGATCACGCGGACCACGGCGTGGTGCAGCGTCAGTTCGTCCTTGCCGTCCGGCCACCAAGGCACCATGCCGGTCGTGTCCAGCGCGAGGGCGTCGATCGTGGCGTCCGCGTGCGCCCACGCCCGCCGGTACAGCTCCACGACGAACGCGCGTGACTCCCCGGCGGTGGCCCACATGTCGGCGTTGGTCTCCGCCGAGTCCGCGAGCCAGGGCAGCGGCTCGCCGGACGGCCGCCCGAAGGTGGCGCCGAGGTAGCCCAACTCCACCCCGGCCGCGTGCTTCACCAGGCCGAGGAGGTTGGTGCCGGTCGGCGTCATGGGGCGGCGGACGTCGTACTCGGAGAGGCCGTCGAGCTTCCACACCAGGGCGTCGCGGGCTTCCTGGAGGTAGCGGCGGAGGTCGGCCTTGGCGGCGTCGGACGATGTGGTCATGCGGCTCAGTCTGCCGCGCGCGGACCGCCGCCGGGGCGGCCTGCGCGCAGTGGACGCGCCGGGCATCCCCACGTCGCACCGGGCATCCCTACGTCGCGCCGGGCATCCTCACGTCGCGCCGGCCCCGGAAGTGTCACGGCCGGATGCGGAAGCACGCAGAACCGGCCGGTCCCACCGCCGGCGCTCACCTCCTGACGGCCTCCGCGATCAGCCGGGCGGCCTGGGCGGGGGTGCGGTGCGTGGTGTCGACGACCTCGGCCTCGGCGTGCAGCCAGGTACGGGCCGCCTCGGCATAGGCCTCCAGGTGGCGGAGACGGAACGGTGAGGGCCCGAGAACGGCGTCCCCCTCGATGCGCCCGCGGAGGGTCTCCTGGTCGGCATGGAGGACGAAGTGCCGTACCGGAACGGCATGGTGGGCGAGCCCCGCGCTGATCTCGCGCCAGTATTCCTCGACCAGGACGGTCATGGGCATCACCAGGGTGCCGCCCGTGTAGTCGAGGACGCGGCGGGCCGTCTCCACCACGAGCGGCCGCCACGGTGGCCAGTGCTGGAAGTTGTCCGTGCCGGGCAGCCCCGGCGTGATGTCCATGAGCGTCTCGCCGACCTTCTCGGCGTCGAGTACCCGAGCGTCCGGGAGCAGCCGCCGCACGATCGGCGCGGTGGTCGTCTTGCCGACGCCGTGCGTTCCGTTGATCCATACGATCACGGGCGTCACGCTACCTGTCCGGGCCGGACACGTGTGGGTGAGTCGGGGCTGACCTGCGGTGCCTACGGTCGTGTGGGACAAGTTGGTGGGTCGGTGTCCCGCTCAACCGTAGGCAGCGTGATGGTTCACCCGCGCAGCCGAGCCAGCAGGCGCCGTGGAGTCGGGCGCTGTGTATCGGACGGCATGGTGCGAGGGGCCGATCCGGCGTTCCTGGCTTGCTGGGCGAGTCGGTATTCGTCCGCCTCGCGGATGAGTTCGTGGGAGCGGACCTGGTGCAACTCGAAGTGCATGCCGCTCGCTCCTACTGCTGGAGCTGCAGGACGTCGGCGACCACGCAACTGACGTTGTCGGGGCCGCCGGAGCCGTTGGCGAGGGCGACGAGTTCGCGGACCGCCTGCTCGGGCTCGCTGATGTCGGAGAGCACCCGGCGGATCCCTTCGGTCGGCACGACGGTGGACAGGCCGTCCGAGCAGAGCAGGTAGCGGTCTCCCTGCCGGGCGTCGTGCAGGCGCATGTCGGGTGTGGAGTCGGCTCCTTGGCCCAGGGCACGTATCAGCAGGGACCGCTGGGGGTGGGAGGCGGCTTCTTCCGGGCTGAGGCGCCCTTCGTCGACCATCGACTGCACCATGGTGTGGTCGTGGGTGATCTGGAACAGCTCTCCGTCGCGCAGGAGGTGGACGCGGGAGTCGCCGATGTGGACGAGGGCCAGCTGCGAGCCGGTCCACAGCATCGCGGTGAGTGTGGTGCCGGCGTCCTCGGAGGAAGGGCCGAGTCCGGAGATGCCGTGCACGGCCAGCTTGGCCTGGTCGATGGCGTCTTCGAGGGCGTTGAGGAGATTGCCCGCCGGGAGGCTGTCGGTTTCGAGGCGCTTGAGCGCGTCGACGGCGGCGGCGCTTGCGGGGGCACCTCCGCTGCCGTAGCCGTCGGCGACGGCGAGCAGGCGGGACCCTGCGTAGGCGGTGTCCTGGTTGCTCTCGCGGACAAGGCCGGTGTCGGAAAGGGCGGCGTAACGGATGCCCAGGGGCTTGACGGTCGGGGACATGGCAGGGTCCTTCCAGTTGAGGTGGTCGATGAGGAAGGTGGCCAGGTCCCGCCGTGCGGCGGTGTCGGCTTCGACCTGGGCCCAGAACGCGCGGATCTCTTCCGCTGCCGGACCTGCCTCCAGCGTGCAGACCTGTTGGATGCGGGCGAGAGGCATCCCGAGACGTCGGAGCCAGGCAACCAGCCGGGCCTGATCCAGTTGCTCCGGTGCGTAGAGGCGGTAGCCGGTCACCGGGTCGACGCGAGCGGGAGTCAGCAGGCCGAGCTCGTCGTAAAGACGCAGCGCCTTCGGCGACAGCCGGGACGCCCTCGCGAACGTCCCGATGGTCAGCAACTCCATGCTCGTTCCTCCTCATGCCAGGCACGTCGCCCGGCCCCACCGATGCTGTGGGCTCCCCCAAGGTGAAGGTCAACCAAGGGCTCTGTCCGGCTCGTCCGGATGGTCTCCTACTCGGTTCGAAGAGGTCAGGACTGCGCGCCCCGGAACGCGAGATACCGGCTGAAGGCTTCGTGGCTGTCGGGGGTGAAGCGCCACTCCAGCAGGGCCGAGCCGAGCTCCGGCTCGGTCAGCCAGCCATGCCAGGCGACCTCATCGGGATCGGGGACCACAGCATCCGGCACCACGGCTTCGTGCACGCCGAGCCAGTGAGGGCTCAAACCGCTGCGGTTGATGAACGTGAACAGCAGGCGCGGCAGCGCACGAATGCCCAGCTCTTCTGCCAGCTCCCGCCCGGCGGCCTGTTCATAGGACTCGCCGACATGTGCGGCGCCACCGACCTCGACCTCATAGAGCCCGGGGAAGCGGGACACCTGCTCCGACCGCCGGTGGACGAGGATCCGGCCACGATCATCACGACACACCGTCACGGCGACCCGATGCAGCCAACCCTCCCGCGTGGCCTCCCGACGGCTGACCACCCCCAGCACACGATCTTGACCGTCGACACGCTCCACCGATTCATCCACGACGCACATACTGGCGGAGCCCACCGACAACGCCGCTTCTCGGCGACTCGCGGAGGCCGACCCCAAACACCTGCACCAGGAGGCCGCACACGGATGACGACAGTTGTCGTGCGAATACGACACCTGTCGTGCTCAGGCTCACACATCCAGGGGTATGCCGTGGCGCACTATTGCAAGCGGGTGCTTGCAATAGTTAGCTAGGTGGGGCAGGGTGAAGGTATGGGAACGCTCAACGTCGGCAATCTCGGTGAGTATCTGCGCGAGCAGCGGCGCAGCGCGCAGTTGTCGCTGCGGCAGCTCGCCGATGCCGCCGGGGTGTCCAATCCGTATCTCAGCCAGATCGAGCGCGGGCTGCGCAAGCCCAGTGCGGAGGTGCTGCAGCAGGTCGCCAAGGCGCTGCGGATCTCCGCCGAGACGCTGTACGTCCGGGCCGGCATCCTCGACGCGGAGCGGGACCGGGACGAGATGGAGACCCGTGCCGCGCTGCTCGCCGACCCCACGCTGACCGAGCGTCAGAAGCAGGTGCTGCTCCAGATCTACGAGTCGTTCCGCAAGGAGAACGGGTTTGGCGGCGCCGAGGACGGTGAGGCGACGGAGGACGCCGGGGCGGCGGAGGCGGCCGGGGTGTCCGAGGCCGCCGACGTGAGTGGCCGCGCGTCAAAGGTTCCCGCGGACGTTCCGGTGGACGTGCCGGAGGGCGATGGCGCGATACGCCGGAGCCGCAAGACCCGCGGCGGTGCGTCCGGCAAGGGCCGGTCCCGCGCGGCCGGTGCCATCGACAGTTCCATCGACAGTGACAGCGATCCGCGGCGGACGGCCGGCTGAGCCGGACCAGGGCGTCGGCCACCTGCCGCGGATCACCCCTACAACCCTCAGCCGAAACGATATCCGGGAGGACCATCACCATGGCCATCACCCACGACCTGCGCAAGACCCTCAGCGACCCGACCCCCCTCTACTTCGCCGCCGGCACCGCCGACCTCGCGCTGCAGCAGGCCAAGAAGGTGCCGGCTCTGGTGGAGCAGCTGCGCACCGAGGCCCCGGCCCGCATCGAGGCCGTGCGCAACACCGACCCCAAGGTCGTTCAGGAGCGGGCGACCGTCCGGGTCCGGGAGACGCAGGAGAACCTCCAGGCCAAGGTCAACGAGCTCATCGGCTCGCTCGACACCGATCTGAAGAAGCTCGGAGAGAACGCCCAGGACCTCGCGCTGCGTGGCGTCGGCATCGCCGCCGAGTACGCGGTCAAGGCCCGGGAGACGTACGAGAAGGTCGCCGAGCGCGGTGAGCAGACCGTGCGGACCTGGCGCGGCGAGGCCGCCGAGGGCATCGAGGACATCGCCGTGGCCGTCGAGCCGTCCGCCGAGCCGGTCGTCGAGCCGAAGCCCGCGCCCCGGCCCGAGCCGGTCGAGGTCAAGAGCGACCAGCCCGCCGCGGCCGGCACCACGAACGGCGCCACCTCGGTGAAGAAGCCCGCCGCCGCCAAGAAGGCCCCGGCGCGCAAGACGTCCGCGAAGAAGACGACCCCGCCCGCGAAGTAGCCACGGGCGCACGGGGTGGTGCGACGGGCCGGGCACTCCGACGAGGCCCGGCCCGTTCTCCGGATAGCCGGCCGGGGGATGCGGGTACGGTGACGGCGTAGACGACGAGCCGAATCGGGTGGTGGACGTTGTGCTGATGCAGGGCTTCGTGGGGTTCATGTGGCTGCTGAGCATGGCCCTGATCGCTTTCAGCGGGTTCGCGCTGATCGACGCGGCGACGCGCCGTGAGGACGCCTACCGTGCGGCGGACAAGAAGACCAAGCCGTTCTGGCTGATCATCCTCGCCCTGGCCTTCGTGGTGAACCTGATCTTCAACATCCTGTCGTTCCTGCCGATCATCGGGCTGATCGCGACCATCGTGTACATGGTCGACGTCCGCCCGGCCCTCCGGGGCCTGCCCGGCGGCGGCCGGACCCGCCGGGGCGGCTCCAGCAGCGACGGCCCCTACGGCCCGTACAACGGCGGTCGCTGACCCACGACGGGTGGCCCCCGCGTCGGGTGAGGGCGCGGGGCCGGCTCACACCCCCCGGTCCAGCAGCAGTACCGCCACGTCGTCCGTCAGCTCGCCCCCGTTGAGGTCCCGGACCTCGTTCACGGCGGTCCGCAGCAGTTCCTCCCCGCTCAGCCCCGCGGCGAGCTGCCTGCGGATCATGTCGACCATGCCCTCCTGGCCGAGCCGCTCGCCGGTGTCACCGACCCGGCCCTCGATCAGGCCGTCGGTGTAGAGCATCAGACTCCACTCGGCCCCCAGCTCCACCTGCATGCGCGGCCAGCGGGCGTTCGGCAGCAGGCCGAGGGCCGGGCCGTTGTTGTCGTACGGCAGCAGGCGCGCGGGCGTGCCCGGCCGGGCGAGCAGTGGGGAGGGGTGTCCGGCCAGGCACAGGCCCGCCCGGCGGCCGTCCGGTGCGATGTCCACCGTGCACAGGGTCGCGAAGATCTCGTCGTCCGGGCGTTCGTGTTCCAGCACCTGCTGCAGCGTGCCGAGCAGTTCGTCCCCGCACAGCCCCGCCAGGGTCAGCGCGCGCCAGGCGATACGCAGCTCCACGCCGAGGGCGGCCTCGTCCGGGCCGTGCCCGCAGACGTCGCCGATCATGGCGTGCACGGTGCCGTCCGGGGTGCGGACGACGTCGTAGAAGTCGCCCCCGAGCAGGGCGCGCGAGCGGCCGGGCCGGTAGCGGGCGGCGAAGCGCAGCGAGGAGCCGTCCAGCAGCGGCGTGGGCAGCAGGCCGCGCTCCAGACGGCGGTTCTCCTGGGCGCGGACGCGGCCCTCGGCGAGCCGCCGCTCGGCGGAGTCGGACCGCTTGCGCTCCACCGCGTAGCGGATCGCCCGGCTGAGCAGTCGGCCGTCCAGCTCGTCACGGACGAGATAGTCCTGGGCGCCCACGCGTACCGCCTCCGCGCCGCGCTCGGTGTCGTCGGCGCCGGTCAGGGCGAGGACGGCGTGCCGGGGCGCGATCCGCAGTACGTGCTTGAGCACCGCGAGCTCGTCGTCGGCGCCGGCGCGGCCCGGCGCGGGCAGTGCGAGGTCCAGCAGGATGCAGTGGACGTCGTCGGTCAGCAGCCGCTCCGCCTCGGTGAGATTGCGGGCGGTGCGGACGCGAATCGGCCTGCCCGACTGGTCGAGCAGATCCGGCACGATCGGCGAACCGCCGGGGTCGTCCTCGATCAGCAGCAGTGTGAGGTTGGTGTGGGCGGCCGTCTCGGCCTCCGGGGAGGCCTGGGCGAGGCCTTTGAGCGGTGCAGCGGCCGGCGCCTGACCACCTTCCGCGGCCGGGATCGCTCTCTGCCGCGGTACGGGTGCGGGCATTGTTCCGGGTTCCTTCCCTCCCCCCGAGGGCGTGGCGGGGGCGACGGATCTCGCCCCTGTCCCCGGCTCTCGGCTCTGCGTGCGAGCTGGGGATGCCCCTTCGAACGGGGACCATAGCGGTTGACGGCACCGCAGCGGAATGGCGTGAACCACGCCGCTCCGCCCTCGGCCGCTGTCATATGCCGCGTTTGCTATCGCAGTTGGACAGGCCGGAGCCGCCGGGGGAATGACGAACGTCACGTGGGCGGGGCGTTTGCAGGGAAGATCGACGTGCTTTGGGTCACTTTGCTCCGGCTGCCGGGCCGTTGGGCGGATCGGGGTGGTGCGGGCGGTGCGTTCCGCCGGTGCGGTTCGCCGGTGCGGTTCGCGTCCGGTCCGGTCGCACCGGACGCTCCGGCAGGCGCTCCGGCAGCCGTCTCCGGCGGTGCTCCGGCAGGGTCTTCGACAGACGCTCCGGCAGGCGTCCGGCAGGTGTCCGGCAGGCGATCCGACGGTCAGTTCACCGTTCGGTTCGCTGCCGGGTCCGGCCGTACGACCCCGAGGATCGGCATCGATCCGGCTCCGGCGAGCGTCACCGACCGTCCGGGGCGCGGGGCGTGCACCATGACGCCGTCGCCGACGTACATCCCGACATGGCTCGCGTCGGCGAAGTAGATGATGAGGTCACCGGGCCGCATGTCCTCGACGGCGACGCGCTTCAGCTGCTCCCACTGCGCCTGTGAGGTGCGCGGCATGCTCAGTCCGGCGGAGATCCAGGCCTGCGAGGTCAGCCCGGAGCAGTCGTACGTGTTCGGGCCTTCGGCGCCCCACTGGTAGGGCTTCCCGATCTGCGCGGTGGCGTAGGCGACGGCCTTCTTGCCCTGCTCCGTCGCCTTGCCTTCGATCTCGTCGAGGACGCCGGAGCCCAGCCAACTCGCCTGGGCCCGGGCGGCGGCCTGTCGCTCCAGCCGGACCAGGCGCTCCCGCTCCTCCTGCTCCAGCTCGGACTCGACCTTCTCGGCCGCCTCGATCTGCTTCTCGATCTTCTTCTGTGCCGTGGCCTTGGCCCTGCGGCCCGCCTCCAGCTTCTTCCACTGCGCGTCCGCGTCCTTCGCGTACTGCTCCAAGTCCTGCTGGAGGCGGGTCTTTTCTCCGAGCAGCCCCTTGGTCGCGTGCTCGCCCTGCCGCACCCGGCCCGCGCCGTCGAGGAAGTCCTGCGGATCGTCGCTCAGCATGAGACGCGCCTCGGGCGGCAGTCCGCCACCGCGGTACTGGGCGGCGGCCGCGGCGCCCGCGCGGTCCTTCAGCTCGTCCAGCTTCTCCCGGCCCTCGACGATCTTCTTCGCCAGCCGGACGATCTCGGCGGACTGCTTCCGCGCCTTCTCCTCGGCGGCGTTGTACTCCTCGGTGGCCACGGCTGCCGCGCGGTAGAGCTTCTCGAGCTTCTCGCGGATGGCTTCGAGTTCCTTGTCGGTGATCACCACGGTGACGCTCGCGGTCGTGCCCGGAGGGGGCGGGGGAGTGGGTGCCGCGAACGCCGTGCCCGGCGCCGCCAGCACCGTGACCGCGCAGACCACGGTCACGGCCGCCGTGAGCAACCCGCGTTTGCCCGTCCCCATGACGCCACCCCCACCTGATTAACCGTCAGTAACATTTGGTCGTCGGGGGGATGCTGCCACGCCGACGCGCGAAACGACAGAGGGAATACTGCCCGCCTCTCCCCGCCCACCATCCTCCGGCGTGACGATCGCTCCGTCTGTGTGACGAACGACTCACGGAGATCGTTCCCGAAGTCGGAGCCCGAGTGCCTGGGTGCTGGGTGCCGGAGTTTGGACGGCGGGGTGCTGGGTTCGGGCCGCGGGACCTGGGCCGTGGACTCCGGAGCCCGGACGACGGGGACGTCGAGCCGGGTGCGAGGGGTGACGCCTCGAGGCGTCGGCGTGCAGTCGTACGGGTGCGAGGGGCGAATCCCGGCGTGTAGGCGTGGCGGCGTGGCGGCGTGCCGTCGTGCGGGTGTTGCCGCCGGACGGGTCGTGCCCTGATGTCGCGTCAGCGGCGAGGCGACCGCCGAGGCCGCTCGCCGACGCCGGCGCCCGGGTCAGCCCCGTGGAGCCAGTGCCTCCCACCGCACCGTGATCTCCCCTTGGCGCCATCGCGCCGGCCCGTCCGTCACCGGCCAGTCGGCTGTGAGGTCCCCCGCCGTCCGGATCCAGCGCTGCCGGGCGCCGTACGAGGCGTAGGGCGCGGCGGCCGCCCAGGCGCGGTCGAAGTCGCGCAGGAAGGCGTGCACCGGCTCGCCGGGGACATTGCGGTGGATGAGTGCCTTCGGGAGCCGTTCCGCCAGGTCCGAGGGGCGTTCCAGCGAACCCAGCCGGGTCGCGAAGGTCACCGTGCGCGGCCCTTCCGGCCCGAGCGCGACCCACACGTGCCGCCGTCCGATCTCGTCACAGGTCCCCTCGACCAGCAGCCCGCCGCGCGATCCCGTCGCCGGGTCGGCCGGTGCGAGCCGCGCGCACAGCCGCCGCCACACCGCGGCCACCTCGGCCTCGTCGTACTGGCGCAGTACGTTCGCCGCGCGGACCAGCAGCGGACGTCCGGGCACCGGGATCTCGAAGCCCCCGCGGAGGAAGGCCAGCCCCTCGCGCTCGTACGGCCGGGCCGCCGCGACCCGGGCCGGTTCGATCTCGATGCCCGTCACACGCGCGCGTGGCGCCACGGTGCGCAGCCGGTGCAGCAGTTCGACCGCGGTCCAGGGCGCCGCGCCGTAGCCCAGATCGACGGCGAGGGGGTCCTCCGCGCGGCGCAGTTCCGCGCCGTGCGTGGCCGCTATCCAGCGGTCCATGCGGCGCAGCCGGTTGGGGTTGGTGGTGCCGCGCGTCACCGTGCCCACGACGGGGAGGGCGGCGGTGCGGACGGTCATACCGACGAGGGTACGGGGGCACCGGCGCGGAGGGCCGATACGGGTGGGACGGCGCCACGCACCCGCTCCTCGAACGGTTGAGCGACAGCAGGTAATGATTCGGCAAAGAACGAAACCGGAGGGCCCTGCCGGAATGGGAGGCGAACCTTCCGGTGTTGAGGCCACCGAGGGCCCGCACGACCCTCCGAGAGCCGTGCCACCACAGCCGTGCCACCACAGCCATGCCCCGAGCGAGGAGGAACGCCACGTGAGCCAGTACATCGCGAGGCTCGGGCGGCGCTCCCCCGCCGCACCGGCTCGGCTGCGCCTGCACCGCAGGCCCCGCCGCGTGGCGATGCTCTCCGTGCACACCTCCCCGCTCCACCAGCCGGGCACCGGCGACGCGGGCGGCATGAACGTCTACATCGTGGAGCTCGCGCAGCGCCTCGCCGCGATCAACATCGAGGTCGAGATCTTCACCCGCGCGACCACCGCCGCCCTCCCGCCCACCGTCGAACTGGCCCCCGGTGTCCTCGTCCGGCACGTCGACGCGGGCCCCTACGAGGGTCTCGCCAAGGAAGAACTGCCGGCCCAGCTGTGCGCCTTCACCCACGGCGTGATGCAGGCCTGGGCCGGCCACCGCCCCGGCCACTACGACCTGGTCCACTCCCACTACTGGCTCTCCGGCCACGTCGGCTGGCTCGCCGCCCAGCGCTGGGGCGTCCCCCTGGTGCACGCCATGCACACCATGGCCAAGGTCAAGAACGCCAACCTGGCCGACGGCGACGTCCCCGAGCCCGCCGCCCGCGTCATCGGCGAGACCCAGATCGTCACCGCCGCCGACCGGCTGATCGCCAACACCGCCGAAGAGGCCGGCGAACTCGTACGGCACTACTCCGCCGACCCCGGCAAGGTCGCCGTCGTCCACCCCGGCGTGAACCTGGCCCGCTTCCGCCCCGCCGACGGCCGCGCCGCCGCGCGGGCCCGCCTCGGCCTGCCCGGCGACGCCCTGATCCCCCTCTTCGCGGGCCGTATCCAGCCCCTCAAGGCCCCCGATGTCCTCCTCCGCGCGGTGGCCGCCCTGCTCGACGAACGTCCCGACCTGCGCTCACGCATCTGCGTTCCCGTCGTCGGCGGCCCCAGCGGCAGCGGCCTCGCCAAGCCGGAGGGCCTGCAGAAGCTCGCCGCGCGGCTCGGCATCGCCGACGTCGTCCGCTTCCACCCGCCCGTGGAGCAGGAACAGCTCGCGGACTGGTTCCGCGCGGCGTCCGTGCTCGTCATGCCCTCCTACAGCGAGTCCTTCGGCCTGGTCGCCATAGAGGCGCAGGCAGCGGGCACCCCGGTGCTCGCCGCCGCGGTCGGCGGCCTCCCGGTCGCCGTACGGGACGGGCACACCGGCTTCCTCGTCCAGGGCCACGATCCGGGCGCCTACGCGCGCGTGCTGCGCGAATTCGCCGACCACCCGCACCTCGCCGACCGCATGGGCGAGGCCGCCGCCCAGCACGCCCAGCACTTCGGCTGGGACACCGCGGCCGCCGCCACGGCCGACGT
This sequence comes from Streptomyces sp. NPDC086080, assembly GCF_044540255.1. NCBI lineage: Bacteria > Bacillati > Actinomycetota > Actinomycetes > Kitasatosporales > Streptomycetaceae > Streptomyces > Streptomyces sp. NPDC086080. The sequence continues at coordinate 77,899 of NZ_JBITRU010000005.1, forward strand.
CTACACGGCCGCGACCCAGGCCCACCGCCGTCACCTACGCTCGCACCATGGCTGACAAGGCAGTGGAAGCGGCGGACGCGGAGCGGCAGCGCGCGGCGCGGGTCATCGAGGACGTGCTGAAGGACACCGAGCTGGAATGGGAGAGCCCCGCACCGGGCTCGTACGTGGTGAAACTCCCCGGCACCCGCAAGCTCTCCACGACCGTCTCCCTGATCGCCGGCCGGCACACGCTCTCCCTCAACGCCTTCGTCATCCGCCACCCCGACGAGAACGAGGGCGCGGTCCACCGCTGGCTCCTGGAACGCAACCTCAAGCTCTTCGGCGTGAGTTACGCCGTCGACCCGCTCGGCGACATCTACGTCACCGGGCGCCTGCCCCTCGCCGCCGTCACCGAGGAGGAGGTCGACCGTCTCCTCGGCCAGGTCCTCCAGGCCGCCGACGGCAGCTTCAACACCCTGCTGGAACTCGGTTTCGCCTCCGCCATCCGCAAGGAGTACGACTGGCGGGTCTCACGCGGCGAGTCCACCCGCAACCTGGACGCGTTCACGCACCTGCTGTCACGCCCCTCGCCCGGTAGCGCCCCGGAGTGACCCCCACCAGCCTGCGGAAGTGCCGGGTGAGATGGGCCTGGTCGTAGAACCCCGTGGCGACCGCGACCCCGCTCGGTGACCGCCCCTCCAGCAACAGCCGCCGCGCCCGCCCCACCCGGCGTGACATCAGATACTGGTGCGGCGCGATGCCGTAGGCCCCGCTGAACGCCCGTACGAGATGCGCGGGATGGGCGGACAGCACCGCACCCGCCTCCTCCAGCGTCAGACCCTCGACGACCCGCGCGTCGAGCAACTCCCGCAGCCGGCACACGAGCACGGGATCCCGCAGGGGCGACGCCGGCGTCGCGGCCTCCCGTGACCGCAAATGCTCCCGCAGCCGCTCCCCGACGAGCGTCAGCCTGCTCTCCGCCTCCAGCTCGTCCCCCGGCCGTACGAGTGCGGCGTGCACCTGCGCGACACGGCGCCGCAGCAGGGGGTCCCGCAGATCGGGCCGGTCGACGGCGGCCCCGATGAGATCGTCCCCGAGACGGCTGGTGTCCAGGTACAGCACCCGCTTGCGGAAACCGCCGGCGGTGGCGGGAGCGCCGTTGTGCGGAACGTGCGGCGGCAGCAGGGACACCGTGTCATGCGGGGTGCCGTGCTCGTGCCGGTCGAGGTCGTACCGTACGGCGCCGTCGTCGACGATGAGCAGGGTCCAGGCGTCATGGACGTGCATCGGATAGGCGTACTCGGTGAAGCGGGCATGGAACACCTCGACGACACCCGGAACGCGGGGCCGCCAGGCGGAAACCGTCGCCCGAGATGTCGCCGGGGAGGGCATGCAAACAACGTACAAGACGCCGCCGCGCCCGGACCGGCAGTCTCGGCCCATGAGCACAAGCACCCGCTTCGACACGAAGATCGCCGTACTGCTGCGCGAGGACCTGGAACCCTGGCAGCGCCTCAACGTCACCGCCTTCCTGGTCAGCGGCCTCGGCACCCAGGTCCCCGAGGTGATCGGGGAACCGTACGAGGACGCCGACGACGTGCGCTACCTGCCGATGTTCCGCCAGCCGGTCCTGGTCTTCCAGGGCACGAAGGAAGTCCTCAAGGCCGCACACGCGCGTGCGCTGACCCGGGCCCTGCCCCGCGCGGTCTTCACCTCCGACCTCTTCTCCACCGGCCACGACGAGGCGAACCGCGCGGCGGTACGGGCCGTCGGCACGACGGACCTGGACCTGGTCGGCCTGGCCCTCCACGGCCCCCGGAACGCGGTGGACAAGGCCCTGAAGGGGGCCAGAATGCACCCGTGACACGCTGACGACATGACCGCCCCCGACCGCCCTCTCCTCTTCCTGGACGTCGACGGCCCGCTGATCCCCTTCGGCGATCCCGCGCGGGTCCCGCTCACGGACGACGACAACCCGCTGCTGAGCCGTCTCGACCCCACGGTGGGCGCCCGGCTGCTCGCGCTGCCCTGCGACCTGGTGTGGGCGACGACCTGGCAGCACGAGGCGAACGTCACGGTCGCCCCGCGCCTCGGCCTGCCGCTCCTGCCGGTGGTCTCCTGGCCTGAGGACGACGACACCCCCGCACCGCGCGGCCTCCACTGGAAGACCCGCCGCCTGTCCGAGTGGGCCGGCCCCCGCCCGTTCATCTGGCTCGACGACGAGATCGGCGCGCCGGACCGCACATGGGTGGCGGTGGCCCACCCGGCCCCGGCCCTGCTGTACCGGGTGGACCCGGCGAAAGGGCTGACGGAAGCGGACTTCGAGAGAGTAGGGGAGTGGCTCGACACGGTGCCGGCCGCAGACGGGCCCGGCACGCCGTGTCCCGGCGGATCTCCGCGCCCCTGAGGCGCGAAGGCCGAGCCCGGCGCCGGTTCCACTGCCGCAACTCGGCGGCGCGCTCGACCCAGTTCATGCCGCTGACCGTAGTGAGCCTCGGCCTTGCCGTTCCGTCGGCGGGTGATGCCGCGTTCCCGGCCAGGCACCCCGGCCGCGGTACGCGGTATCGGCAGGCCCCCTGCGTCGTCCCGGGCGGTTTCCCTCAACGGGCGATCAGTGCGAAACGGACGTACCTTCAAAGCGGACTCACGGTCGATCGGCGCCGTACCGATGGTCGGACGCCGCATTCCGTGCCCGTCCATTCCCCTTCAGCACTGACAGGAGAAGACGGCCCATGGCCACAGCATCTGAGACCCCGGTAATGGACACCCTCGTCGCGATGACCACCGACTCGGTCGAGCGGTGCGGGCTGGACCAGGAAACGTTCATGCTCACCCGCATCGCGGCCCTCGCGGCGTCGGACGCCCCGCCGATCTCCTACATCGCGCACATCGACCCCGCCATCCAGTCCGGTGTGACCGCCGAGAAGGTGCAGGACGTCCTGGTCGCCATCGCTCCCGTCGTGGGAACGGCCCGTGTCATGACGGCAGCGGCGAACATCGCCAAGGCCCTCGGCATCACGATCGCCGTCGCCGACGCCGAGACGGAGCGGCGGGCGTAGGGACGCGAGGGAGTCCTGCGGCCGTCGCGGATCCCGCGGCGGCCGCTTGCCGTGACGCCGCACGCGACACGGTGCACGCAAGTCGTGAGTCGTGAGTCGCGACGACCTTGCCGTCGCCGTCGTCACAGGCGACCACGGGCGTCGCGGGCGGGCGAGTCAGCGTGAGCAGACCACGCTGATCAGCGTGAACGAGGCGTAGAACGGCCCCTCGGAGAGGCCGGCGAACCAGGCACGGCCGCGGGCCGGGTCGATGTGGCCCTCGTCCATGGCCTTTCGCAGATTGCGCCCCAGGCCCAGCGTGTGGTCCGCCTCCTGGACATCGAGGAAGACGGGTGTCACGGCGCTCACGGCCTCGACGCGGAAGCCGGCCCGTTCGGCGAGGCGGGCGAGGCGGCGGCCGATGGTCGCATGCCGGACCACCTCCGTCGTGGTGTACCGGGTGAAGGCGCGGCTGGTACCCAGATCCTCGGAGTCGACGATCAGCGTGTCCCAGTCGGGTTCCGCGAGGCCGATCCGCGCGCCCGGCCGGGTGACGCGACGCAACTCCGCGAGGACACCGGACGGTTCGGCCACATGCATGAGCACGCGGTCGATCTTGGCGCGGTCCACCGTCCCCGGCTCGACGGGAAGTGCGTGGGCGTCGCCTTCACGAAGCTCCACCCGCCGCAGGTCCGCCGTGCGCGCCCGGGCCCGCTCCAGCATCGCCCGGTCCCGGTCCACACCGATCACGATGCCGGTCCCACCGACGCGTTCCGCCAGCGCGGGCAGATCGGTGCCGGGTCCGCACCCGACATCCAGGGCGGTGTGACCTGCCTCGATGTCCAGCGATTCGAGAAGCTGCCGCTTGTAGGCACGGCCGGCATCGCCCGCGGCCGCTCGCAGCATGTAGGCGGCCTGATCCGGGCGCGGTACACCAAGAGTCGACGACATGCGCGCAAGTCAACCACTGACGCTTCACCGGTGTCGGCTGCCGTCGGCTGCCTCTGGGCGCCGCTCGCGTCGGCCCGTGCTTTCGCGCGACGGCAGTTGCCTTCCCCTCCGAGGGCTGGATCGTCCCCCTCTCGCGCTCCACCCCCCGACTGCCGTCCGTCGGCCTATTCTGAGCCGCGAGCGGCTGAGGCCAAGTCGGTGGACGAGGGACGGGGCGAGCATGTCGTTTCGGGGAGCGAATCCCGAGGATCTGGAGCAGTTGGCGAAACTCCTGGACGGACGCGGTGGTGTGGAGGACCGCCTCGACGAGGCGTTCACCCGGGCCGCCCGGCTGGGGGCGACCGGGCATCTGGCGCCCCTGAAGCCGATGCGCTCCTGGACCCGTGACGAGGCCAAGGACCTGAGGAAACGCGCGGTCCTTCTCCGCCTGGAGAACGGCGACCCCACGGCAGGACTGCTGTGGGCGGGATTCACGGCGGAAGACCTGGAGAAATACCAGGGTGAGGGGATCAGGCCGGAGACCTTCCTGCTGGCCAACTCCGTTGCGGCCAGCGGTGATCCGAACGCGCAGGGCCTGGCACGACAGCCGGGGGAGAAGCTCGGCGACTGGATCGTACGGCTCGAGGCGCACGCGCTCGCGAAGATCCCGGGTCTCGAACCGCACGAAGAGACACTCACCGAGATGATCAAGTTCGGCAGCGACGCGTTCAACGTGGCGGCCGCCGCCCAGGTCTCGGTGGCGAGCGGCTTCTCGGGCACCAAGGTGCTGCTGGGCAACGCGGTGAAGACGGGCAGGCTCGGGCCGATGAAGGACGCCCTCGCGGCACGGTGGACCGCGGCCGGCAGTAACCCCATTCTGCGCTGGGCAGGCACGAAGCTCGGGAGTTACAACCCGCCCATCCGCTCGCTGTCCGCTCCCGGCAGCTGGTTTCCCGGCCAGCTCGGCACCATGGCCTCCCGGAGCCAGACGTACCAGCGGGTCGCCAACGTGCCGTTCAGCTCCGGCTTTCTGAACGACCGTTGGGGCGGCGGATGGGACGCGCTGCGTCAACGCGGGTTCATGAACGCCAAGCTGATGGGTTTCACCCCCAATCAGGCCATCAACTTCTTCGCCGGGTCGGACGATGTGGCCCGTATGTACGGCGGGCTGACCCACGCCGGGCAGCCGGTCGTCCGCGCGGGACAGGCCAGCCTCGTGACGGTCGGGAGGGCCGGTGGATTCAGCGCGGCGGCGAAGACGGCAGGACTGTGGCGCGGAGCCGGCATCGTCGGCTCGGTGGGCGCGACGGCGTTCTCGGTGGCCAACATCGCCACCATGGACCACGCCAAGGAGTGGGAGAAGAGCAAGGCCGGCTACCTGGCCAACTACGCGGAGGTCGGCTTCAACGCGTCCCTGACCGCGGCGATGGTCGCCCCCAACCCGGTCACGATTGGCCTCGCCGTGGGCACCGGGCTCGTCTACGGGGGACTGAAGGTCGTCGAACACTGGGACGACATCACGGAAGGCGCCGGCAAGGCGGCCGACTGGGTGGGGGACAAGGCGAGCGACCTCGGGGACGACATTGCCGACGGAGCCAAGAAGCTGGGTAGTGCGCTGAACCCGTTCGATTAGCCGATCCAAGAGATGAGAGTCTTTGTCGCCATGGGAACGAGTAGCGGGTCCTTGGAGTTCGAGCTGGTGCCGTACAAGACCAAGCCGACAAAACGGGAGCGCCCCAAGGCTGGTCGCGAGGGAGATGTGGAGGGCTTCGGCCACGTCATCGTGGAGCGCTGTCCGCAGGTTCAGATTCGCGAAAAGGGAATGGACACTGCTCGGTTGAGCGGTCCCGCCTTCCCGGAGACGATCTTCCGGGGGAAGCGCAGGACGGGGCAGCCTTCGCTGTTCAAGGCAGAGCTCACGCTGGACGGGCGTGCCGCGGAATTGAGATTCAACGCCAAGGCCCTGAAGCGCGAGGACCGGGTCCTACGCATCGCATATGAAGGACGGGAATACATCTACTTCTCAGAGGGGCTGGGCAAGGCGAATATCTTGGAGAGAGAAGGCGTCCGGGTTTCCATCGCATTCGGTCGGCAAATCCCACCGGCCTTTCTGGCCAGCGCCGGCACCGCCACCGGCCCGGTCGACGCCGTGGACCTCGCCATCGCGATCGTGCTGGAGGAGGTGGACACCGACGTCCTCACCCTGGCCGGCGCCGCCCTGTCGGCACCCTTCGCCCTGATGCAGCGCTGGTCGGACGGGGCAGAGTAGGGGACTCGGTCCGCCCGGCTCAGCGCGGACCCAACTCCCCCTTCTCCGGGATCAGATCGGTCAGCTTCCGCCAGATCTCCCCGGCGTCCGAGCGGACCAGCTCCAGCGGGCTCTCCGGCGTGACCTGGCCGGGCAGGATCGGCTCCTCCGGCCGCTCACGGATCCAGTAGCCCCGGGAACCGCAGTCCCAGACGGCGAGGCAGCGCAGCATCGGGGCGTGCGCGCCGTCATGCTCTCCGTCCCAGGCGACGGTGACACGCCAGTACGCGTTCAGGGCGAGGACCAGCTCGGTCAGCGGAGCCGCCATCTCCTCGGAGGTACCGGCGCCGGTGAGTGCCGTGTGCACCGTCTCCCGGTCCTCCTCGACCTCTCCGGACGCAGCGGCCGGTACCCCGAAGGCGGCATCCAGGGCTTTCATCGTCGAGATGACGCGGGGCGCCGTCGGCTGCTCATCGGCACCGCGACGCAGATGGACCATACGGGCGAGCTCGAAGACAAGGGTGCTCGGCTCGACCGGGATGTACTCCGACTCCTCCTCACCCGGCCAGCCTTCGTGGGCGATCACCGAGTTCGGCCCGACGAGGACACCGTGGTGCACGGGACCGGCCTCACCGGTGATCTCGACACCGATGGTGAGAACGGGGGCTCGGACGGCCTCCACGAACTCCCTCAGGAGGGGCGAAAGCTGCCCCTCCTCGCCGACCAGCCCGAGCTGCTGCAGTTCGCCGAGCGACGGGAAGAGCTCCGCGTCCGGCGTCTCACCTTCCGCGAGACGGGTGATCACCCGGACATGGCGGTCGGCCAGCCGCAGCCGTGACCGGGAACTGTCGTAACTGGGCATGAACACATCCTCCGCAGACGGGCCGACACGAGGCTAACCCAGCGGGAGGAGTGGGGAAGGGTCTTGAAGAGACGCGGTGTCAGGCGGCCCTGGGGCGCGCCGTCCGCCGGCCCGAGGTGGGATCATCCGCATCCTCGGGCACGAACGTCTCGTCGTCCCCGAAGTCCGGGGACTGGAACGGGTTGATCGCCGGAGGCGGCGATGCCGTGGCGGAGCCGCGGGGTTGCCCCTCCGGAGCGGAGAACAGCGAGTTCAGATCGATGAGAGGGCTCTCTTTCGGTACAGGCCTGCCCCTGAAGGGACGGCCTGGTGTGCCGTGACCGGGTGACCGGACACGGCGGTCCTTACAGCTTGGTCATCTTCGAGTACGGGCTCAGGATGCGCGTCTGCGTGGAACCGAAGTCCACGAGCGCGGCGATTCCGTCCTCGACAGCGATCACCCGGCCGAGACCGTGCACATCATGGGTGACCTGGTCACCCACGGCGAAGTGCTTGGGCGGCGGCGCGACCGAGGCCTTGAAGGGGCTGGTGGGCAAGTGGCGCTTCGGGGCAGCAGATTTTGTCATCGTCACCCCAGTATGCGCCTACGTACGCCCCGTCCGCTGTGGTCGTTGTCTCTTTGTTGCACCCGCGCACGGGCGCCGGTGCGGCGATCGGGTCGGGAGAGCCGGCCGTCACCGGCCTCCCGGGGTGGCCGCCACCAGGGGGAACGGGCCGGTCGACGGCGTCCTTGCGACAGGTCGACGTCGTCCTTGCCATACTCGGTGGCGGCGACGGGAGTGCGGCGATGGGCGACGGGCACGACCACCAACTGCACATCGTCCGGAGGGTACGGCTCTTCGCCGGCCTGCCCGAGGCCGCCCAGCACTGGGTCGCGTCCGCGGCGGTGACCCGTCCGTACCGGCGTGACGAGCGCGTGTACGGCCCCGGTGACCGCACCGGGCTGTTCATCGTGCACAGCGGGCTGGTCAAGGTCTACCGGCTCACGGAGTCCGGGAACGAACAGTTGATCAGGCTGATGTCACCGGGGGACTTCCTCGGCGAGACCGCGCTTCTCGCGGACACGACCACCGATCATTTCGCGGTCGCGCTTCAACCGAGTGAACTCTGCGTGATCGACCGGACGCGGTTCACCCGGCTGCTCGGACAGCATCCGGCGGTGGCGGTGCAGATGCTGCAGACCTTGTCGCGACGTCTGGAAGCCGCCGAGGAGATGGTGTCCGCGCTCAGCGGGAAGTCGGTCGGGCAGCGACTGGCCCAGCAACTGCTGCACCTGGCGGACGAGGCCGGTGAAGCGGTCTTCCGGTTGCCCACCAGCAAGAAGGAGCTGGCCTCCTACCTCGGCACCACCGCGGAGACGCTGAGCCGTCGGCTCGGCGCACTGCAGCAGGACGGAGTCATCCGGCTCGGGCCGGGCCGGCGGATCGAGGTCCTCGACCGGCAGGCGCTGCGACGGGTCGCCTCGGCCTGACGAGCAGGGTGCCGCGCAGGACACCGACCGGCACATAGGGCCGGCGCCAGCTGCGGCTGTCGCTCGACCGGGCGCGGTTGTCGCCGAGCAGGAGCAGATGGCCGTCGGGGACGTCGAAGGCGCCGGACCGTCCGCCGCGACGGACGACGTACGGCTCGGACAGCGGTTCGCCGTCCACCCGGACCTCGTCGGGGGCGATGTCCACATGCTCACCGGGGAGCCCGATCACCCGCTTGACGATCACCCGGCCCAGCTCGGCCGAGGGAACCACCACGATGTCACCGCGCCGGACCGGCCGGGAGGCCCGGGGACGCCGGGTCAGCAGCCGCCGGCCCGGCGTCAGGGTGGGCGCCATGGACTCGGACTCGACCATGGTCACGAAGCCGAGCCTCCGCCGCGCCACGAGTCCCACGGCCAGGGCCAGCAGCACCGCGGCGAGGGCGGAGACGGCGTACGCCATGACGGCTCCCTTTCAGTGCCCGTGCCCGTGCCCAGCGTGGGCGCGCCCGGCGTGGACGTGGGGGTGGTCGTGATCGTGTCCCTCGGCGAACTTGAAGAAGCTCACGTAGGCGTCGACGTAGGCGCGGGCCGCGTCCAGGTCGTGCATGTCGTACTCCCGGTGCTCGAGCACCTCGGCGAACCTCCGCTCCAGCTCCGGCCAGCGCTCCGCGGGAACCAGGCCGGCCAGGGGGCGCAGATCCCCCTCCTCGATACTCCGGTCGGCGGCGGCGACCTTCTCCTCCACCGGCGTGCCCGCCGGCAGCAGACCGGTGAACGCGGCGCCCTCGCCGGCCCGGTGGATCCGGACGAGGTTCTCCAGGAACCAGCGGTCGGCCACCTCCTGGGCCTCGGGGCCGAGCTTCCGGGCCGCGAGACTGCGCTCGAACACCTCCCGCAGCTCGGCCTCCCCCTCGGGGGCGACCCACTTCAGGGCGTGATCGAGGTCGGCGGACTCCAGTGCCCGGACGCCGTCCTTCGCCGTGGGGCCCTCCATGGTGTCGCAGTGCGCGTCCGCCCGCTGCGGCCGGAGCACCACGACGGCCAGCGTCACCACGAACGCCGCGATGATGAGAAGCTCGTACATTTTCTTCCCCTTTCTCGGGTGGGGTCGGTCAGATCTGGGTGCCGACCAGTAGGCCGATGGCGTAGGTGATGCCCATCGCCCCGAGCCCGCCGGTGATGACGCGCACCACCGCGCGGAGCTTGCCCGCGCCGCCCAGATGGGCCGAGATCGATCCGGTCGCCGCGAGGGCGAGGACCACGGCCACGACCGTGACCCCTACGGCGACGGACCGCGGAGACAGCAGGATCGCGAGCAGCGGTACCAGTCCGCCGACGATGAAGGTGAGCATCGACGACAGGCCCGCGTGCCAGGGGTTGATCAGCTCGTCGGGGTCGATACCCAGTTCGAGGCGGGCGTGCGCGGTCAGCGCGTCCTTCTTGGTCAGCTGCACGGCCGCGGACCGGGCGATTTCGGCGTCGATGCCCCTCGCCTGGATCAGTCCCGTGAGCTGGTCCAGCTCCCCCGCGGGATCCGCCTCCAGCTGGGACCGTTCCAGGGCCAGCTCGGCCACCTGGGAGTCGCGCTGACTCGACACCGAGACGTACTCACCCACGGCCATCGACAGCGCGCCGGCCGCCACGGCGGCGACACCGGAGGCCAGCAGCGCGCTGCTGCTCACCGCCGCCCCGGCCACCCCGACGACCATCGCCGCGGTGGAGACGATGCCGTCATTGGCACCCATCACGCCCGCGCGGAGCCAGTTCAGACGACGGGAGATCCGTTCGCTCTGACTTCCCTCGAGGGCCCCTTCACTCACCGGACGCTCACCCATCACGCCCACCTCTCTCCCGGCCTCGGTCCCGACTGCGGCAGCCCCGGAACCGTTGTCCTGACTCCAAGGTCCCACCAAACCGCGAAGCGATCCTTGACGCGCGTCAAGGAGACGACGGCACGCACACCGTGCGCCTCCTCCTCGGCCGATCCGGCCGGGATGCGGTGAGGGGGTGGGGCTCCGCGGGCTCAGGTTCCGGGAGGCAGCCCCTGGAGCTGCCTCCCTGTGAGGGAGTGGCCGACTAGCTGGTGACGTCGGGTGTCGTGCTCGCGTCGAAGTCGTACTCCAGGACGTATGAAGCGGCGTCCAGCGTCATCTCGTTGACCTCGACAGGGCGCCCCTGGTCCGTGAAAGCGGTGCGGCAGATGAGGACGACCGGCGTTCCCGCAGCCATGCTCAACTGCGTCATCTCGTCCTTCGACGGCATCCGGGAGCGGATCTCCTCCCGGAAGTGCGTCGGCTCGTACCCGAGTTCGGCGAGTCTGGCGTACGTCCCTCCCGGCCCGGTCTCCTCCTGGGTGATGGCGGACCCGGAAACCAGGGGCATGGGGAGGTAGCTGGTCGCGAGCAGGACCGGCTTGCCGTCCAGGACGAAGCGCCGGCGCCGCACGCACGTCATCTCTCCGTCGGCGAGGTCCAGAACCGCGCCGACGCGTTCGGGCGCCGCCTCTTCGGACACGGAGACCTGGTCGACCACGAGTTCCCGGTTCTCGATGTCCGCCGACCAGATGGAACGACCGTTGCCCCACTGGTCGCGGGCCAGCCGCTGGATGCCGTGGCGTCGGATCGGGCGGAAGGCCCGGACGAACACACCTGCGCCCTTGCGCGCCTCGGCGATCCCTTCGTCCCGGAGGACCCCGAGAGCCTGCCGGGCCGTCATACGGGCCACGCCGTGCGTGGCCATGAGGTCGTTCTCTCCCGGAAGCCGATCACCGGGACCGTACTCGCCCGACCGGATCGCCTCCCGCAGGGAGTCTGCGATCCGCTGGTACTTGGGCCGACGGTCGTCGGTAGCAGCCATCCTCGAAACCCCCTCGCTTCTCTAGACACCTTAGGCCACGGGTCGGGCGTTCGCTCGCTGCGTGTAGACGGAAGCTCGCTACGCGTGGAGGTGCACAACCCGGGGTTCCCCGCGAGCGTGCGCCTTCGCCGACCGGACGCCGACGACGCTCACGGACGCGGGCTGCTCCTGGTCGACTCCATCGCTGCTTCCTGGCACTCCGGGCCGAGCCGTTTCGGGGGAACGGTCGTTGCCTTCGAGATGGCTGACGCCTGGCCCTCACCCTGGTCGGAGAGCTGAGAACCCCAGCACAGCCCCTCTCCGCCGGCCTCGGAGGAGACTGCGCAGCCCCACTGGACAAGCGCCTGCGTTGGGCATTTTTGGTGAGCTGGTCTTTGGTGGTCAGGGCGGTGTTCATAGGTGGCCGAGTGGTCGTCATTGGTCGTCGTTGGCCACCGTCGAGCGGCCTCGCACGGCCCAGAGACGGCCCAGCCACGGCACGTGAATGGCGTCAGCCGGGCGGAAGCGGCCGCTCCTCGGCCGGCTGCACCGTCCAGCCCACAACTCCGATGACGACAGGCTCCGGCCGGCGCTAGCGTGCGGGGTGATCAGCAATGAGGGAACACACCTGGGTGCAGAGGCCGCGCGTCGCCTTGCAGAGACAGGTCTCTATGAGTTCGAGCCGGGGCTGACGGAAGCCGAGTTCACGCGTATCGAGCGCGAGTACGGCTTCGAGTTCGCGGACGATCACCGAGCATTTCTTGCGGCATGCCTTCCGGTCAACGTCCCTCCCGCCGAGGGGCAGACCTGGTCCAGGCCGTGGCCGGAGTGGCGCGGTGGTGATCTGGACAGTGTGCGTCGACAACTCGACTGGTCGGTCGAAGGTGTTGTGCTCGACGTCGAGCACTCCTTCTGGGCTCGACTTTCTCCACCGTGGTTCCCCGTTGGTCCCCGCTCATCCGGTGCGGTGGTGGTGCAGAGCTGTGGCGTCCAGGAGGTGATCCCTCGACCACGCTCCCTCCCCGATTCCCCCTCCTCCGTCCGGGATGCCTGGCTGCTAGCGTCCGGCACCATGTGGGCTCAAGAGATCGTGGCCGACCGACCGGCTTGGCGGCACATCCCCTCCGGAGTGGTCTTTCGCGCCGTGCCCGGTGGGACGTTCCGGATGGGCCTGTCCGACGCGGAACTGGACGCGGTTCGTGCCATTGAGCGGGCCGACGCTGCTGATGACAACCTTGAGGCGTTCTTCGCCGGCGCTGTCCGGGCCCGGCCGGTGCGAGAGGTGTGGGTCGAGCCGTTCCTGATCGCCCGACACCCGCTGACGGTGGCGCAAGCACGGCACTGGCTGCCCGAGTACGAGGACAGCTTCGCCGACTCCGATTCGAACACGGCTCGGTTCGAGGACGGCTTGGATGACCTGCTCGAGGCATTGCCGTTCCGGCTGCCCAGCGAGGCGGAGTGGGAGCATGCGGCTCGGGCGGGCACGACCACTCTGACCTTCCGCGGGGACGACAGGCCGGACGAGGACCAGGTGCTCGACGACTTCGCTGACGAGGAGCGCATTGCCGCAGCTGAGAACGCCTTCGGGCTGGCGGCGATGGGGTCGGCCAACGAGATCTGCGCCGACGTGTGGATCCCGCATTTCACGGCCGCACCGGTGGACGCACGCCCCCGCACCGGGGACGGCCCGCGGGTGGTTCGCGGCGGGGGCGGCGACCTCTCTCCGTGGCAGGGCTGCGACGAGTGGCTGCTGCTGCTCTCCGCCACCCGCTCCGAGTTCGAGATGTTCACCGCGGTCCGCCCGGTCGCACCCGTGCCAACCAGTCAGGAACATGCTGAGCATGGAGGCAACAGGTAGACGGGAAGCGCGCCTTGGGAGTTCCGGTGCAGCGGCAGGCCCCCTGTCGGCGGAAGAACCGCGGACAGGGGCCTGTGGTCGCCCTCGCGAGACTTGCCGACGACTCACGCCGACCGGGCCGAGGAAGGCCCGGCCTGCGGCTGCTTTCCTGGCGCCGGTACCCTGCGACGACGCCCGGGGAGCCGAACTGTCGCATGCCGGACAGGAGTATCCCGTCCGGTCAGCCCAACTTTCAGGAGTACCGCCCGTGAACGGAAAGCGCCGCCGCCTGCTGCTGGCCGCTGTCGACCCCATGCTTGAGCCCGACGAGCAGGTTGAGGTGGTGACCATCGTGAGCCTGAGTTCCGTCTCGGTGCGCCGGACCGCAGCGTTCGCGGCAGCCTCGGCCATCATGAGCGGTGGGATGGCCGTGATCCCGACGCCGGCCCCGATGTACTTGGCAATGACCGGCCGTCGCATCTTCATCTTCCGGGCGGACCCGATGTTCGCGCGGCCGAGGGAGCACGTGATGACGATCCCTCGCGCCGGTCTCGTCCGCTCGGAGATCAAAGAGCGCCTGCTCAACTCGTCCTTCGTGGTCTCCTCACCAGACAGCGAACAGAGTTTGAAGATCCTCTTCCCGTTGCTCGGCCGCAAGGAGCGGAACGCGATAGCGGCTGTACTGCCCCTTGCCGGCTGACTGCACCGGCCCGGGCAGGAGTGCCCTTGATCGGCTGCGGCGTGGCGGCGCTGCCCATCTGGATCCGCACCCCGTTTGGCGCGGCCGCACTCGCGGGCTTCTTCATCGCGTTCAACGTACGTATGCGCCTGACGCGTCGCCCGTCCCGGGCCTGACGGCCCAGAGACGTCCCAGGCCCACCAAGAGCCCCTCACCAGCGGAGACCCGCAGGTAGGGGGCCTGTACGCGTGGGGACGGAGCTCGCCAGTCCTGTGATCGCTAAGAGAGCGTCGTCCCTCAGTGTCGGCCCGGCGGCGAAGTGGCGGCGTCGTTCAGGCAGCGGTCGAGGAGTGCGTGCATGCGGGGGGCGGGGAGAGACGGGTTGGCCGCGGCGCCCTGTGCGGTGCGCGGGTCGGCGAGGAGGGCCTGCAGGGCTTGCGGCGTCAGGCTCGGGTTGGCGGCAGCTGCCTGACGTACCGACTCGTCGGGGTCTTCGATCGGGGGTTCGGGCAGGGTGGGGTCAGCTGCGGCGAGGGCTCGTACGGCGGGGTCCGGGTGGCCGATGAGGTGGGCCAGGCCGGTGCGGGGGAACGCGGGCAGGGTCAGCAGGTGCGGACGGTGCGCCGGGCGGGTGACGAAGACGTCCAGGAGGAGGTGGGGCGGAGCCAGGGGGTGGTGGCAGGCCAGCCGGATCCGTACCTCCTCGTCGTCGTCCTGTGCGAGTGTCGCGGCGAGTTCCGCGGGCAGGCCTGGGAAGCGCGCCGCGACCCGGCGGAGCACCGGTTCCTCGGACGCCGCGCAGGCGGTGAACCAGTCGGGCGACGGCTCGCCGGTCGGCTCGGTGATCGGGCAGATGCAGTCAGGGCCGTGCCCGATGACCGCGTCGATCGCCCAGTACTCGGCCCAGGTTCGGGGGAAGGGGTGGAGGCGTGCGCGCAGCCGCACGTCCTCGTCCGGGTCCTCCCTCAGCTCCGCGACCAGGTCCGGTCCCAGGTCGGGCCGGGCTGCGGCCAACTCGCGAATTTTCGCTACGGGGTGGCGGGCAAGCCGGGCGACGGCGTCGGCCGGGATGTGGGGATTCCAGGTCAGAGGGTGCACCGTGCCGTCCGCGAAGCACTGGTCGACGACTGCGGGAGACAGGGCACAGCCGCCGAACACGGACGGCTTGCCGCGGGAACCGTAGGACGGCAGCCTGGCCTCCACCCGTTCCGGATCCAGCACCCAGCTGCGCTCCTGCGCCGCCTTCCGTACCGCGGGGTCGGGGTCGGCGAGCAGGGCCTCCCGCTGCGCGGCGGTGAGCGACCGCCAATTCCAGGTGGCGCATTCACGGAGCTCGGGGTGCTCGTGCTCGGCCATGAAGCGGTGGAAGGACAGAGGGATCTGCCGGGAGGAAATGAGCTCCCCGACGATCTCGTTCGCGGTGAGCGTGCCGTCTTCGCCCCCGTCCCGGGCGGTCAGGAGGGTGACGAGGATGTCGTCAGGCAGTGGTCGGACCCATCGCGGGCGGAGATGGGCGGGGGCGCCGCCGGCGAGCCACCCGCGGACGATCCCCGACGGGTCCGTCGCCAAGGGGGCGAGTCGTTCGGGGTCGATGTGCCGGTTCTGCGCGAGCGCGCGGCGGATCACTCTGTCCGGGTGGTTCAGGGCCGCGTCGATGACGGCGTCGGGCAGGTCACGACCCCCGCACATCAGCAGGCCGGCCTCACCGGCCGCTGAATCCACCAGGCGTATCAGGACGTCGGAGGGCGCTGCCGGATTGAAGGCGATGCCGCGCAGCCACGGTTCGTGCAGGGAGTCGGACACCGCGTCATCCTGCCACCTCACCTCCTGAACCGGGCCGCCCGACTACGACCGCGGCGGCGCTTACCCGCGGTTCCGTCCGCAGGGCGCCGCCATCGTCGAGCGCTTCCGGCCCATGGTCCACGTGGGCGCCGGATGCGGTCTGCGGCAAGGCGAGATCCTCGGGCTCCGTCGATGACAACGACGTCGAGAACGACACCCAGCACGTGGTGCAGCAATTCAAGCTGAGCCTGAGCAAGGCCGTGTTCGCGTCACCGAAGGGCGGCAAGCTGCTGGACGTGCCGTTTCCCGGTCCCGTCGCCGACGCGCTTCGGGAGCACATGAAGCGGTTCCCGCCCGTCGAGATCACCTTGCCGTGGAAGGTCGCCGACGGCCCTCCGGTGACCAAGCAGCTCATTTTCACCGGGCCGTGGGGCGGGCACGTCTGGCGTACATCGCTCAACGAGGAGGCGTGGAAGCCGGCGCTCGCCGCGGCCCACGGGGGAAAACATCAAGGCGCTTGCCGAGTACCTGGGCCACTCGGGCCCCCGGCCTGACGCTCCGCGTGTACGCGCACCTCATGCCCTCCAGCCGGGAACGGACCAGCAGAGCCGTGTCCGAGATCTACGCCAAGCGTCTGCACCCCGAACCGTGAGATCAGCAAAGTGTTCGGCAGGATGCTCGAACGCGATTACTTCGGGGAGGAAACCCATGCACTCCGCGGATGACGTCATCAATCTGATCCATCTGGCCGACAGGCCCGGAACCAGTGGGCACAGTGTCTCCGTGCGCGTCCTGGGTCGCTCTCAACCCGGAATCCTGACCGGCCATGACCTCCTCGATTGCGAGATCGTCATCGTGGCTGAGGAGTCCCTCAACGCCTCCTTCGTGGTGACCCTCTTTCCTGAGGACCTGGAGGACTGGGAGGAGACTTTGGCGGGGCTGGAGGCCCGACGGTTCGCCACGTGGCTCAACTCCGGGCGGACTCCTTCCATGAGGTTCAAGCCCCAGGAGAGCGGCGGGCTCTTGGTGTCCGTGCACGACGGGCCGTCGACTGGAATCACGGTCACCCTCCCGCTGTTCGTACTACCGCCGACTTGGGCCGCCGAGCAGCGCGACCTTCTCACCCGGGTGCGTGGGATCTACCCCTGTGAGGTGGTTGAGACGTCACCCGGTGCGTACGAGTGGCGGCGTGACCGCCACTCTGATGGTCCAGAGACGGCCCCAGGACAGCCACAAGCCCCCTACTCGCGAAGAAGTCGCAGGTAGGGGGCTGAAAGCGTTCGGCCTACTTCTTCTTGCCCTGGTTCTTGACCGCCTCGATCGCCGCCGCTGCCGCGTCCGGGTCGAGGTACTTGCCGCCGGGGGTGACCGGCTTGAAGTCGGAGTCGAGCTCGTAGTAGAGCGGGATGCCCGTGGGGATGTTCAGGCCCGCGATGTCGGCGTCCGAGATGCCGTCGAGGTGCTTGACCAGGGCGCGCAGGCTGTTGCCGTGGGCGGCGACGAGGACCGTGCGGCCGGTGAGGAGGTCGGGGACGATCGCGTCGAACCAGTACGGGAGCATGCGGACGACGACGTCCTTCAGGCACTCCGTCTGCGGGCGCACCTCCGGCGGGAGGGTCGCGTAGCGCGGGTCGGCGAACTGGGAGTACTCGGCGTCGTTGTCGAGCGGGGGCGGCGGGGTGTCGTAGGAGCGGCGCCACAGCATGAACTGCTCCTCGCCGAACTCCGCGAGGGTCTGCGCCTTGTCCTTGCCCTGCAGGGCGCCGTAGTGACGCTCGTTCAGGCGCCAGCTGCGGTTCACCGGGATCCACAGGCGATCGGCGGACTCCAGCGCGAGCTGCGCGGTGCGGATCGCGCGCTTCTGGAGGGAGGTGTGGAGCACGTCGGGGAGCAGACCGGCGTCCTTGAGCAGCTCGCCGCCGCGCGTCGCCTCCTTTTCGCCCTTCGGGGTGAGGTTGACGTCCACCCAGCCGGTGAACAGGTTCTTCTCGTTCCACTCGCTCTCGCCGTGGCGGAGGAGGATCAGCTTGTACGGTGCGTCGGCCATGGGCCCGAGCGTAATCGACGGCCCGGGAGGGCCGCGCGCCCCGCCCGATGGGCGGACGGGCAGAGGGGATCCGTTAATCGAGTGGCCTGCCGGGCCCTCCAGTTTGTAAGTTGTGCTGGCCTTGTCGGCCACTTACATTCTGCGGGGGATCCATGTCAGGCGTCGGGCTGAGACGTGCCGTGCGTGAGTCCGTCTCAGGGCTTCCCCGCGCGTTCTGGTGGCTGTGGATCAGCACCCTCGTCAACCGGCTCGGTGCCTTCGTCGCCACCTTCATGGCGCTCTACCTGACGCTGGACCGTGGCTACTCCGCCTCCTACGCCGGGCTGGTCGCCGCGCTGCACGGGCTGGGCGGGGTGATCTCGTCGCTGGGCGCGGGGGTGATGAGCGACCGGCTCGGCCGGCGGCCCACGCTGCTCGTCTCGCAGACCGCCACCGGGCTGTCCGTCGCACTGCTCGGCTTCATGCGGGACCCCGTCGCCATCGCGGCCGTCGCCTTCCTCGTCGGCATGGCCTCCAATGCCTCCCGGCCCGCCGTACAGGCGATGATGGCGGACATCGTGCGGCCCGAGGACCGTATCCGGGCCTTCTCGCTCAACTACTGGGCCATCAACCTGGGTTTCGCGATCTCCTCCGCCGGGGCCGGGTTCATCGCCGAGGTCAGCTATCTCGCCGGGTTCCTGATCGAGGCGGGCATGACGCTCGTCTGTGCCGTGGTCGTCTTCGTGAAGCTGCCCGAGTCCCGGCCGGGGACGGAGAGCGCCCCGGAATCCTCCGGCGGGAAGGGCGAGTCCGTCTCGCTCCGGACCGTGCTGCGGGACGGGCGGTACATGGGTGTCGTCGGGCTGTCCTTCCTGATCGCCCTCGTCTTCCAGCAGGGCTATCTCGGGCTGCCCGTCGCCATGGGGGAGGCCGGGTTCACGCCCGCCGACTTCGGTATGGCCATCGCCGTCAACGGTGTGCTGATCGTCGTCCTGCAGCTCCCCGTCACCCGGCTCATCGAGCACCGGGATCCCCGGCACCTGCTCGTCGTCTCGTCGCTGCTGGCGGGGTACGGGTTCGGACTCACCGCGTTCGCCGGGTCGGTCGGTGTCTTCGCCCTCACCGTGTGCGTGTGGACCCTCGCCGAGATCGTCAACGCGCCGACCCAGACCGGGCTCGTGGTCCGGCTCTCCCCGGTGCACGGGCGCGGTCGCTACCAGGGGATGTACACGATGTCCTGGGCGGTCGCCGCCCTCGTCGCCCCGCTGATGTCCGGTTTCGTGATCGACCACTGGGGCGCCGAGTGGCTGTGGGGGATGTGCGCCGTCGTCGGCACGGTGGCGGGCCTCGGGTACGGGCTGCTGATGCGCCGGCTGCCGGAGGAGGAGACTGAGGTGGGAACGGTCCTGGGGAAGGCCGGGGCGGTGCCCGAGGTCAGTACGTCGTGAGGGGTGGGTTCGGGTGCCGTGGGTCCCGGCGCGGCCATCGCGCCGGGACCCACGGGACGCACCGCGTCAGCCGCACTGGCATGGGTTGCCCGACTGGCACCCGCACCCGCAGCCCGAGCCGCAGCCGCAGGCGGCGATCAGGGTGAGGTTTCTGATCTCGGCGGGCTGCTCGGTCTCGCGTTCCTGCGTGGGTTCGGGCGTCGTGCCGGGAGATTCGGCCATGGGTCCCTCCTCGGGGCTGGGGCCTGCGCACAGCTCTGCCTGCCCATTGGATGCCCGGCGACCGCGCGCATCAACGGAGCATCGACGGCGCATCGTCGGCGCATTGGGGCTCGCACGCGCTCCGGTCGGGCCGCGCGAGCCCCGGTTACGCCCCTGATCAGGCCCCTTCCGCCCCCGGCACCGTCTGGATCTCCGTCTGCAGATCGGCCTGGATCTCGTCCGCGTGCTCGCCCGTGACCAGGTAGACCACCCGCTTGGCGACCGAGACCGCGTGGTCCGCGAAACGCTCGTAGTAGCGGCCCAGCAGGGTGACGTCCACGGCCGTCTCGATGCCGTGCTTCCAGCGGTCGTCCATCAGGTGCTGGAAGAGGGTGCGGTGGAGGAGGTCCATCGCGTCGTCGTCCTGCTCCAGCTGGAGCGCCAGATCGACGTCCTTGGTGATGATCACCTCGGCCGCCTTCGCCATCAGACGCTGCGCGAGCTGGCCCATCTCCAGGATCGTCGCGTGCAGATCATGCGGCACCCCCCGCTCCGGGTACCGCAGTCGCGCCAGCTTCGCCACATGCTGGGCGAGGTCGCCGGAGCGCTCCAGGTCGGCCGACATCCGCAGCGAGGTGACGACTATGCGCAGGTCGGTCGCCACCGGCTGCTGGCGCGCCAGCAGGGCGATGGCCCGGGCCTCCAGCTCGTGCTGGAGCTCGTCGACCTTCTGGTCGGCCTCGATCACGTTCTCCGCCAACTTCAGATCGGCGTCGAGGATGGCCGTCGTGGCGCGCCCGATCGCCGACCCGACCAGCCGGGCCATCTCCACCAGACCGTCGCCGATCGAATCCAGTTCCTCGTGGTACGCGTCCCGCATCAGGGTTCCTCTCGTACGTCTGTCCGGACTTCAGGGGCCCGGGCTCCTGCCCACGCTCCCACGTTCCGTCCCCTACGCGTCCGATTCCGTCACCCCAAATGAACCATCCCTGGCTCCAAGGTGAACTCTGGGCGACGAGTGTTCGAGCTCGCACTCCGACGGCTGTGGGCAGCGGTCGCGCCATGCCTAACCTGGGTGCATGGACGTGAACGCGGCGGTCGCCGCATTGGCTGCGATCGCCGGAGTACTCACCGGCGTCATCGCCATGCTGGCGTTCCGCTTCAGCGAGCGCGAACAGAGACGCCCCACGCGCTCCTCCCTCCACACCGACCCGGTGCTCCCGCCGGGCGTGGACACCGTGCTGTCCGTACTGCGCTCCTCCGCCGTCGTCCTCGACGAGGCGGACGGTGTCGTCAAGGCCAGCTCCGCCGCGTACGCCCTCGGCCTGGTCCGCGGCGGCAAGCTCGCCGTCGAGCCCATGCTGAAGATGGCCCGTGACACCCGCAGGGACGGCGAGATACGCCAGGTGGAGCTGGACCTGCCCCGCCGGGGAACCGGACGTGGCGAGGCCCTCGCGGTGTCCGCGCGGGTGGCGCCGCTCGGCTCCCGGCTCGTGCTGCTCCTCGTCGAGGACCTCACGGAGGCCCGCCGCATAGAGGCCGTACGACGTGACTTCGTCGCCAACGTCAGCCACGAGCTCAAGACCCCCGTGGGCGCGCTGTCGCTGCTCTCCGAGGCAGTGATGGACGCCTCCGAGGACCCCGAGGCCGTGGAGCGCTTCGCCGGGCGGATGCAGATCGAGGCGACCCGGCTGACCAACCTGGTCCAGGAACTCATCGACCTCTCGCGGGTGCAGAACGACGATCCGCTGGAGGACGCCGAACCCGTCCGCGTCGATGAACTGGTCGCCGAGGCCGTCGACCGCTGCCGGCACGCGGCGGGCACCAAGGAGATCACCATCGCCGCGGGAGGCACCGCCGGCCTGCGCATATGGGGCAACCGCGGCCAGCTCGCCGCCGCGCTCGGCAACCTCGTCGAGAACGCGGTCAACTACTCACCCGCCCGCACCCGCGTGGGCATCGCGGCCCGTACGGTCGTCCAGCCCGGCGGGGACCTCATCGAGATCGCCGTGACCGACCAGGGCATCGGCATCTCCGAGAAGGACAAGGAGCGCGTCTTCGAGCGCTTCTACCGTGTCGACCCCGCTCGCTCCCGTGCCACCGGTGGTACGGGGCTGGGCCTCGCGATCGTGAAGCACGTGGCCGCCTCGCACGGCGGGGAAGTCACCGTGTGGAGCGCCGAGGGCCAGGGCTCCACCTTCACCCTGCGGTTGCCGGAGGCCCGTGCGGCGGCCCGCAACCGCGCCCACCAGATGTCCCAGCAGGACGAGATGTCCGAGCAGGACGAGATGTCCCACCGGGACGACACCGGGAGCCTCGATGGCGAGGCCCGACGGGCGTCCCACCCATCCCCCCACTCTTCCGAATCATCCGCGTACGAAACGCTTCCCTCCCCGGAGGTCCTTCCGTGACCCGAGTGCTCGTCGTCGAGGACGAGGAGTCCTTCTCCGACGCCCTGTCGTACATGCTCCGCAAGGAGGGCTTCGAGGTCGCCGTCGCGACCACCGGGCCCGACGGACTCGACGAGTTCGAGCGCAACGGCGCCGACCTCGTGCTCCTCGACCTGATGCTGCCCGGGCTGCCGGGCACGGAGGTCTGCCGCCAGCTGCGCGGCCGCTCCAACGTCCCCGTGATCATGGTGACCGCCAAGGACAGCGAGATCGACAAGGTGGTCGGCCTGGAGATAGGGGCCGACGACTACGTCACCAAGCCGTTCTCCTCCCGGGAGCTGGTCGCCCGTATCCGCGCGGTGCTGCGGCGGCGCGGTGAGCCCGAGGAGGTGACCCCCGCGGCGCTGGAGGCCGGGCCGGTACGGATGGATGTGGACCGGCACGTGGTGACCGTGGGCGGTACCAAGGTCGAATTGCCGCTGAAGGAGTTCGATCTGCTGGAGATGCTGCTGCGCAACGCGGGGCGGGTGCTGACGCGGATGCAGCTCATCGACCGGGTGTGGGGGGCGGACTATGTGGGGGACACCAAGACGCTCGATGTGCATGTGAAGCGGTTGCGGGCGAAGATCGAGCCGGATCCGGGGGCGCCGCGGTATCTGGTGACGGTGCGGGGGCTTGGGTACAAGTTCGAGCCGTAGGCCGGGCCTGCGTCGTGCCCGGTGCCGGGTGCGGCTGTGGGGCGTGGGGTACTGCGCAGCCCGGCGTTTGCGGGGTGCCGCCGCGCCCACCCGTGCCGCCCTGGGGGTACCTCCCAGGCCCTTAAGGCACTGGGGGAGGCACGACTGCCCGCAGTCGGGCGGGGGTGGCGGTGGGCGTGCCCGCAGTCGGGCGGGGCGGCGGGGTGAGTGCCTGAGGGTGTGGTAAAGGGCGGGTCCCGGGTGGGGCCCGCCCTTGCGCGTTGTGCCGGTGCCTACTGGTCGGCCGACTGGCTGGCGGAGGCCGCGTCGGTCGCGGTGCCGGACTCCGGGGCGTCGCCGGTCCCGGAGGCCTCCGCGCCTTCCGGTGTGCCGGCCTCGTCCGTGCTGCCCGCGGCGGGCTCGTCGGAGGACTCCGCCGACGGCTCCGTCGAGGTGCCCGGCGCGGCCGGGATCTCGCTCGGGCCCCAGCTCTCGAAGAAGCTCTCGGCCGGGACGACGAACGCGCGCAGACCCACCTCACCGGTCTCGCTGAGCGTGAAGGTGACCTGCTGCGCGTTGCCGTCCTGGACGGCCTCGCGGCTGCTGGGCAGGACGGCGGAGGCGTTGCCCTCGCCGCCGATGATCAGCGAGCCGCCGGCCGGAACGGTGAGGCTGCCGCCCTCGGCGGGGGACAGTTCGGCGGTCTTCCCGGTGCCGGGAAGGGTGATCGACTCCAGGGTCTGGTCGGTGCTGCCCTCGTTGAACAGGGTGGCGGCGACGACGGCGGGGCCGGTCGACTCCAGGTCGGGCTGGGTGATGACCACGGCGTTCTGGATCTTGATGTCGCCAACGGTCGTCGCCGCGTTGTCCGGCTGGATCTGAAGGGTCTGGGCGTTGTTGCCGGCCGCGCACGCGGAGAGCGAGGCGATCGAGAACGCGATGGCGGCGGCGGCGAGTGCGCCGCGTCGAAGGCTGCTGCTCACGGCGGCGGCAACTCCTTGACTCGAGCGTTTGGCGACCGGATGAAGTCGCCCTAAGTGTCTGTCAGCGGCCTCAGGTTACCGAGCCGTTCCGGCGGCGTCGCACCCGACCCTCCCCAGAGGGCCCGGGTTAGCCCAGGGGGCGGTGTCCGCGCCGGGGGTGGCACCCGATCACCGGTCGTCGTGTCCCGGTAGTTCATTCGGGTCCCACCGGTCCCGTGAGTCACATGTGACTCGCTGGTAAACCGCCGTCACTTCGGCTTCGTGAAGTCGCGTAAGTGCGCGTCCAGTACCGCGTCCAGTGCCGCGACCGGTGGCGCGCCGGTACCCGGTCTTTCGGCCGATCACGTATTTCCGTGAAGGAATGAGCGGGTGGCCAGGGAATTGATCACGGCCGTTGATCCTCACACCGTGTGATCAATTCCGGATTCGGCCTGAACCCGGCCGGGCTCATCGAACGGAGTAGCGGAAGTCGAGCGCATGGAACCGGACATATCGGGATGTTCGGTCGCTCGTAAGCGCCTTCGGGAGGGCGTGGCGCGAGCGAATCGCGCGTGCCGAAGAGAGGCTCCGACCTGCGAATACCTGCTTCCGCTAGGCGTCCGCAGCACGTTCCTGTTGCAGTTGTCAAGCCCCGAGAATGGCCCTGACCTGCGAAAACGCCATTCAGAAGACGCCGTATCCGTGTTACCCTGGATAGCCACGGAAGGGGTACCTGTCACATGACGTTCAAGGTTGGCGACACCGTGGTCTATCCCCATCACGGGGCCGCGCTGATCGAGGCTATCGAAACTCGCCAGATCAAAGGCGTGGACAAGACCTACTTGGTGCTGAAGGTCGCCCAGGGTGACCTGACGGTACGTGTGCCAGCGGACAATGCGGAGTTCGTCGGCGTACGTGATGTGGTCGGTCAGGACGGGCTGGACCGGGTCTTCGAGGTGCTGCGCGCACCGTACGCGGAAGAGCCCACGAACTGGTCCCGTCGTTACAAGGCAAATCTCGAGAAGCTCGCCTCGGGCGATGTCATCAAGGTCGCGGAAGTCGTGCGTGACCTGTGGCGTCGCGAGCGTGAGCGTGGACTCTCCGCCGGTGAGAAGCGCATGCTCGCCAAGGCGCGCCAGATTCTGGTCAGCGAACTCGCCCTCGCTGAAAACACCAACGAGGACAAGGCCGAGGCCCTGCTCGACGAGGTTCTCGCCTCCTGAGCCCTCCTGGGCGCAGCTTCCTTTTCGCTCGGCGCTCGGCGGAGCGCACCAGTGAACAGAGCAGCACGACGAAGCCGCACTCAGCACATCGAAATGCCGCACATCGAAATGCCGCGGTGCCCGATGACGTCATGGACGTCGCCGGGCGCTGCGGCATATTCGTACCCGGACACCGTGCGTACGCTGCTCCTGCGCCGTGGTGAGGAGTGTGGCGTCACTCACGTCCCCACCCCCGGCGTGCCCGGGCCCGGGCGGCCGGCTCGACCAGAGTCACGGAAGAGGGCTGGTCAAGGCGAGTACGCCCGGCACTTCCCCGCTCCGGGAGCGGGGGGTACGCCCAGGCCATACCCACGTAGGCCGAGCACACAAACCTGACAGGAACCGATGTCTGCCGATCCGCTCCCTCCGCCGTCGCCGCACCCCGCGTCCGACCGTACGACCGTCCGCACAGCGGCCGTGATCCCGGCCGCCGGCCGTGGTGTGCGCCTCGGGCCGGGCGCCCCCAAGGCGCTCCGCGTACTGGGCGGCACGCCCATGCTCGTCCACGCGATCCGCGCGATGGCCGATTCCCGTGCCGTCTCCCTGGTCGTCGTCGTGGCCCCGCCCGACGGAGCCGCCGAGGTGAAGACGCTGCTCGACGCGCACGCGCTGCCCGACCGCACCGACTTCCTCGTGGTCCCCGGCGGCGAGAGCCGCCAGGAGTCCGTGAAACTCGGCCTGGACGCGCTGCCGCCCGGCTACGACATCGTCCTCGTGCACGACGCGGCCCGTCCGCTCGTCCCGGTGGACACCGTCGACGCCGTCGTCGAGGCCGTACGCGACGGAGCGCCCGCCGTCGTCCCCGTGCTGCCGCTCGCCGACACCGTCAAGCAGGTCGAGCCCGCCACCGTCCCCGGCGAGCCGGAACCCGTCGTCGCCACCCCCGACCGGTCCCTGCTGCGCGCGGTGCAGACCCCGCAGGGCTTCGACCGGGACACCCTGGTGCGCGCCCACGCGACGGTGACCGACGACGTCACCGACGACGCGAGCATGATCGAGCAGCTCGGTCTCACCGTCGTCACCGTTCCCGGGCACGAGGAGGCCTTCAAGGTCACCCGCCCCCTCGACCTGGTCCTCGCCGAGGCGGTCCTGGCCCGCAGGAGGCTCAACGATGGCTTCTGACGCGATGGCTCCGCAGGCGCCGGCCGCTGAGCCCTACCCTCTGCCCCGGGTCGGCATCGGCACCGACATCCACGCCTTCGAGGACGGCCGCGACCTCTGGTGCGCCGGACTGAAGTGGGAGGGCGAGGGGCCGGGCCTCGCCGGTCACTCCGACGCGGACGTCGTCGCCCACGCCGCCTGCAACGCCCTCTTCTCCGCCGCCGGCCTCGGCGACCTGGGACAGCACTTCGGCACCGGCCGCCCCGAGTGGTCCGGCGCGTCGGGCGTCACACTGCTGACGGAGGCCGCGCGCATCGTCCGGGACGCGGGCTTCCGCATCGGCAACGTCGCCGTACAGGTCGTCGGCCCCCGCCCGAAGATCGGCAGACGCAGGGACGAGGCCCAGAAGATCCTGACGGAGGCGGCGGGCGCCCCCGTCTCGGTCTCGGGTGCCACCACGGACGGTCTGGGCTTCCCGGGCAGGGGCGAGGGACTGATGGCGGTGGCGACGGCGTTGGTCGTGAAATAGGGGCGGCTGCCCCGGCGAGCCCCACCGGGCCGCGCGAGACATACGACGTCCACACCGCCGGAGGCACACCGCACACCGCCGCGCCTACTACCCTGGTGTCGTGACTATTCGCCTGTACGACACCAGCGCCCGGCAGATCCGTGACTTCTCCCCGCTCCAGCCGGGTTGCGTCTCGATCTACCTGTGTGGTGCCACCGTGCAGGCGGCACCACACATCGGGCACATCCGCTCGGGCCTGAACTTCGACATCATGCGCCGCTGGTTCGAGTACCGCGGCATGGACGTGACGTTCGTCCGGAACGTCACCGACATCGACGACAAGATCATCGCCAAATCCGCCGAACAGGGCCGCCCCTGGTGGTCCATCGGCTACGAGAACGAGCGCGCCTTCACCGACGGCTACCGGGCCCTCGGCTGCCTGCCCCCGACCTACGAGCCCCGCGCCACCGGCCACATCACCGAGATGGTCGAGATGATGCGCGGCCTCATCGAGCGCGGGCACGCCTACGAGGCCGAGGGCAACGTGTACTTCGCCGTCACCTCGTTCCCCGAGTACCTGGCGCTGTCCAACCAGGAGCTCGACAACCTGCTCCAGCCCTCCGGCGAGGGCGAGACCGGCAAGCGGGACCCGCGGGACTTCGCGATGTGGAAGGCGGCCAAGCCCGGCGAGCCGAGCTGGGAGACACCGTGGGGCCTCGGGCGCCCCGGCTGGCACCTGGAGTGCTCCGCCATGGCGCACAAGTACCTCGGCAGCGCCTTCGACATCCATGGCGGCGGCCTCGACCTGATCTTCCCGCACCACGAGAACGAGATCGCCCAGGCCAAGGCCTACGGCGACGAGTTCGCCCGGTACTGGGTGCACAACGCCTGGGTCACCATGAGCGGCGAGAAGATGTCCAAGTCGCTCGGCAACTCGGTGCTGGTCAGCGAGATGGTCAAGCGCTGGCGGCCCATCGTGCTGCGCTACTACCTGGGCACCCCGCACTACCGGTCGATGATCGAGTACAGCGAGGAGGCCCTGCGCGAGGCCGAGTCCGCGTTCGCGCGGATCGAGGGCTTCGTGCAGCGCGTGACGGAGCTGGCCGGGGGCGTGGTCGAACCCGCGGGCGAGGTGCCGCCCGCGTTCGCCGAGGCGATGGACGACGACCTGGGCGTCCCGCAGGCGCTCGCCGTCGTGCACACCACCGTCCGGCAGGGCAACAGCGCGCTGGCCGCCGACGACAAGGAGGAGGCCGTCGCCCGGCTCGCGGAGGTCCGCGCCATGCTCGGGGTGCTCGGACTCGACCCGCTGGACCCGCAGTGGGCCGACGAGAGCGACCGCGGCCAGGACCTCCACGGCGTGGTCGACACCCTGGTCCGTATGGTCCTCGACCAGCGTGAGGCCGCCCGGGCGCGCAAGGACTGGCCCACCGCGGACGCGATCCGTGACCAGCTCGGCCAGTCCGGGCTGGTCATCGAGGACAGCCCGCAGGGGCCCCGCTGGAGCCTCGGCCCGCGCTGAGGGCCGGACCCGGTCGGCCCCGGCCTTGTGAAGATCGACTGTGCCGTCCGGGCCTCCGGGCGGCACACTTCATAGGCACACCGCACAGACGTACGCACAAGAGCAGTAGCAGTACGACCTACGACTCACGATTCACGACCCACGATTCACGACTTACAGTCCACGACTCACATTCCACGACTCACGACCTTTACGGAGACGGATCCTCATGGCCGCGAACAACCGCCGCATGTCCGGCAAGAAGGGCGCGCAGGTCGGCAGTGGCGGCCAGCGGCGCCGGGGCCTGGAAGGCAAGGGGCCGACGCCGCCCGCCGAGATGCGCAAGGGGCACGTCAAGCAGCGCGCCGCCCAGGCGAAGGCCCGCCGCGCGCAGGGTGGCCGCCCGCAGCCGCGGCGCGGCGGGGGACGCTCGACCTCGGAGCTCGTCGTCGGCCGCAACCCGGTCGTCGAGGCGCTGCGCGAGGGCGTGCCCGCGTCCACGCTGTATGTCCAGCAGTTCATCGACAACGACGAGCGGGTGCGCGAGGCGCTCCAGCTCGCGGCCGAGCGCGGCGGCATCAACCTCATGGAGGCGCCGCGTCCCGAGCTCGACCGCATGACCAACGGGCTGAACCACCAGGGTCTGGTCCTCCAGGTCCCGCCGTACGAGTACGCGCACCCCGAGGACCTGGTCGCGGCCGCCCACGACGAGGGACAGGACCCGCTGATCGTCGCCCTCGACGGGGTCACCGACCCGCGCAACCTCGGCGCGGTCGTCCGGTCCGTCTCCGCCTTCGGCGGCCACGGTGTCGTCGTGCCCGAGCGGCGGGCCGCCGGGATGACCGCCGGCGCCTGGAAGACGTCCGCCGGTGCGGCCGCCCGTACACCCGTCGCCCGCGCCACCAATCTGACGCGCGCGCTGGAGGCGTACAAGAAGGCCGGCATCGCGGTCGTCGGCCTGGCCGCCGACGGCGAGGCCGAGATCGGCGAGCTGCCCGCGCTGAACGGCCCGGTCGTCATCGTCGTCGGCAGCGAGGGCAAGGGACTGTCCCGGCTGGTCGGCGAGACGTGCGACCACCGGGTCCGGATCCCCATGCCGGGCGGTGCGGAGTCGCTGAACGCCGGTGTGGCGGCGGGCATCGTGCTGTACGAGGCGGCGCGCCGGCGGGTCTGAACGGGTGTTCGGTAGCGTCACCCACATGGAGGATTCCGGGGGGTCCGGACCTGCTTGACGCGGTCCGGACACACCCGGCGGGTCAAGGCAGTGTCCTCACGCCGTATCACTCGGTTAGATGAGTGTGGACACCAGAACACCCCGCACACCCACGGGGGACCGCTCGTCGGGTATCGACGACGCTCCCGCGCTGAGCATGGTGAAGGTGCCGAGCGATCCGGCGCAGGTCATCGTCAATCACGCCAGCTTCCGCGTGCAGCTGGGCGCCTCGGCGCGGCGCGCCCCCTCGCCGCGGATCGCACGGCACATGAGCGCCGCCCAGACCACCGCCCGCATTCCGGTCGTCACCAGCATGGGCACGGCGGGGCCGGCCGCCGCCCGCCGCCGTCCGGTCGTCTGGAGCGGCCGGTCCGCCCCCGACGACACCGGCGCCCACCGCCTGCTCCAGGCCGTGCGGCAGCACGACGGCATCCGCCACGCCGACGACCTGTTCACCGACTCCGGAGCGACCCGCGTCCTGCCCCACACAGGCCCCGGGTACGACACCGGGTACGACGACGGCCCGGCCACCCAACCCCTCGACCTTCCCTTCGTCGGCGCCCAGCGCGGCCCGGGCGACGGGCCCCTGCTGCCCCCGATGCGCCCCTCGGGGAGCGCCTACGACGAACCCGGCGACGACCACGCCTACGGCAGCCCGGACTACGGCACGCCGGACTACGACGAGCCCGTCCACGACGACGAGTTCCGGAGCACCGGCCGGCGCGGCAGGCGGCACGGCGACGAAACGGCCCGGCACGCCTACTACCCCGGCCGCCGACTGAACCTCGGCGTCGTCCTGCTCCCCCTCCGCGTCTTCCTCGGCGGCATCTCGATCTACGCCGGGATGAGCAAGCTCTGCGACCCGCTCTACTTCGAGGGCGGCAAGCGCGGCTCCATGGTCAAGTGGCTGCACACCCTGCACCCGTGGGAGGTCGCCGAGCCACTGCGCCAGTTCGCCCTCGAGCACCCCATCGGCTCCGGGCTGGCCATCGCCTTCGCCCAGGTCGTCGTCGGTGTCCTGACCGTCCTCGGCTGCTGGCAGCGGGTGGCCGCCGTCGCCGGGGCGGCACTCTCCGCGGCGCTGCTGGTCACGGTCAGCTGGAAGAGCGTGCCCGTCTACGGGACGCCGGACATCATCTACCTCGCCGCCTGGTCGCCGCTGATCATCGCGGGCGCACCCGTCTACTCCGTCGACGGCCGCCTCGCGGGGGCGGCATGGCGCCGGCTCGGCCCCCGCGCGGACATCTGGGACCTGCGCGGCTACGTCCTGCGGCGCGGCGTCCTCATCACCTTCGTGGTGTGCGGGCTGAGCATGCTCGTCGGCTCGCTGCTCGGCGGAGCTGTCCGCGACGCCGACCGGGTGGTCGTCCCCGGGCCCGGCGAGGCCCCGCGCAACGAGCTTCCCGGATCGCCGCTGCCGGAGGAGCCGGACGAACGCCAGGAGGAGAAGCGGGCCCCGTCCGCCTCCACCTCGCCCTCCCAGGACGCCACTTCGGGCTCGGCGAGCCCGTCCGCCGGGACGACCGCCCCCGGGGCCACCCAGGGCGCCGGTGCCGTCACCGGCGCGCCCAGCCAGACCCGGGGCAGCACCGGCCAGGCCCCGCCCCAGCAGTCCTCACCGGCCGGTGAGGCCCCCAGCACCACCTCCGGCCCGACCTCCGGCGGCGGCAGTGCCTCAGGGGGCAGCGGGGGCGGCGCCCCCGACGGGGACGACGACGGCTCCTCGGGGAAGCCGGGCCTGGTGGGCGGCCTCCTCGGGTAGCGCACCTGGGCGCGTACGACAGTCGCCCCGGCAGTGGGGTCCCGCACGTTCGTCCGTGCGGGACCCCGTCGTCGTTCGTGGGTGCTGCCGTGGTCGTCGGTGATTGCTGTGCTGTCGCTGTGCTGTCGCTGTCGTACGCGGGTGAGGGCGTGTCAGCGCCGCAGCGCCGCCAGTTCCTTCGCCGCCTCCGTCAGGTCCTTCGCGGTGTCGATCGCCCGCCAGTAGGAGCCCTGGGGGATGGGGAACCCGGCGAGCCGGCGCTCACGCGCGAGCCGCGGGAACGTGGTGCGTTCGTGGTCGCCGCGCTCCGGCAGCAGATCGGCGAACTCGGCGGAAAAAACATACACCCCCGCGTTGATCTCGGAGGTCGACGGCGGCGCCTCGATGAAGTCGGTGATGTGGCCGAAGCCGTCGGTGCGCACCGCGCCCCATGGGATACGCGGGCGGGCCAGCGCGAGGGTCGCGACGGCGTCCCGCTCGGTGTGGAAGTCGGCCATGTCGCGCAGCGAGAACCGCGTCCAGATGTCGCCGTTGGTGGCGTACCAGGGCTGGTCGGGGTACGGAAGACGGGCGGCGGCGTACTTCAGGCCGCCGCCACGGCCGAGGGGTTCGGTCTCGACGACCGTGGTGACGGAGACGGGCAGCTCGTTGGTCTCCAGCCACTTCTGCAGCACCTCGGCGAGGTGACCGCAGGAGACGACGACGTCGGTGACGCCTTCCTCGGCGAGCCAGGTGAGCTGATGGCCGATGATCGGGGTTCCCGTGCCGGGGATCTCGACCATCGGCTTGGGCCGGTCGTCGGTGTACGGACGGAGCCGGGAGCCCTGGCCGCCGGCCAGGATGACGGCTTGTACGGGGCGGGAGACGGCACGCGGGTCGGTCATGCCCGCACTTTACGCGGCGCTCGGCGTTCGGCCGCGGGCAGTCGCCGGTGCGCTTGTCGGTGCGCGGCGGGGTGCGCGGTGCGGGGGGTGTTCGTGTTGCCCGGCGATTACGGGGTGCCGCCGCGCCCACCCTCCCCCATCGGCCTGCGGCACGACCGCCCGCGGGGGGCGGGGTGTGGCTGCCCGGGGTGTGGTGCGGCCGTGCCGCGGTGGGCGGGGTGGGGCTGCGGTGCGGTGCGGTCGTGCCGTGGTGGGGCGGTACGACCGCCGCGGTCGGAGCGGTACGGGTGGGTGCGGTGCGGCTGTCCGCGGCGGGCGGGTCAGGTGTTGGCGTTGACGACTCCTGACGCGAAGGAGGTGTCGCAGACCGGGCGGGCGTAGGACTGGGCCTTCGTCGGGCCGTAGACGCGGACCGCGGCCTTGCCCAGGGAGCGGGCGATCGAGGCGCAGTGCTCCGCCAGGGACGGGCGGTCGTTGACCGCCTCCTGGAGATGGGTGAGCGCCACTCCCGGGTTCTCCTTCTGCAGTTCGACCAGCAGCTGGTCGCGCAGCACCTCGTGCGGCGCACGAGCGCCCGCCCGCGACGCGGCGCCGGAGGCGGCGGTGTCCGTGGCGGTGAGCACCGGGCTCGAGGGGGCGCCCGACCAGTTGACCCGCGCGACGGCGAGGGTCCCGGAGAGCACCAGGACGACGGGCAGGACGAGGGCGAGGGAACGGCCGATCCGACGGGCGGGGCCCCGGCCGCGTCGCGTCTGAGGGTTAGTGGAGTGCTTCACGCGTGTGAGGGTAGCGTCCGGTAGCCGTGAGGAAACATTCCGTCACCGTTACGGGGGACGGGGAACCGCCGATTCCGCACGGCGCGTTGACGCACACGGCTCGAAATGACCGTTCTGCGGGGTATTTGTCGACAACGTGAGGGGCCCCGCGGCGCGCCGCGGGGCCCCTCACACGTGACTGTCGCCGACCTCAGTCGGACAGGCGCGCACCGGTCGACGTCGAGAACACGTGGGTCTCACCCGCGCGCGGCACGACGTGGAGCTCGCTGCCCTTCTCCGGGACCTCACGGCCGCCGACGCGGACCACGATGTCCTTGGCCTCGCCGCCGACCCGCGCGGTGCCGTACACGAACGCGTCGGAGCCCAGCTCCTCGACGACGTTGACGGTGACCGCGACACCCTGGCCGGAGCCGGGGGCGGCCACGTCGAAGTGTTCGGGGCGGACGCCCACGGTGACGGTCTTGTCGGTGGCCGAGGCCAGCGCGTCACGCTGCACCGGCACCACCGAGTTGCCGAACTTCACACCGCCGTCGGCGATCGGGACCTCGATCAGGTTCATCGCCGGGGACCCGATGAAGCCGGCGACGAAGAGGTTCGCGGGCCTGTCGTACATGTTGCGCGGGGTGTCGACCTGCTGGAGCAGACCGTCCTTGAGGACCGCGACACGGTCGCCCATGGTCAGGGCCTCGACCTGGTCGTGGGTGACGTAGACGGTGGTGATGCCCAGACGGCGCTGGAGCGACGCGATCTGCGTACGGGTGGACACACGGAGCTTGGCGTCCAGGTTGGACAGCGGCTCGTCCATGAGGAACACCTGCGGCTCACGCACGATGGCGCGACCCATGGCGACACGCTGGCGCTGACCACCGGAGAGCGCCTTCGGCTTGCGGTCCAGGTACTCGGTGAGGTCGAGGATCTTCGCGGCCTCTTCGACCTTCTTCCGGATCTCCGCCTTGTTGACGCCGGCGATCTTGAGCGCGAAGCCCATGTTGTCGGCGACCGACATGTGCGGGTAGAGCGCGTAGTTCTGGAACACCATGGCGATGTCCCGGTCCTTCGGCGGCAGGTGGGTGACGTCGCGGTCGCCGATGCGGATGGCGCCGCCGTTGACGTCCTCGAGCCCCGCGAGCATGCGGAGCGAGGTGGACTTGCCGCAGCCGGACGGGCCGACGAGGACGAGGAACTCGCCGTCCGCGATCTCGATGTCCAGGGCGTCGACGGCGGGCTTGGTGGAACCGGGGTAGATCCGGGTCGCCTTGTCGAACGTGACAGTGGCCATGGTGAATGGTCCCCTTCTACCGGCAGGAACGTGCCGGACGATCCGAGTAGGAAGGTGATGCCACGACGGGTGTTCCGTGGTGGTGTGGTCCACATGAGTGAACTGGCACAGGACGGTACCTGGCGTTCACCTGGTCTGTCAGTAGTTCCAGGACTGTGAATTTCGCGAAAACTTTCGACCCACGGGGTGACCGGGTCGGGACGAGTGGCAGAGCAATGCACTTTTGACCTCGCCCAGAGCTTCCTGCTTCATCACCCACCGCCGACCACACACAGCCCCGCTGAGCTGCGCACACCCGGTCTGACACGGGCTCCACAGGCATGACGGCCGACGGCCCATCGGTCCGTACCGCACCAGCCGCTCCTACGCGGCCGGAGAACACGCCTCCAGCTCCGACGCCCTGATGACCGTCGGCGCCATCCTCCCCGGCGGCAACCCGGCCGCCACCAGCCAGTACAACCGCATCCCCTCGCCCCGGATGTTCACGGCGGCATTCACATCCCGGTCATGCACCACACCGCACTCGGCACACACCCAGCTCCGGACCGAGAGATCCATACTCGGCCCTTTGGTGTGACAGGCCGAACACCGCCGAGTCGACGGAAAGAACCGGTCCACGATCACCAACGTCCGCCCGTACCACTCACACTTGTACCGCAACAGACGCACCAACTCGCCCCAACCGGCATCCAGAATCGCCTCGTTCAGCTTCGCCTTCCGCCGCCTCCCCTCACCCCGCGCCGCACGCAGCAGGGTCACGACGGACAGATCTTCCACCACGAGCACTTGGTTCTCGCGCACGAGGCGGGTGGTGAGCTTGTCCAACATGTCCCTGCGTACGTCACCGATGAGCGCGTAGAGCCGCGCGATCCGCTGCCTGACCTTGCCCCGGTTCCGCGACCCCCGCACCTTTCTGTGCAGCTCACGCTGCAACCCCGCCAGCTTCACCGCATACCGACGCAACAACCGCGGATGATCGACCTTCGTCCCGTCGTCCAAGGTGACCAGCGAAGCCAACCCCAGATCCAGCCCCACAGCCTTCGGCTCCCGCGTCCCCGGCACGAACACCGCAGGCAGCGCAGCCATCCGCTCCTCCACCAGCGTGGATACGAAATACCGACCGGCCCGATCCCGGGTCACCGTCAGACGCACCGGCACCGTCCCGGCAGGCAACGCCCGCGACCAACGGACATCCAACGGCTTCGACTGCTTCGCCAACTTGATCAACCCGGTACCGGGCCGCTCCGCATCCTCCACCCACCGGAAACCCGTCCGCACATACACCGCCGCATCACGCGACCGACCCTTCTTCTTGCGCTTCGGATACCGCCCCTGCCCCCTGAAGAACCTCTGATACGCCTGATCCAGATGTCGCAGAGACTGCTGGAGCACAGTCGACGACACCTCACCCAGCCACGCCGTCTCCTCGACTTGCTTCCAGCCCGTCAACGCCCGGCACGTCTCCGGGAACCCCACCTTCACCCGATGCCGCTCCCAGGCGCCCGACCGCAGCGCAAGCCCCTCGTTGTAGACCCACCGACACGCCCCGAACGTCCGCCCCAACTGCTCCGCCTGCTCCTCCGTCGGATAGAAGCGGAAGCGGTACAAGCGAAGGTGCGTGCCCTGCTCCTTGCTGTGGGACCGCATAGGGGCCGTCTTGCGTGCGTGCTGCGCTCCACGTTCGTGGATGCCGAGGACCTCACGCTTGATGAGCTCGGCCTTCTCGTCCTTCATGCTTTCGGCTGGGACTCGTCCGCCGACCCCGTCATGATCCCTCCCTGACGATCCGGCCTTCGGAACAGCACGTCAGACCGATCAACGAACGGGTGCACGGGTGGTTACGGTCGGATTCCATGGCCGGCGGCACGGAGAACTTCGTGGCTGAGTGGAAGGCGCTCTGTGTAGAGTGGAGCAGCCTTTCGCGTACGGCGTTGTAGTGCGCGATGCCTCCTTAGCTCAGCCCGGTCCAGAGCGGATCACTTGTAATGATCAGGTCGTCGGTTCGAATCCGACAGGGGGCTCAGTGAGACCCCAGGTCAGTCCTGACCTGGGGTTTCTCTATGCTCTACGGCCGCGCAGCCGACGCGCGATCTCCAGGTCCGTCTCGTCCGGGGGGCGGCCCTCCTCGGTCTCCCACAGGCACTTCTGCAGCAGCCGGCCGTACGTCCACGCCCGGGCGCGGGCGCGGTCCAGGGCGAGGACGTCGGTCATGGCGTCGAAGCGCCAGACGATGTCGTCGGGGTCGAAGTTGTTGGCGAGGGCGGGCCAGAGGTCGAAGCCGGGGTCGCCGGCCAGTGGTTTGGGGTCGATGGCGAGCCAGGGGGCGCGGTCGGCGGCGAGGACGTTCTCGTCGTGCAGGTCCCAGTGGAGGAGGCGGTCGCCGGGGTCGTCGGCGACTTCGCGTACGGCGGCGGCGCAGTCGGCGACGAGGCGGCGGGCCTCCGGCTCCGGGATGCGGTCCAGCGCCCGCGGGGTCCGCTCCAGCACGGCGGCGGTCATGTCGCCCAGGCGGCGCATGCCCTCGGGCGCCGTGGTGGTGTGGAGGTGGGCGAGGAGGCGGGCGATCACCAGGACGCCCTCGTGGACGTCCGGCTGGTGGGCGAGCATCCGGGAGGCGTCGAGGCGTTCCAGGAGCATGGTGCCGGTGGGTTCGTCGTGGTCGAGCAGGCGGACCGCTCCGTCGCCGTTCCACAGGCGCAGGGCGACCGGCTCGCCCTCGCTCTCGTGGTCGCGGATCTGGAGCTTCAGCACCGCCGGTGTGCCGTCCGCGCGGTCGACGGGGAGGACCAGGGCGCCGACTCCGTGCATGGGCTCCCCGGCCAGGCGCAGGTCCCAGCGGTCGAGGAAGGCGGCGGTGAGGTCCGGGAGGGCGGCGACGAAGGCCCGGCCGGCTTCCTTGTTGTACTTCTCCTGGGTGGCGGCGAGTTCGGCGGGGATGTCGATCACGTGGCGTACGGTAGCCCGCCCGGCGGGTCTCGTCCCGCCCGTCCGGTCCGCCGTCCGGCTTCACGGGGATTGTCAGTGGTGGGGTGCAGCATGGGGGCATGGCGAGGAGAGCGGCGGACGGTGCGGGGGTGAAGGGGGCGCGGCGCCCGGAGGTGCGGCTGCCCGCGCTGGAGCGGTACGAGGGGGGTGGGCTGGAGCCGGACGGGGACTACGACGGGCTGGAGTTCCCGGAGGCGGACTTCGCCGGGCAGGACGGTGGTGGGGCGCGCTTCATGGACTGCGCGCTGAGGGGGTGCGCGCTGGACGGGACGCGGCTGTCCCGGGCGCGGGTGCTGGATTCGGTGCTGGCCGGTGTCCGGGGGGTGGGCACGGATCTCGCCGAGGCGACGTTGCGGGATGTCGAGCTGACCGACGCGCGGCTCGGGGGGACGCAGGCGCACGGGGCGGTGCTGGAGCGGGTGCTGGTGCGCGGCGGCAAGATCGATTTTCTGAACCTGCGCGGGGCCCGGCTCAAGGACGTGGCCTTCGAGGGCTGTGTGCTGGTCGAGCCGGACTTCGGCGGGGCGCGGCTGGAGCGGGTGGAGTTCGTGGACTGCGCGGTGAAGGGTGTGGATCTCTCGGGTGCGACGCTCAGGGATGTGGACCTGCGCGGGGCCGCTTCGCTGGAGATCGCACGGGGGGTGGACCGGCTGTCGGGGGCGGTGATCAGCACGGCCCAGCTGCTGGATCTGGCGCCGGTGCTGGCGGGGGAGCTGGGGATCAGGGTGGAGGGGTGAGCGGCCGGGGTCACGGCAGACGGGGGTAGCGGGCCTGGAGGGTCCAGATGGCCGGGTTCTCGGCGAGGTCGTCGTGGAGGTCGGTCAGGTCGGCGAGGAGGTCGTGGAGGAAGTCGCGGGCCTCGCGGCGCAGTTCGGCGTGGGAGAAGGTCAGCGGGGGTTCGGCCGCCGGAAGCCACTCCGCCTCGATGTCCACCCAGCCGAAGCGGCGTTCGAAGAGCAGGCGGTCGGTGGACTCGGTGAAGTCGAGTTCCGCGTGCTGGGGCCGGGAGGCGCGGGAGCCGGCCGGGTCGCGGTCGACGTGCTCGACGATGTCGCACAGCGCCCAGGCGAAGTCCAGCACCGGCACCCATCCCCAGGCTGTGGACAGCTCGCGGTCCGACTCGGTGTCGGCGAGGTAGATGTCGCCGCAGAACAGGTCGTGGCGCAGGGCGTGGACGTCCGCGCGGCGGTAGTCGGTCTGCGGTGGGTCGGGGAAGCGGTGGGAGAGGGCGTAGCCGATGTCGAGCACGTGGGTGATGGTGTCACGGCGCGGCACACCGGCCCTCGGGGGATCCGGGTGTGTGCTGTGGCTGCCCTCATAGGATCGCCCAGTGCGCTTCCCCCGCCTCCGCTCCGGCTTCCGCGCTGTCGCCGCCGTTCTGCTCGCGGTGGCGTCGGCGGCGTGCGGAAGCGGTTCGGGGACCGGTGCGGACGGGTCCGGTGGGCCGGGCGCGGGTGATCCGTTCTTCCCGCGGTCCGGCAACGAGGGCTACGACGTCGTCCACTATGCGCTGGGCCTCTCCTACGAGCCGCGCGGCCGCCGTCTCGCCGGTACCGCGACGATCACGGCGCGTGCGACGCGGGATCTCACCGCGTTCAACCTCGACCTGGTGGGTCTTGATGTCGAGGCCGTCACCGTGGGCGGTGTGCGGGCCCGGTGGAGCCGCGACGGTCAGGAGCTGACCGTCCGACCGCGCGGGAGGCTGGACCGGGAGGCGCGTTTCCGTGTCGTCGTCCGCTATTCCGGCTCCCCGGAGACCGTCACGGACCCGGACGGCTCCGAGGAGGGCTGGTTGCGCACCGCCGACGGGGCGCTGGCTCTGGGGCAGCCGGTGGGGTCGATGGCGTGGTTCCCGGGCAACCACCACCCGTCCGACAAGGCGACGTACAGCCTCGCGGTGACCGTGCCGAAAGGGCTGCGGGCGGTGTCCAACGGGGAGCCGGCCGGTGAGGAGACGAAGGGGAGCCGCACGACATGCCGGTGGCGGGTCGGCGAGCCGATGGCGAGCTATCTGGCCACCGTGGCCATCGGCAGGTACGAGGTGGGGCGTTCGAAGACGCCCGACGGGCTGCCCGTGTACACGGCCGTCGATCCGGGGCAGGCGGCGGCGAGCCGTGCGGTCCTCGCGCGGATTCCGGAGGTCGTGGGGTGGGCGGAGCGGACCTTCGGGCCGTACCCCTTCTCTTCCGCGGGCGCGATCGTCGACCGTCCCGAGGACGTCGGATACGCCCTGGAGACACAGAACCGCCCCGTCTTCCCCGGCGCTCCCGACATCGGGCTGCTGGTCCATGAGGTCGCCCACCAGTGGTACGGCAACTCCGTGACTCCGCGGACCTGGCGGGACATGTGGCTCAACGAGGGCTTCGCGACGTACGCGCAGTGGCTGTGGGAGGAGGACCACGGCGGCCGCACCGCGCAGCAGACCTTCGACGCGCTTTATGCCGGTGGGTACTTCCCGGACGCGGCGACCAACAGGGCGCTGTGGGCCTTTCCGCCGGCCGATCCGCCGGACGCGGCGCGTGTCTCCGCGACTCCCGTGTACTGGCGCGGCGCGATGGTCCTGCACAAGGTCCGGCAGGCGGTCGGCGACGACGCCTTCGGTGCCCTGCTGCGGAGCTGGGCGGAGGAGCACCGTCATGGCAACGCGGACACCGGCGAGTTCACGGCGTATGTGGAGGAGTCGGCGCCGGACAGGGATTTCGGCGGGATCTGGGAGGAGTGGCTGTACGGGGAGGGGCGGCCGGAGCGGCCCTGACGGGGGCGGTTTGACGAGGACAGCCTGACGGGGGCGGCCCTTCCCGCAGGCCGGAGCCCCGGCCCGGAAGGGGTCCGGGCCGGGGCTCCGCCGTGGAAGCGGTGTCCGTCAGACGCTCACGCCGAAGTCCTGGGCGATGCCCACGAGGCCCGAGGCGTAGCCCTGGCCGACGGCGCGGAACTTCCACTCCGCGCCGTTGCGGTACAGCTCGCCGAAGACCATGGCGGTCTCGGTGGCGGCGTCCTCCGACAGGTCGTAGCGGGCGATCTCGGCGCCGCCGGCCTGGTTGATGATGCGGATGTACGCGTTGCGCACCTGGCCGAAGTTCTGCGAGCGGTTCTCGGCGTCGTAGATCGACACCGGGAAGACGATCTTGTCGATGTCGGCCGGGAGGCCGGCCAGGTTGACGTTGATCGCCTCGTCGTCGCCCGCGCCCTCACCGGTGCGGTTGTCACCCGTGTGGACGATGGTGTTGTCGGGGGTCTGCTTGTTGTTGAAGAAGACGAAGTGGCCGTCCGAGTAGACCCTGCCCTGCGTGTTGACCGCGATCGCCGAGGCGTCGAGGTCGAAGTCCGTGCCGGTGGTGGTGCGGACGTCCCAGCCGAGGCCCACGGTGACGGCGGTCAGGCCCGGAGCCTCCTTGGTGAGCGAGACGTTGCCACCCTTGGACAGGCTTACAGCCATTGTTGGGAGTCCCTTCCCTCGTTTACGTACGCCTAGAAGCTACAGCTACCACCTTGAACGCGGAGAGGGGTACGTGAGGTTCCAGGTCGCTTTACTTTCTTTACCGGGATCGCGGACGGCGGATATTGGGGTGACGTGACCACGTCGGAGGAGGGAACCTGTACGGCATGTCCGGTCCGTATGTCATCCGTGGCTCCGTCTCCCTGCCCGAGGCGGAGCTCATGTGGCGTTTCTCGCGCTCGTCGGGGCCTGGTGGGCAGCATGTGAACACCAGTGATTCCCAGGTCGAACTGCGTTTTGATCTGGCCGGTACGGAGGCGCTGCCCGAGGTGTGGAAGCAGCGGGCGCTGCAGCGGCTGGAAGGGCGGCTGACGGGCGGTGTGATCAGCGTTCGCGCTTCGGAGCACCGCTCGCAGTGGCGGAACCGGGAGACCGCGGCGGTGCGCCTCGCGGCGCTGCTCGCGGAGGCGACCGCGCCGCCGCCGAAGCCGCGCCGGGCGACGCGCGTTCCGCGCGGGATCAATGAACGGCGGTTGCGGGAGAAGAAGCAGCGCTCCGAGACCAAGCGGGGGCGCTCCGCGCGGGGGTGGGGGTGATCACGGCCCCTTCGGGGCGTGGTGTGTGCTCCCCGGGGCCCTCGGCCTCCCGGGTGTGGTGTGGCCCCGGGGCCCGGTGGCTTGTTCGCCGCGGGTCCGTCGGGGCTGGGCGCGCAGTTCCCCGCGCCCCTTTGGGGCGCGTCCGTGGCCGGGGCTCTTTGGGGCGCGTGTGTGGCCGGGGCTCTTTCCGACTCGGGGTGGGCGCTGGTAAATGCCGTTGCGTAAAAGGGATTTCGGCTAGGCGCGTAAGACGTTCAGCCCAACTGCCGGTAACGGCCCCGGAAATACGTCAGCGGACCGCCTTCCGCGCTCGGTACCCGGGCGGTCAGGACGCGGCCGATCACCAGGGTGTGGTCCCCGGCCGGCACCCGCTGCTCGGTGCGGCATTCCAGGGTGGCCAGCGCGCCGTTCACCAGCGGGGCCCCGCTGTACTCGCCGCGCAGGTACGGAATGTCCGCGAACAACAGGCGGTCGCTGATCCGGCCCTTCATCGCGAAGCGGCCCGCGATGTGCCGCTGGCTCTCGGAGAGGACGGACACCGCCCACATCGGCTGTTCGTCGAGCAGGTCGTCCATGCGGGAGCCGTTGCGCAGGCTGACCAGCACCAGGGGCGGGTCCAGGGAGACCGACAGGAAGGCGGTCGCGGTCATGCCGACGTCCTCGCCGGCCGGCGCGCCGGGGTCGTCCGGGTCCAGCGGAGGCTCCTGCGCGGTCACCAGGACCACACCGGCCGCCAGACGGGACAGGGCGGCGCGGAACTCGTCGTTGCTCACCCCCTCAGCATGCCGGGCGGAGGGCGCAACGGTGTTCGCGGCCGGGGCGGCGGGAGTGTTCAGCACACCGGAACGCTAGTCTCCGCCCTACGGGCACCGCATCGGACCGTGGCCCGAACCGGGACCTAGGACCACCGCCCGATCCGGGCGCGGTTCCCGCGCAACCCTCGCAAAAAACCCGTTCGGCGAATGCGCGGAAAAACCAGGGAAAGGTCACGCAATTGTTCACGTTTAGCTGTGACTTGAGTCACAAGGGGCGGGAATTGTTGACCCTGTGTACCGAGTGAGCAGCGCGCTGTGATTCAGTGGCGGGGAAGCTGGTACGACGATACGCCGAAGAGAACCCTTGATTCGCTCCGAGGTCTCGGGGGGAGGGCGAGGATGGAGACCGAGTCGGAACCCTACGTTCGCCTGGCGTCGCTGCGGCAACTCCACCAGGCCATGGCCGACATGAACACGGCACGCAGCCTGGCGGACACCCTGCAGACGGTCGCGGACGGCGTCGTGGGCGCCCTCGGATACGGGCTGGCCGCCGTCAATCTCGTACGGCCCGACGGTGACCTCGTGGTCGCCGCCCTGGCCGGGAACACCGCCGCCGAGGCCCTGATCACCGGCCGGGCCGGCTCCCGGGAGTCCTGGGACCGCCGCCTGAGCATGGGCGAGCGCTGGGGTGACCTGGTCTTCATACCGCACACCGAGGGCTGGGTCCTCGACGACGACGACGTCCCGCAGTGGTACACCGACGGGCCCGCGCCCCGCTTCGAGGACGAGTGGCACCCCTCCGACCGGCTCTTCGCCCCGATGTACGCGCCCGGCCCGCAGGGCGGCGGCACCTCCGGGGAACTGGTCGGCGTCCTCTCCGTGGACCGCCCCCGCAACGGCCGGCGACCCGGCGCCTGGGGCCGCGAGGCCCTGCAGATGTACGCCTTCCAGGCCGCCATCGCGATCAGCAACGCGCGCCTGCGGGCCAACATGCAGCGCGCCCTGGTCCGTCTGGAGCGCGACCAGCAGGCGCTGCGGGCCAGCGAGGAGAGCTTCCGGCAGGCCTTCGAGTACGCCCCCTCCGGCATGGCCATCGCCGAGATGGGCGGCGATCAGCACGGCCGCATCCTGCGGACCAACGACGCCCTGTGCCGGCTGCTCGGGCGGCCCGCCTCCGCGATGCGCCGCTACTCCTTCTCCGACCTCGTCCACCCCGAGGACATAGGCACCCTGCTGCGCACCTCCGCCGAGGGCGGCCGGGCCGAGCTGCGCCTGGGCCGCCGGGACGGCACCTTCGTCTGGGTCTCGCTGCGCAACTCGGTCGTCGCCGACGCCGCCGACGGGCCCCGCTTCCTGCTCACCCACGTCGAGGACATCGAGGAGCGCAAACGCCGTGAGCTCCAGCTCGCCCATCGCGCCTCGCACGACTCGCTGACCGGACTGCCGAACTCCGCCGAGCTGCGGGCGCGGCTGTCCTCGCGGCTGTGCCGGCAGCAGCCGCAGAGCGGGCCGCCCGCCGACGTCGAGTCCATGGACCCCTTCGAGTCCTTCGACTCCCACGACGCGGCCTACGGTCCGCCCGCCTTCGACCGCGGGCACGACTTCGACTTCCCGCCGGACGCCGACGGATACGACGGGTTCGACCGCCATGTGCACATGGTCGCGCCCGCCGCCGAGTTCGACGACGGAACCAAGGGGCTCGCGGTGCTCTTCTGCGACCTCGACGGCTTCAAGTCGATCAACGACCGGTTCGGGCACAACGCGGGTGACGCGGTGCTCATCGAGGTCGCCCGGCGGCTGGGCAACGGCGTACGGGACGGCGACACCGTCGCCCGGCTGGGCGGCGACGAGTTCGTGATCCTCGCCGACGGGCTCGGCCGGGCCGACGCCCAGGACCTCGCCGTACGGCTGCGCAACGAGATCATCCAGCCCATCCGGGCCGAGGGACGGGCCGTGCGGGTCGGGGCCAGCTTCGGCATCGGCTGGGCACATTGCGGGATGACCGCGGACGAAGTCCTCAAGTCGGCCGACGAGCGGATGTACGTCGAGAAACGATCTCGTCCCAAACAGCACAGACGTGCGGGATGATGCGCAGGTCAGTGCGTTGACGCGGTCCGGGGTCACCCGATCGGGTCAGGGGAACCGGGTAGGCTCGCCTTCTCCGCACACGTACCACACCCGATCCGCAGCTAGGAGCACCAAGGGATGACGCCCGGCAACAACGGCGCGAGCACGCCCGAGGACGACGACCCGTTCGGCTACCTCTACGCCGACGGGCAGGCCAACGGGGCCCAGCCGCCGTCCGGCGGCTACGGCTACCCGAACTCGGTCAACCGGGTGCGGCCGGTCGGAACCCGGCAGTACGGCCAGCAGCCCGCCGCTCCGCAGGCACCGCAGCAGCAGGGCGCCTACAGCCAGCCGAGCGCTCACTACGCCGCTCCGGAGGCGCAGCCCGGCGGCGCCGTCACGACCCAGTCGCCCCAGCCCTCGCACGGCGGAGGCGGCCGGGGCCGCGGCCCCAACACCAAGGGTCTGCTGATCGGCGCGGTCGCCGTGCTCGCCGCGGTCGTGATCGGCATCAGCATCGCCATGATCGGCGGTGACGACGAGGACAAGGGCGACAACCAG
Organism: Streptomyces sp. NPDC086080; assembly: GCF_044540255.1. Taxonomy (NCBI): domain Bacteria; kingdom Bacillati; phylum Actinomycetota; class Actinomycetes; order Kitasatosporales; family Streptomycetaceae; genus Streptomyces; species Streptomyces sp. NPDC086080. Next base: position 121,953 of record NZ_JBITRU010000005.1, read on the forward strand.
GCGGACGTCGGCCCGACCCAGTCCCAGGACCAGGGCGAGCCGACCCCGTCGCCGAGCGGCGACGACGGGGAGGACGAGAAGGCCGAACTGCCGACCATCGACGCGAAGGCGCTCCGCTTGGAAGGGGGAGCGGCCACGGCCTCCGAGTTCGAGGGCGCGAAGGCCGACGGCGGCATCTACGTCGCGGGCCTCAACAATCCAGGTGCCGCGGTCACATGGACCGTCAACGGCATCCCGGAAGACGGCGCCTACACGGTCTTCGTCCGCTACAGCACAACCGATGATCCTCAGTCGATGACACTCAACGTCAACGGCAAACCCTTCGGTTCCAAGCTGAACATGGACAACTTCGCCAGGGCCAAGGACGGCGACTTCTCCAAGGGCTGGACCCAGACCTACGCGTATCCCACCCTGAGCAAGGGCACCAACACGATCTCGGTCTCCTGCGGCGAGGGCGACAAGTGCAACGTCCTGCTGGACCAGCTGTGGCTCAAGGAGGGCCAGGTCAAGGAGTGAGGCAGGAGTGTCTGCGAGACCGCCGTCGGCATGCGCACAGACGTCAGGCCGCGGTGGCTTTGCCGGTCACCACGACTTTGTCCAGCAACTCCTCGTAGGCCGCGCGGTCGAACTCGCCGGCCACCGGGGACAGGACCGTCGCCGCTGACAGGGCGACCGCGCGGGACAGGCGGGTCGGCCAGGGCTGGTGTTCGACCAGGGCCGACAGCAGGCCCGCGACCGCCGAGTCGCCTGCGCCGGTCGGGTTGCCGTGGAGGCCGGTGGGCGGGGTGGCGCGCCAGCGGGCGTCCGGGGTGAGCGCGAGGAGGCCCTGCGGGCCCAGGGAGGCGACCACCGTGCCGGCGCCCCGGCGGCGGGCGTCCTGGGTGGCCCGGAGCGGCTCGTGGGAGCCGGTGAGCTCCGCCAGTTCGTCCGCGTTGGGCTTGAGGATGTCGGGGCGGCCCGCGACCCCCCGGCGCAGCGCCGAGCCGCTGGTGTCGAGGAGGGTCGGGACCCCGGCCGCGCGGGCGGTGCGGATCAGGCTCGCGTACGCGCCCACCGGGACACCCGGGGGCAGGCTGCCGCACAGGGCCACCGCCGAGGCGGAGGCCAGCAGATCCTCGTACACCTCCTGGAACGCGGACCACTCGGCGTGGCTGACGGCGGGGCCGGGCTCGTTGAGCTGGGTGGTGTCTCCGGAGCGTGCGTCGACGACGGCTATGGTGCGCCGGGTCGTGCCGGAGACGGGGACCAGAGCGTCCGTCAGGCGCGGGACCTCGGTGAGTCTCTCGCGCAGGACGCGTCCCGTCGTGCCGCCGGAGAAGCCGGTGACGGTCACCTCATGGCCGAGGGCGGCGAGGACCCGGGCCACGTTGACGCCCTTGCCGCCGGGGCGCTCCGTCACCTCGGAGACCCGGTGGGAGGACCCCGGCCGCAGGGACGGTATGCGATAGGTGATGTCGAGCGCGGTGTTCAACGTGACCGTGAGGATCACCGGACCGACCTCCCCCTTGCCGCCTGCGCCTTTATCTGTACCGGCGGCACGATCATGCCAAACGGACGGCGGTCGGCCCACCCCCTGGACCGGCCGCCTCCCGCGACCGGCGGACGGATCAGCCCAGTTGGGGATCGACCACCCATTCTCCGCGGCGCATCACGCCCACCAGGTCGAACCCGGCGTCCAGAATCACCAGGTCGGCGTCCTTTCCGGGCTCCAGGGAGCCGATCCGTTCGTCCAGGCCGAGCAGCCGCGCCGGGTTGGCGGAGATCGCCGCGACGACATCCTCGACGGGCAGCCCGTCCACCGTCACCGCCCGCTTGAAGGCGCGGTCCAGGGTGAGCGTGGAGCCGGCGATCGAGCCGCCCTCCACCAGCCGGGCCACCCCCTCCGCGACCTCGACCTCCAGCGTGCCCAGCATGTAACGGCCGTCGCCGAAGCCGGCCGCGTCCATCGCGTCGGTGATGAAGGCGACCCGTTCCCGTCCCGCGTGATGGAAGGCGAGCTGGAGCGCGGCAGGATGCAGATGGGTGCCGTCGTTGATCAGCTCGACGGTGACCCGCTCGTCCTCCAGCAGGGCCGCGATCGGACCCGGGGCGCGGTGGCCCAGCGGGGGCATCGCGTTGAACAGGTGGGTGGCGACGGTCGCGCCAGCGGCGATGGCCTCGACGGTCTGCTCGTAGGTCGCGTCCGTGTGCCCGACGGCCGCGATCACGCCCTGCTCGGCGAGCAGCCGTACGGAGTCCAGGCCGCCCGGCAGTTCGGTGGCCAGCGTCATCATCCTCGCCTGCCCGTGCGCCGCGTCGATCAGCTTGCGCACCTCGGCCGGGTCGGGGTCGCGCAGCAGTTGCTCGTCGTGTGCGCCCTTGCGGCAGGGGGAGATGAACGGCCCCTCGAAGTGGATGCCGGCGATGTCGCCCTGCTGGGCCAGCTCCGCCAGCATCCCGGCGTGCCGGGCGAGGAAGTCCAGGTCGCCGGTGACGGCGGAGGCGACCACCGTCGTGGTGCCGTGCACGCGGTGGGTGCGGACGCCCTGGAGGACGTCCTCGGCGGTGCCGCCGGCGAAGGACGCCCCGCCGCCACCGTGGTTGTGGAGGTCGACGAAACCGGGGACCAGCCAGTGACCGGACACGTCGACCGTCTCGGAATCGGCGGGCGCCGTGTCCGCGATCCGCGTGCCCTCGACGATCACGCGTCCGTCGTCCACGGTCCCGGCGGGCAGGACCACCCGGGCACCGGTGAGAACCTTGGTGGGGGCCATCAGGTGGTTACCTCCGAGGGAGACGAGGGAGACGAACGGCGCGAGGGGGCAGTGGTGGCGTCGGCGATCAGGTCCCAGGCGAGCAGTCCCGCGCCCAGACATCCGGCGGTGTCCCCGAGGGCCGCGGGGACCAGGGACGGGAGCTTCTGGAAGGTGACCCGCCGCCGGACGGCCTCCCGCAGCGGTGTGAACAAGGTTTCCCCCGCCTCGGCGAGCCCGCCACCGATGATCAGCGCCCGGGGGTCCAGCAGGGTGAGCGCGGTGACCAGCCCGTCGGCGAGCGCGTCCACCGCCTCCTGCCACACCTGACGGGCCCGTACGTCCCCGGCCTCGACGGCCTTGGCGCAGTCCGCGGCGTCCGCGCCCGGGTCGCCGCAGGCCGCGGCCCACGCCTCGCTCACCGCCGCGGCGGAGGCGAACCGTTCCAGGCAGCCGCGCTGCCCGCACGGGCAGGGAGTGCCCCCGGGCCGTACGACGATGTGGCCGATCTCCCCGGCGAAGCCGTGCGCGCCCGCCTCGACCCGGCCGTTGATGCCGATGGCGCCGGCGATACCGGTGCCCAGCGGCACGAAGAGGAAGCGGTCGGCGCCCCGGCCGGCTCCGATGCGCCCCTCGGCGAGGCCGCCGGTGCGCACGTCGTGGCCGAGGGCGACGGGGATGCCGCCGAGCCGCTCGGTGAGCAGTGCGCGCAGCGGGACGTCGCGCCAGCCGAGGTTGACCGCGTGGACGGCGATGCCCGCCGTCTCGTCGACGATCCCGGGAACGGCGACACCGGCGGCGGACGGGGACGTGCCGTGCCGGTCGATTCCGTGGGCGCGCAACTCCGCGGCGAAGTCGAGGATCTCCGCGACGACCGCGTCCGGGCCGCGCTCGCGGCCGGTGGGCCGGCGGGCCTGGTGCAGCAGCCCGCCGTCCGCCCCGACCAGGGCGGCCTTCATCCCGGTGCCGCCCACATCGAGGGCGATGACGTGTTTCACGTGGAACAGTGTGGCCCCCGGACCGGTAAGAGGTCTAGTCCACTCGCTTGGTATGGACCTTATTCCGACTGTCGAAAAATTTCGGATGGTGCGGGGGCACCGGGCCCAGGCCGCGGCCATGCCCTGCGCGCGGCGAGCGCGGAGTAGCCTGCGGCACATGGATCAGGGGGACGACGAGGAGCGGTACGAGGCCAGCGGCGGGCTGGCCCGGCGAGAGTGGGACATCCTCGCGCTGGAACGCCGGGGCTTTGCCGGGCCCGGTGTGAAGGAGCGTGCGATCAGGGAAGAGCTGGGGCTGGCGCCGGTGCGCTACTACCAGCTGCTCAACGCCCTGCTGGACGATCCGCGGGCCCTCGCTCATGACCCGGTCACGGTCAACCGCCTGCGGCGGGTGCGGGAGTCGCGTCGCGCGGAGCGGTGAGGAGATGGGGGCGGGCTGTGTTGGTTGCCCCAGAGGTTTCGCCCCCGCCGCCCCTTCCCTTTCCCGTCCCCGGAGGGCTGCGCCCCCCGGACCCCCTGTCGGCCCTTCGGGCCTCGTCCTCAAGCGCCGGACGGGCTGTTGGGAGTTACGGGATTTTCGCCGCCAGGGTCCGCAGCAGCCGTACGACGCCGGACGGGCCGTCGGTCACCACGTCGGCGCGGTCGCGGAGCTCCGTGACCTCGTTGCTGCCGCTGCAGACGAGGAGGCCGGGGGTGCCGGTCGCGCGGAGTTTGTCGACGGCCGAGTAGGCGGCGAGGTCGCCCAGGTCGTCCCCGGCGTAGAGGACCGAACCGGCGCCGATCTCCCGGGCGTACTCCAGCAGGGCGACGCCCTTGTCCATGCCGGGCGGGCGCAGCTCCAGAACCATGCGGCCGGGCTCGACGACCAGGCCGTGCCGGGTGGCGAGGTCGGTGAGCGGCTCGCGCAGGGCCTCGAACGCGGCCTGCGGATCGGCGGCCCGGCGGGTGTGGACGGCGACCGCCCGGCCGCCCTTCTCCTCGATCCATGTGCCCTGCCCCGCCCCGGCCCGGTCGAGCAGCCCCGGCAGCTCCGCGCGGGCGGCGGCGACTCCGGGGGGCGGGGCGGGCGCGGTGACCGTCCCCGTCCCGGCGTCCCACCGCTCGGCGCCGTAGTGGCCGAGAACGACGAGGTGCTCCAGACCGGGGACGCCCGCGAAGCCGCCGTTGCGGACCGCGACACTCGCGGGCCGGCCCGTGACGACCGCGACCGCGGCGACCTTCGGGGCGAGCGCGGCGAGCGCGGGCACCGCGTCGGGGTGTGCGCGGGCCTGCTCGGGATCGGCCACGATCGGCGCGAGCGTTCCGTCGAAGTCGAGCCCGATCAGCGCCGTGCCCGGGTGGGAGAGCAGCGCGTCGAGCCCTTCCCGTCCGGCCTGCGTGGTCGGCGTCGGCGTCGGCGTGGCGTTCGGGTCCGTGGAATCCGTATGGCTGGCCATACTGCCCAACCTATCCACGGTCGGCCCCGTGCACGCCTGCGCGCCGTCCGGCACTCCGCGCGGGAGGTCGTGTCGTGGCGTCCGCGGGGTGTGCGGCCGGTGGGGCGTGGCTGTCCGGACATCGCGCAGGCACGTGCCCGGCCGGTCGGGGCGGCCGGGGCCCGGCTCCTCGGACGTTCGGTTGGTCCGGGAATCGGCGTGCCGGGGCAGTGCCGTCGCCGGTGCCGCCGGGTGTTCGGTGTGGTCGGGGGACGGTCAGGTGGAAGGCCGCATGGCGCGCAGCGCGGTCAGCTGGTCCAGGAACCAGCGGGCCGGGGGGAGTGCCGTCGCCGACGCCGCCAGGCGCTTGGTGCGCTCGGTGCGCTCGTCCGGGTTCATGGTCAGGGCCTCGTGCAGGGCGCCGGCCGTCTCGACGACGTCGTACGGGTTGACCGTGATCGCGTCCTCGCCCAGTTCCTCGTGGGCGCCCGCCTCCCGCGACAGCACCAGCGCGCAGCCCGCTTCGGAGACGACCGGGACCTCCTTGGCGACCAGGTTCATGCCGTCGCGGATGGGGTTGACCAGGGCCACGTCCGCCAGCCGGTACGCGGCGAGCGAGCGCGCGAAGTCGTCCCTGACGTGCAGGACGACCGGCCGCCAGCCGGGTGTGCCGTGCCGCTCGTTGATCTCCTCCGCGACCTTCTGGACCTCGGCCGTGTAGTCGCGGTACACGGCGAGGTCCTGCCGGGAGGGGTAGGCGAAGGCGACATGCACCACCCGCTCGTGCCACTCGGGGCGGTCGTCCAGGAGCTGCCGGTACGCCAGCAGGCCGCGCACGATGTTCTTCGACAGCTCGGTGCGGTCCACCCGGACGATCGCCCGGCGCGGGTGGCCGTCGGGTGCCGTGCCGATCTCCTCCCGCAGTACCGCGATCCGTTCCTCGACGTCCGCCTCGCGGGCGCGGGCGCGCAGGAAGTCCGCATCCGCGCCGAGACCGTGCACCCCGACCTCCGTGTGCCCGGGCCCGTCCGTGAACCGTTCGCAGCACGCGGTGAACGCGTCCGCCCAGCGGTGGGTGAGGAAGCCGAGCCGGTCGGCGCCCAGCATGCCGCCCAGCACCTGCCGTGCGATGTCGTCGGGCAGCATCGCGAAGTACTCCGGCGGGGCCCACGGCGTGTGCGAGAAGTGCCCGATGCGCAGGTCGGGGCGGAGCTCGCGGAGCATCCGGGGGACGAGGGTCAGGTGGTAGTCCTGTACCAGGACCGCCGCGCCCGGCGCCGCCTCCTCGGCCAGTGCCTCGGCGAACGCGCGGTTGTAGCTCTCGTACGAGGCCCACTGGCGGCGGAACTCCGCGTCGAAGACCGGCTCCACCGGGGTCTGGTACAGCATGTGGTGCACGAACCACAGCACCGAGTTGGCGATCCCGTTGTACGCGTCCGCGTGGACGTCCGCCGGGATGTCCAGCATCCGCACGCCGTCCTCGCCGGCTCCGCGCCGTACGGCCTCGCGGTCGCCGTCGGACAGCGCCGAGCAGACCCACAGCGCGCCGGCCTCCGGCCCGATCGCCGACAGTCCGGACACCAGCCCGCCACCGCCCCGCTTCGCCCGCAGCGACCCGTCGTCCAGAACCTCGTACGAGACCGGCCCCCGATTGGAGGCGACCAGCACCTGAGCAGCACCGAAGCTTGAAGCCATACGCCACAACCTAGCCCGGCCCCCGGAACCTCAAACGTGTCTTCGCGCACCACGGCGGCGATTCGGTCACGCGCCGTGGGTCAGGCCACCCGCCGCTCCTGGTACTCCGCGATGTCCGCCATCGGGGGGCGTTCCTCCGTGTCGACGGAGTAGGTACGGGGTTCGAAGGTGGCACCCGTGCGTTCGAACTGGGTGAGCGACGGCCGGATCAGGTGGCCGCGGGCCAGCCGCAGCTGGGCGGTGCGGTAGATCGCGGCGGCCATCCGGCCGAGGGCCTGGCCGTCCTGGTGCCGGTGCTTGCGCACCCCGACGTCGACCTGGGCCAGCGCGTCCAGGCCCACCAGGTGCAGGGCGTCGACCAGCATGCCGAGCTCGACGCCGTACCCGACGGGGAAGGGGAGCTGTTCGAGGAGGGAGCGGCGGGCCGCGTACTCGCCGCCGAGCGGCTGGACGAAACCGGCCAGCTGGGGCCAGTGCATGTTCAGCAGCGGGCGGGCCATCAGCTCCGTGACCCGGCCGCCCTGCCCGGCGGCGATCGCGCCCGGGGCGTGTCCGTCGGACATCGTGAGGGGACGGTCGTACATCGCCTTGACCAGGTGGACGTCCGGCTCGGTCAGCAGCGGGCCGACGATGCCGGAGACGAAGTCGGAGGAGAACTCCCTGAGGTCCGCGTCGACGAAGCACACGATGTCGCCCCGGGTGACCAGCAGCGACCGCCACAGCACCTCGCCCTTGCCGGGCACCGCCGGTATCCGGGGCAGGACCGCGTCCCGGTGCACCACCGTCGCGCCCGCCGCCGCGGCCGCCTCGGCCGTGCGGTCGGTCGAACCCGAGTCGATCACCACGACCTCGTCGACCAGCGGGACCTGGAGCATCAGGTCGTGCCGGATCGCCGACACGATGGCGCCGACCGTCGCCTCCTCGTTCAGCGCGGGCAGGACCACGCTCACCGTCTGCCCCGTGGCACGTTTCGCCGCCAGGATCCGGTGGAGCGGGCGGTCCGCCACGGACCAGGAGCGGTCGGTCAGCCAGCGCTCGACTTCTTCCAGCACGCTCCCCGGCTCCTCACTGCCTGTGATCCATCTCGCGGTTCGGACGGACTGTCTCGACCCTCCGGGCCTCGGTTACAGTCTTGAACAACGCCGATGACCTTCGCATGCCGGGGTCGTCGAGCCCACAACTGAACACCGCTCATCCAGAGGGGCAGAGGGATACGGCCCGATGAAGCCCCGGCAACCCTCCAGTCGGTTCCTGTCACGCGGACGTGGCGAGGCTCCCGGCTAGGGAAGGTGCCAAATCCGTCTCACGGCGAGATGCGTCGTGAGGAAGATGAGGAGAAAGGGCCTCGCCTCACATGGCTGTGCAGACTGCTGAAGACACCCCCGGATCCGCCGCCGCGAACGCCGTCGACCTGGGCCCCGCCACCGCGCTCTCCTGTCGCGAATGCGGGCACCGCGTCCCCCTCGGCCCGGTCTTCGCCTGCGAGGAGTGTTTCGGCCCGCTGGAGATCGCCTACGACTTCTCGGCGTACGACACCGAAGAGCTCCGCAAGCGGATCGAAGCGGGACCCGCGAACATCTGGCGCTACGCCCCCCTGCTGCCCGTTCCGGCGGACGTGGCGACCAAGCCGAACATCAACCCCGGCTGGACCAAGCTCGTCCAGGCCGACAACCTCGCGCGGGAACTCGGCGTCGACCCCGGCAAGCTGTTCGTCAAGGACGACTCCGGCAACCCGACGCACTCCTTCAAGGACCGCGTCGTCGCCCAGGCCATCGAGGCCGCCCGCGCCTTCGGCTTCACCACCCTGTCCTGCTCCTCCACCGGGAACCTCGCCGGCGCGGTCGGTGCCGCCGCCGCCCGGGCCGGCTTCCGCTCCTGTGTGTTCATCCCGCACGACCTGGAGCAGGGCAAGGTCGTCATGGCCGCCGTCTACGGCGGTGAGCTCGTCGGCATCGAGGGCAACTACGACGACGTGAACCGTTTCTGCTCCGAGCTGATCGGCGACTCGGCCGGCGAAGGCTGGGGCTTCGTCAACGTCAACCTGCGGCCGTACTACGCGGAGGGGTCCAAGACCCTCGCGTACGAGATCTGCGAGCAGCTGGGATGGCGCCTCCCCGACCAGATCGTCATCCCGATCGCCTCCGGCTCGCAGCTCACGAAGATCGACAAGGGACTGCAGGAGCTGATCAAGCTCGGTCTCGTCGAGGACAAGCCGTACAAGATCTTCGGGGCGCAGGCGGAGGGCTGCTCGCCGGTCTCCACGGCGTACAAGGCCGGGCACGACGTCGTCCGTCCGCAGAAGCCGGACACGATCGCCAAGTCGCTGGCGATCGGGAACCCGGCGGACGGGCCGTACGTGCTGGACATCGCCCGGCGCACGGGTGGTGCGGTCGAGGACGTCAACGACGATCAGGTCGTCGACGCGATCAAGCTGCTGGCGCGGACCGAGGGGATCTTCGCGGAGACCGCAGGGGGTGTGACCGTGGGAGTCACCAGGAAGCTTCTCGAGAGCGGGGCGCTCGACCCGTCGCTGACCACGGTCGTGCTGAACACGGGGGACGGGCTCAAGACGCTGGACGCGGTGGCCGGCACCGGGATGACCGCGACCATTCGTCCCACCCTGGAGTCGTTCCGTGAGGCCGGGCTCGGCTGAGCCGTTCCGTCCCCGGCGCCGTCGTGGCCGCCCGCGCCCGCGCGGCGGAGCCGCATGTCCCTGCAGTCCCGCCCCCCCAGGGGCGTCACCTGACCGGAGGTTTTGTTGTGAGCGTCACTGTTCGGGTCCCGACCATCCTGCGTACCTACACCGGCGGCAAGGCCGAGGTGAGTGCCGAAGGCGCGACCCTCGCCGAGGTCGTCTCGGATCTGGAGAAGAACCACACCGGGATCGCCGCCCGGGTCCTGGACGACCAGGGCAAGCTGCGCCGGTTCGTCAACGTCTACGTCAATGACGACGACGTGCGGTTCGAGCAGGGGCTCGAGACGGCCACCCCGGACGGCGCATCCGTGTCGATCATCCCGGCGGTCGCCGGCGGCTGATCATTACCGTCGGTTCATTACCATCGGTCATCGCCGTTACCGAGGGTTGAGGACTTCGCCCCCTCCGTGAGAGATGCGGAGGGGGCAATTCCATGGGGTTGAGCGCGGTAGAGTTGGGGAACGCGCTCCCGATCCACTGATCGAGGACCGTGAATTCCTGCCGTACGCCCGACTGGATGTAGCCAAAGTGCGGGCGCCCTTCGCGGCATTTGCGACCTTTGTCCGGCCCGACTTGCCCTGAGATCGTGTGAATTCTCGCCAGATTCCGGACCGGTGTCGTCCAGATTTCTCGTCCGACTGACCTGTTGCAGACGGCAGTTGGGCAGATACATTCAGCCGCGGTCGACGCGTTCCGGCGCACGCCCCCAACCGTTGGGGGGTGAGGTCTGACCCGGATTCGCGAAGTGCGGATCTGTGCAAGGGCCAGTAATAGGGGAGTTAGGCATGGCTCAGGGCACCGTCAAGTGGTTCAACGCGGAGAAGGGGTACGGCTTCATCGCGGTCGACGGTGGTGCGGATGTTTTCGTCCACTACAGCGCGATTCAGATGGACGGCTACCGCACCCTCGAAGAAGGCCAGCGGGTCGAGTTCGAGATCTCGCAGGGTCAGAAGGGCCCGCAGGCCGACATGGTTCGTCTCAGCGCCTGAACGCGCTCACAACCAGCAAGCATCTTCTGCTGACGAAGGGCCCGCACCTCCCGGGGTGCGGGCCCTTCGCCGTGCCCGCACAGCGCCGGGGTGCCGGCCTTCGCCGTGCCCGCACAGCGCCGCGGCCGGTGTTCGCGCGCGGCTGAGCGCCCCGTGTACTCCCCATAGGCGCTTGCACTCGCATGGGTCGAGTGCTAATCATTGCGTTAGCACTCTGAAGGTGAGAGTGACAACGAAGGACCGGGTCGGTGAGGCCCGCGGACCGTGTGGGGCAAGGAACCACAGGGTCGGCGAGCCGTCCGTCGCGGGCGCGGGCGCGGTCCGAAGGAATCACCCCCAGTCCTGGAGGGACCACTTCACATGGCCAAGATCATCGCGTTCGACGAGGAGGCGCGGCGCGGCCTCGAGCGCGGCATGAACCAGCTCGCGGACGCCGTCAAGGTGACGCTCGGCCCCAAGGGCCGCAACGTCGTCCTCGAGAAGAAGTGGGGCGCTCCCACGATCACCAACGATGGTGTGTCCATCGCCAAGGAGATCGAGCTCGAGGACCCGTACGAGAAGATCGGCGCCGAGCTGGTCAAGGAAGTCGCCAAGAAGACGGACGACGTCGCCGGTGACGGTACGACCACCGCGACCGTTCTCGCCCAGGCCCTGGTCAAGGAGGGCCTGCGCAACGTAGCCGCCGGCGCCAACCCGATGGCCCTCAAGCGCGGCATCGAGAAGGCCGTCGAGGCCGTCTCCGGCGCCCTGCTCGAGCAGGCGAAGGATGTCGAGACCAAGGAGCAGATCGCCTCCACGGCCTCCATCTCCGCCGCCGACACCCAGATCGGCGAGCTCATCGCCGAGGCCATGGACAAGGTCGGCAAGGAAGGCGTCATCACCGTCGAGGAGTCCCAGACCTTCGGTCTTGAGCTGGAGCTCACCGAGGGTATGCGCTTCGACAAGGGCTACATCTCGGCGTACTTCGCCACCGACATGGAGCGTATGGAGGCCGTCCTCGACGACCCGTACATCCTGATCGCGAACTCCAAGATCTCCAACGTCAAGGACCTGCTCCCGCTGCTGGAGAAGGTCATGCAGGGCGGCAAGCCGCTGCTGATCATCGCCGAGGACGTCGAGGGCGAGGCCCTGTCGACCCTGGTGGTCAACAAGATCCGCGGCACCTTCAAGTCCGTCGCCGTCAAGGCCCCCGGCTTCGGCGACCGCCGCAAGGCCATGCTCGGCGACATCGCCATCCTCACGGGCGGCGAGGTCATCTCCGAGGAGGTCGGCCTCAAGCTGGAGAACGCGACGCTCGACCTGCTGGGCAAGGCCCGCAAGGTCGTCATCACCAAGGACGAGACCACCATCGTCGACGGTGCCGGCTCGGCCGACCAGGTCCAGGGCCGTGTCAACCAGATCCGCGCCGAGATCGACAACAGCGACTCGGACTACGACCGCGAGAAGCTGCAGGAGCGCCTGGCGAAGCTCGCCGGCGGTGTCGCGGTCATCAAGGCCGGTGCCGCCACCGAGGTGGAGCTCAAGGAGCGCAAGCACCGCATCGAGGACGCCGTGCGCAACGCCAAGGCGGCCGTCGAGGAGGGCATCGTCGCCGGTGGTGGCGTGGCCCTGCTGCAGGCCTCCCAGGTCTTCGACAAGCTGGAGCTCGAGGGTGACGAGGCGACCGGCGCCAACGCCGTGAAGCTCGCCCTGGAGGCCCCGCTGAAGCAGATCGCCGTCAACGGTGGTCTCGAGGGCGGCGTCGTCGTGGAGAAGGTCCGCAACCTCCAGGTCGGCCACGGTCTGAACGCCGCGACCGGTGAGTACGTCGACATGATCGCCGAGGGCATCATCGACCCGGCGAAGGTGACCCGTTCCGCTCTGCAGAACGCCGCCTCCATCGCCGCGCTGTTCCTCACCACCGAGGCCGTCATCGCCGACAAGCCGGAGAAGGCCGCGGCTCCGGCCGGCGGCGGCATGCCGGGCGGTGACATGGACTTCTGATCCCTCGAGGATCGGATCCGTCCGTAGCGTGACGAGGGCGGCACCCCCCTGCGCAGGGGGGTGCCGCCCTCGGGCGTTGCGGCGGGGTGGGTCAGAGGTTGCCCAGGGGTTCGATGTCGATTCTGACGGGCGTGCCCCACACGCGCAGTACCTCGTAGTCGGTGAACTCGTGCACGATCCGGTACGCCATGGCGGGCCGGGGCCCGCGCCGCTGTGCCACGATGAACAACTCGGCCTCGCGCCGGTCCCGGCGCGGGGTTCCGCACAGCTGCCACGCCTGTCCGTTCCACAGTTCCGGCAGCCAGCGCTGCTGCGGCTGCGGCCGGTCGGCGCGCATCCCGTACCGGGACGGGGCGGGTTCGGCGGCCGGGGCCTGCGGGGCGGGGCCGTTGAACTCGGCGCGGCGGGCGGTGCGGCGCCGGGTCTCGCAGAGCAGGCACAGGTCGGGGGCGCTCTCGTCGACCGGTCCGGTGGGGTGCTCCGCGCAGCGCGTGCTGGGTACGGCCGTGGTGACGGTCTCCTCCAGCAGGTCCAGGGCCCGCCGCAGATCGTCCTTCACTTCGTGCAGCTTGGCGTCCAGGGTGTCGGCGGACAGCGACTCGCCGTGCTCACCCAGGACCCGCAGGGCCCGGCCCAGGGCGGTGAGCTGCGCGTGGTTCATGGTGGGTGCTCCAGGTGGGGGACAGGTCCAGTATCCATCCCGGGGTTCCCCGGGTCAGCCCGCTGCCGCTGCCGCTGCCAGCGCCTCGCGCAGGTGGCCGTCGGACTCCGCGAGGAGACGGGTGGCGGTGGGGCCGTCCACGCCGGCCAGCAGGACCAGGATCGCGTTCTTGACCTCGCCGTCCGTGGCGGACAGGGCACGCTCGACGGCTTCGTTGTCCGCTCCCGTCACCTGCGCGACGATACGGCGGGAGCGGGCGTGCAGCTTCTCGTTCGAGGCGCGGACGTCGACCATCAGGTTCCCGTACGTCTTGCCCAGCCGGATCATCGTGATCGTCGACAGCATGTTCAGGACGAGCTTCTGGGCCGTGCCGGCCTTGAGACGGGTGGAGCCGGTGAGGAACTCCGGGCCCACGACGACCTCGATGCCGTGCTCGGCCGCGGCCGCCAGCGCGCTGCCCCGGTTGCAGGCCAGGCCCACGGTGAGGGCCCCGTGTGCGCGGGCGTAGGCGACGGCGCCGATCGCGTACGGGGTGCGGCCGGAGGCGGAGATGCCGACCACCGTGTCGTCGGCGGTCAGTTTCAGCGCGGCGAGGTCGGACTCGGCCAGTTCTCGGGAGTCCTCGGCGCCCTCCACCGAGGTGACCATGGCGTCCGGGCCGCCCGCGATCAGGCCGACGACCCGCGCGGGGTCGGTGTTGAACGTCGGCGGGCACTCGGAGGCGTCCAGCACGCCCAGCCGTCCGGCGGTGCCCGCGCCCGCGTAGACCAGCCGTCCGCCGCGGGCCATCCGCGCGGCGACGGCGTCGATCGCGGCGGCGATCAGGGGCACCTGCCCGGCCACGGCACCGGCCACCGAGGCGTCCTCCCGGTTCATCAGCCGGGCGATCTCAACAGTGGGCAACCGGTCGACATCGGCCAGCTCCGGCCGGTGTGCCTCGGTGGTCAGCGACTCCAGTTGGGCGCGCAGGACGCGGTGGTGGGAGGCAGAAGGCATGGGTGAATTTTCCGATTCGGGGTGGGGCGACTTGCCCGGGGGCGCGGGGCTCTGTCGATATGCGGCTTCGCCGCGGGGGCGTGATCGGCCACGGGTCGCCCGCGGCCGACGACGCCGAGGCGCCTTGACGGCGTTTGCGGTGGTCAGGGATTCGGCATGGGTGGTCTTTCCGGTTTCGGGTCGGCGGCACACTCAGGGGCGCGGGGCTCTGTCGACGTGCGGCTTCGCCGCGGGGGCGTGATCGGCCACGGGTCGCCCGCGGTCCGACGACGCCGGCGCACCCTTCACGGCCCTTTGCGGAGCACCCGGTGCCGATGCGCGAGAGCCTCGTACGAAGCGGCCAGCGCCGGCGCCGCCGCCTCGTACGTCCGCTGGGCGACGCCCACGAACAGGCAGTCCACCACCAGCAGTTGCCCCGTCCGGGAGGACATCGCGGCCGGGCGCAGCTCGCTCTCGCGGGCCGTGGAGGTGGTCAGGACGTGGTCGGCGTACTGCGTGACGGCGCTGTCCGGGCGGCCGGTGACCGCCACCGTCGTGGCCCCGTGCTCGAAGGCCACCCGGAGCGGCTCTATGACGTCCCCGGTCGATCCGGAGTGGGTGATGGCGATCGCCACGTCACCCGAGCGGAGCTGCACCGCGTTGGTGACGGCGAGATGCGGGTCGCTGTGGGCGTGCGCCAGCAGGCCTATGCGCAGCAGTTTCTGGGTGAGGTCCTGGGCGACGAGCCCCGACGCGCCGACCCCGTACACATCCGTGCGGCGGGCGCCGGCCAGGGCGGTCACGGCGGCGGCGAGCTGCACGGTGTCGAGTCCGGCCGCGGTGTCGGCGAGGGTCTGCTGCTCGTCGTAGGCGAGCTTGGACACGACGTCGGCTATGGGGTCGTCCACCGCGATGTCCGTGGTGATGGCGGGTGCCCGCCCGGACTGCTGCTGGGCGGCGAGTCCGGCCAGGGCGAGGCGCAGGTCGCGGTAGCCGGGGTAGCCGAGCAGCCGGGCGGTGCGGACGACGGTGGCCTCGCTGGTGCCGGTGAGTTCGGCGAGTCCGGTGACCGTGAGGGCCGCGCAGCCGGCCGGGTCGTCGGCGACGGCCTCGGCGACCCGCTGCATGGAACGGGTCATCGACGGAGCCAGCGTGCGCACCTTGGCCGCGAGGGCGGCGGGCGCGGGCGGGGCGGGAGGCGCGGGAGGTGCGGGAGGTGAGGGAGTGGTGCGCGGACCCCTCCCGGAAATTTCCTTCACTTCATCGGTCACACGGTGAAAGATATTTTCAGCAGGGTCCCGGGGTCAAGAGTGCGCACAATGGGGACATGGACCCCCAGCACCCCCACGGCGAACCCGCCGCCCGCCCACTCGCCCCTCTCGAACAAGCGTTGCACGCGGCCCGCGCCCTCGTGCTGGCCGATCTGGTCGCGCGCGAGGTCGCCGAGGCGGACGTGGTGTCCCTGGTCGAGGACTCCGTGACGCACCGGCGCTGGTGGGTCGAGCAGTGGCCCGAGGGCGCCGGGTTCCTCGCCGGGCTGGTCGCCCAGGACGTCCAGGACGCCCTGCTGGAGCGGTACGGCCGCTGGCCGCTGTGCCCCGTGTGCCCCACCGGTGACCCGCACGCCCTGGAGGTGGAGCCCGAACTCGGCCCGGACCCGCACTGGGTGTGCCACAAGGCGGGCGTGAAGGTCGCCGCCGTGGGCGGCCTCGGCGTGGCGGGGTCCGCGTGACCGTGTACATCGACCCGCCCACCTGGCCGGGCCACGGCCGGATGTGGTCCCACCTCGTCAGCGACATCTCCTACGCCGAACTGCACACCTTCGCCGCCGGCCTGGGCGTGCCCCGCCGCGCCTTCGAACGCGACCACTACGACATCCCCCAGCACCGGTACGCGGACGCGGTGCGCGCCGGGGCGCTCGAGGTCAGCAGCCGCGAGGTGGTGGTGCTGCTGCACGGGGCAGGACTGCGGCGGCGCAAGAGGGCGGCTCAGCCCCGCAGTTCGTAGGTCAGCCGGCCCCCGTCCTCGCAGACCTGGACGAAACCGGCCCGTGCGACGACCCCCCGCGAGGGCTCGTTCCCCCGCTCCACGACGGCGACCACGGTCCGTACGGCGTCCTGCTCCAGCGCCCAGCGCGACAGGGTGCGCAGTGCCTCGGTGGCGTAACCGTGGCCGCGGGCGCCCGCCACGAGGTCGTAGCCGATCTCCACGCGGCCGTCGGCGTCGGGGGCCGCGTGGAAGCCCATCGCGCCCACCGCGCGGTCGTCGTCGCGGCGGACCAGCACATACATGCCCCACTCCGGGTGGAACTCGCCTTCCTCGTACTGCTTGACCATGATTCCGGCGCCCTCGCGCGTGCCGTCGGCGGCGGCGCCGCCGACCCACTCGTAGCCGCCGTCACCCGCCAGGGACAGGTCGGCGGCGGTCGCCGGGGTGACGCCCTCCAGGGTGAGCCGCTGCGACCGGTGCACCGGGTTGTTGCTCCAGCGCCAGGCGGTGACGGGCTCCCGCCCGGGAAGGTCGCCGCGTCCGGTGGCCCACAGCAGCGTCCGCCACGGGGTGGCGCCGGGCCGCACCCGCGGGAAGATCCGGGTCAGGACGAAGGAGGCCAGCTCGGCGGGCGGCTCGTAGCCGATCCCCAGCCCTTCGGCGATGTCGTGCGTGTGCAGCAGCACCTCCGCCACACCCATGGCGGCGAAGCCCTCGCGGTTCGCGTGCCGGAACGGGTACGGGTGGAACGCGCGGACCGCGCGCGGGGTGGTGCGGACGGCGGCGGCAAGCAGCGCACCGGTCGTGGTGATCACCTGGAGGACGCCCTCGTTGTCGGCGGGGTCCAGACCGTCGTCACTGCCGTCGAGGGTGATCTCGAAGGGCGTGTACGCGTCCTGCGCCCGGCCGGCGAGCTGGCCCGCGTACGCGATGAGATCGCTTGCGATGTGCTCCGCCGTCCTCCGGCAGTCCCACTCCAGCCGTCCGGCCGCGGCCCCCCTCCAGTCCCGGTCGGTGACCGCCCCCAGCGCCGCCACGCAACCCGCGACGGCTTCCTCCACCTGTTCCGCTCCCACAGCACGCATGCGGGGCAGGCTAGGACGGTGACAGGGGCGTGGTCGACAGCATTTCCAGTTCGCCGCGCATGTTGTACCGGGCGGTGGCCTCCCAGTGCTCCTGCCCGTACGGCGTACGGAACAGCCTCGGCAGGGCGAGGAGTTGGCGCAGCACCTCGGCGCGGCCCGCCCGGAAGGCGTCGTTCGGCACGAAGGAGTACTCCTCACGGACGGCGGCGGTGTAGGCGGCGTACGACGACGGCGACGCGGCGAGGATCGCGAGGTCGGCGTCGCACAGCACCTGGCCGTCGCGGTCGTCGTCGGCCGGATCGTGCGTGACGGTGAGCCGCACCAGCCGGGCGACCTCGGCGGTCTTCGCCGCCGGCACCCCGGCCTCAGGGAGGGCGCGCTCGGCGAGCCGGGCGGAACGCTCCTCGTTCTCGGACCGGTCCGGCAGGTACACGGCGTCGTGGAACCAGGCCGCCAGCCGTACGACGTCCGGGTCCACGGCCCGGTCCGCCAGCTCGTCGACGTGGTCGAGGACCGCCGTGAGATGGGTGAGCGTGTGGTAGTGCCGCTGCGGTTCCTGCCAGCGGCCGAGCAGGTTCTCGGCGTACGGCGACGGATCGGGACCGCCGCCGGGCCCGCGGGCCCCTTCCAGGGCACGGGCGAAACGGGCACGCAGGACTTCGGTGTCGGCCATCTCCTCATTGTCCTCACCGCGCGCCCGTCCCCACTAGCGTGGACGGCATGACGACTCCTGCGGATGTGCGGAACGTACGAGACCCCGAGCTGCCCGGGCGGCTGCTGACCGTCGAGCGGGACGCGCTGATCCCGCTGCTGCGGGGGAGGAACGACGCGGACTTCGCGCTGCCGGTGCCGGCGTGTCCGGCGTGGACGGTGCGGGATGTGCTGGCGCACTGCTCGGCGGCGCTGTCCCGGGTGGTGGAGAGCCGGTTCGAGGAGGGTGTGTTCTCGCCCGAGAGCAACGAGCGGGACATCGCCGAGCGGGCCGGGTGGACCCATGCCCGGGTCATGGACGAGCTGGAGCACGGCATGACCGAGGCCGGTCCGCTGATCGCCCGGGCGGGCGGGCTGCTGGACGTCCTCGCGCTCGGCGAGTGGGTGCACGCCGGGGATGTGCGGGTCGCGCTCGGTGAGCCCGGCGCGTACGCGGGCGCGGGGCTGCCGTACGCGCTGGACCTGCTGGGGCAGGTCACGATCCGGCGGAAGCATCTTCCCCTGCACGCCGACCTCGACGACGCCGACGAGCCGCTGCGGCTGGGCGACACCACGGGGGAGCGTCCCCCGGCCCGCTTCATCGGCGACGGTCCGACGCTCGTACGGCTGTACGCGGGACGCCCGCTGGACGGGGCCGCCTCGTACGAGCTGGCCGGGGTGGAGGCTGCGGAGCTGAACATCTTCGGGGACTGACGCGCGGTCCCTCGCGGGGGTGGGGGAGCCCTGTCGGGGTGGTCGGGCGTAGGCTGGATTGGACTAGACCTGTAGTGGACAGGCATGTCCTGTAGCCGCCGGCGCCCGGCAGCCGGCGGCTTCAGCCCGCCGAGCCCGACCTAGCCCGATGAATGGGGTCCCATGAGCAAGCGTGCAGTCCTGGAGGTGATCGCCCTCGATGTCGAGGACGCGGTGGCCGCCCAGGCCGGAGGTGCGGACCGCCTCGAGCTGGTCACCGACATGGCGGCGGACGGACTCACACCGGCCGCGGCGACCGTCGCGCGGATCCGGGCGGCTGTGGACATTCCGGTGCGGGTGATGCTGCGGCTCGCGGACGGATTCGCCGCCGGTGATGTGGAGCGGCTGGCGCGGGTCGCGGGTGAGATGCGTGCTGCCGGGGCGGAGCAGTTCGTGCTCGGGTTCCTCGACGCCGGGGGCGGGGTGGATCTGGAGGCGGTGGAGCGGGTCGCCCGGGCGCTGGAGGGGTGCCGGTGGACGTTCCACCGGGCGATCGACCGGGCCGCCGACCGGTGGGCGGTGCGCAAGCAGCTCGCGGACTTTCCCGGGCTGGACACCTACCTGACGGCCGGGGCGGCGGAGGGAGTGGACGTGGGGCTGCCGACGCTGCTCGCGGAGGCGGGGCGGCGGGGGGAGCCGGGGTACGAGCAGCAGTTGCTGGTGGGGGGTGGGTTGCGGTTGGAGCATGTGCCGGGGTTGTTGGATGCCGGGATCGATGCCTTCCATATTGGTGGGGCGGCTCGGCCGGAGGGGTGGGGCGGGCCGGTTCGCGCGGATGCGGTTGCACGGTGGCGGCGGGTGTTGGGGGACTGAGCCGCTGTTGCTTGGTCCCTGGGGGATGTCGCTGGGCGGGGGGTGTTGCGCAGCCCGGCGCTTGCGGGGTGCCGTCGCGCCCACCCGTGCCGCCCTGCGGCACGACTGCCCGCGGGAACGGTGGGGCCGACTGCCTGCGGGAACGGTGGGGCCGACTGCCTGCGGCGAGGTGGGGATCGTCAGGTCAGTTGGTGGGGCAAGGGGGTTGTGTGGGTCACGATCAGGCCGGAGACCGCTCGGGTCAGGGTGACGTACAGGCGGCGCAGGCCGGTGCGTTCGTCGGGTTCGGCGGCGACCACCGCGCGGGGTTCGTGCAGGAGCACGTAGTCGTACTCCAGGCCCTTCGCCAGGGAGGCCGGGACCAGGGTCAGGCGGGTGGCGTGGGTGGTCTCCTCCCCGGGGGCGATGAAGGTGATCCCCGCCGCAGTCAGGGCCTGGGCCAGCTCCGGGATGTCGGTGTCCGCCGCGATCAGGCCCACCGAGCCCTCGTGGCCGAGGAGTTCGCGGCACGCGGACACCACGTCGTCCGTTCCCCCGGACCGGCGGACCTCGAAGAAGCCGGGGTTCTCGCGGATCGACGCCACCGGGGTCAGACCGGGCGCGATGTGCGGGAGGAGGCGGGAGGCGTAGCCGATGACGTCCGTCGGGACACGGAAACCCGCCGTCAACTCCTCGATCACCGCGTCCTGTTTGCCCAGGTGGAGCAGGGCCTCCTGCCAACTGCGGGTCGCCCACGGGGTGGTGCCCTGGGCCAGGTCGCCGAGGACCGTCGCCGAACCGGTCGTGCAGCGCCGGCCCACCGCGCGGTACTGCATGGGGGACAGGTCCTGCGCCTCGTCGAGCACCACATGCCCGAGGGAGTGCGTGCGCCGGACGAGGTCGGCCGCCTCGTCGATCAGGACCGCGTCGGCGAGTGACCACTTCGCCGACTTCACCGAGCGGGCGGGCTTCGCCCACAGGATCGCTCTCTGCTCCTGCTCGTCGAGCAGGCCCGCCGCGTGCTCCGCGAGGAACTCCGGGTCGCCCAGCAGCCGCAGCACCAGCTTCGCCGGGTCGACCGCCGGCCAGACCGCCTTCACCGCCGCGTTCACCGCGGCGTTGCGCGCCACCGCGTCCTGGACGCGATCGTCCGGCGCCTCACCGGCCCGCTCCATCTGCACCAGCACCGCGTGCGCGACGCGCTGCGGAAGGGCCTCGCGGGCGGCGCCGTAGCGGATGTCGCGGTCGAGCAACTGCTGGACCAGCTCCTCCAGTTCGTACGCCGGCAGCCGCCACCGGCGGGAGCCGCGGACGACCACGACCGGCTCGGTGGGCATTGTGACGTGGGAGTAGAGCGCCCTGCGCAGGACCTGCGCCATCCGGGCGTCGCCCTTCACCACCGCCGCCGGCGCGTCGTCCGTCCCGCGCACCTCGACATGCGCCACCAGGTCGTCCACGGTGGCCTGCGCGACGGTCAGCTCGCCCAGCGCCGGGAGCACCTGCTCGATGTAGTGCAGGAACGACCGGTTCGGCCCGACGACCAGGGTGCCGGCGCGGGCCAGCCGCTCGCGGTGCGCGTACAGCAGATACGCCACCCGGTGCAGACCGACGGCCGTCTTGCCGGTCCCGGGTCCTCCCTGCACGCACACACTGCCCGAGAGGCCGGACCGTACGATCTCGTCCTGCTCGGGCTGGATGGTCGCGACGATGTCCCGCATCGGGCCGACGCGCGGACGCTCGATCTCCTGCTGGAGCAGCTTGCTGGTGGTCGCCGCCTCGGCCGGGTCGGAGAGGTGCTCGTCCTCGTACGCGGTGAGGTCGCCGCCGGTGTAGCCGAAGCGGCGGCGCAGCGCGATGTCCAGCGGCTCCTTCTTGGACGCCCGGTAGAACGGCTGTGACACCGGCGCGCGCCAGTCGATCACCATCGGGTCGCCGTCCGCGTCGTGCACATGCCGGCGTCCGATGTGCAGTGTTTGATAAGCAGCCTCCGGCTGCGGGCGTTCCCCTTCCGCGCCTTCCGCTCCCTCGGCGCCGGGCGCGTGCAGGTAGTCGAGGCGGCCGAAGAACAGCGGGGTGCCGCTGAGGTCGGCCAGCGCCTTGACGCGCTCCTCGATCTGGCGCTGCAGGACGGCCGCGTTGACCCAGTTCGCGGTGACATCGCTGATGTCGAGCGCCTCGACGTCCTCGCGCATGGCGCGCAGCGCGGAGCGGGACGCGGCGAGGTGGGAGCGTTCGCGGGCGAGCGGGCCGTCGCCCGCAAAATCGGGAACGTCGAGGGGTTCGTCTACGGGCGTGGACGCGGACAAGGGGGTGCCTCCCGGGGGCCTGCTGCGGGGACTGCTGCGGAATACCGGTCGGTTTCCGTGTACCGGCCGGTTTCCGTCCGGACGGCGGCGCTCCGTGAGGGGAGGCGGGCAAGAGCGGAGATTCTAGGACGCGGGGACGGTGAGCTCCAAACGGTTTGTGCGCCGGACGGGGCGCCGTGCCGGGTACCGCCGTGGCCGGGCCGGGTACGACCCGTGGCCTGGCCGGTCAGCCGCTACGGGGTGAACCGTCCGCCGTCCGCACGCCGGGCGCTTCGACCGGCCGCCGCGCGGGTCCCGTGGTCAGCGAGGCGAGCAGGGCGAGCCGTTCGGCGTCCGCGGTCCCCGGCTCTGCGTGGTAGATCGCGAGCATGATGCCGTCGGGACCGTCGACGTCCAGTTTGGACATGGTGAGGTTGAGCTCGCCGACCTGCGGATGGTTCATTCCGATCGGTCCGGTGCCCAGCTGCCGCACATCGTGGCGTGCCCACACCTGCCGGAACTCCTCGCTGGCCAGGGAGAGTTCGCCGACGAGCTGGACGACCCGCGGGTCGTCGATCTCGGGCCCGAGCCGCCGGCGGAAGGCGGCGACGCACCGGGACGCCGTGTCGGACCAGTCCGTGTGCAGGGCCTGCTCGGCGGGGTCGAGGAAGAACGACCGGAGCCGGTTCTCCCCCACGCGGATGCTCGGGGCCAGCGCGGTGGCGAGCGGGTTGGCCGCGATCACGTCGAGGGACCTGTCCGTCACGAAGGCCGGCAGCCCCATCGCCTCGATCAGCTGGACCGTGGCCGGCGGAACGGCCGGCCGCGGGGTCCGGCGCTGGGCGCGGGGGCGCGGCGCGGCGAGCTGGTGGAGGTAGCCGGTCGCGGTGTCGTCGAGCCGGAGCACCCGGGCCAGCGCGTCGAGGACCTGCGCCGAGGGGTTGCGGTCACGGCCCTGCTCCAGCCGCAGGTAGTAGTCGGAGCTGATGCCGGCGAGCATCGCCACTTCCTCCCGGCGCAGCCCCGGCACCCGCCGGATCCCGTGGGCCGGCAGACCGAAGTCGGCGGGGGTCACCAGTTCGCGGCGCGCCCGGAGGTAGTCCCCGAGCAGATTCTCCTCAGGCATGCGTTCCATCGTAGGCGCGCGGGGCCGCTCGTCCCTGTCCCTGTCACTCCCAGGATCGCCAGGGACCTGGGCCGGGCGGCCGGGGAGTCGGACGGTGGGGCCATGAGCACTTCGACCACATCCCTCCCCGGCGGCACCTGGACGATGGGCGATCTGACCGTCGCCCGCTTCGGCTACGGGGCCATGCAGCTGACCGGCCCCGGCGTCATGGGGCCTCCGGCCGATCACGACGGCGCCCTCGCGGTCCTGCGCGAAGCAGTACGTCTCGGCATCACCCACATCGACACCGCCGACGCCTACGGGCCGCACGTCACGAACCGGCTGATCCGCGAAGCCCTGCACCCCTACCCCGAGTCCCTGCGCATCGTGACCAAGGTGGGTGCGGTCCGCGACGCCCAGGGCGGCTGGCCCCCGGCCCGGGAGCCGGACGATCTGCGCCGGTCCGTCCACAGCAACCTGGAGAACCTCGGCGTCGAGACGCTGGACCTCGTCAACCTGCGGCTCGGCGACGCCGCGGGCCCGCAGCCCGGCTCGCTCGCCACGGCGTACGAGACCCTGGTCGAACTCCAGCAGCAGGGCCTGATCCGGCACCTCGGCCTGAGCAACGCGACCAGGGAGCAGATCGCCGAGGCGCGGACGATCGCCCCGTTCGTCTGTGTGCAGAACCTCTACAACCTGGCCCACCGTCAGGACGACGACCTCGTCGACCTGCTCGCCGAACAGGGCGTCGCCTATGTGCCGTTCTTCCCGCTGGGTGGCTTCAGCCCTCTGCAGTCCTCGGCGCTCTCCGCCGTGGCCGCCCGGCTCGGCACCCGCCCGATGTCCGTCGCCCTGGCCTGGCTGCTGCACCGGTCGCCCAACATCCTGCTCATCCCCGGGACGTCGTCGGTGGCGCATCTGCGGGAGAACATCACCGGCGCGGGCATCACCCTGTCCGGGGAGGACATCGCCGAACTGGACTCCATCGGCCGCTGATCCGCCCCTCGCGACCTGTCGCCGGACCACCCACAGCGGTCCGGCGGCGGCGCGCGGGTCGTCGTCCCCCGGGGGGCCTGACAACCCCCGGCGATGCCGCGTCCCCTAGGGGACGCCCCGTCCTGCCTGAGGGGTACCCGTCGCTCTGGAGGCGTACCCGAAGGGACCGCGAACAGGTCCCTTCGACCGATGCCGGAACCGGGGTCGGAGAGCAACCATGGACATATGAGCGCAGCGACCATCAACCCCACGACACCGCCGGTCCGGCCGACCGGCGCGACCCCGGTCCAGGGCAGTCATCCGCACCGCATCGGCGATGCCCTGCGCGCCGTCAAGGTCTTCCTCGGCGCCGCCTTCGACGTGATCGTCCTCGGCGAGTACGGCGAGGAAGCGGGCGTCCGCCGCACGTAGGCGGCCGGCCGGCCGCCCGTCCGTCTGCCCGTCCGTCCGGGCAGGGCGGCGGTCGTCGTGTCCGGGCTGCCCGGCCGGAGACCCCCGGCCCGAACGGGGCCGCCCCCTTACCGTCGGCCCGAACGTGACGCGGCGGTGACGTCTGCGTCCGATCCCGATCCCGATCCCGATCCCGAGTCCGATCCCGATCCCGATCCCGAGTCCGATCCCGATCCCGATCCCGAGTCCGGGTCCGAGGCCGTTCCGGGTCGTGTGTGCAGAAGCTCGCGGGCCTGCTCCGCGGCGCGGGTCATGGTCTCGGAGATGAAGTCGAGGAAGCGGGCGGCGTTCTCCAGGCGCGTGGCGGCCGGAGTGCCCGGCCCCATGACGCCGACACCCTGCCGTGAGGTCTCGGCGATCTGCGCCGTGGAACGGGCGCTGGCCATCATCGACCGGTACCAGATGTTCTCGTCGAAGCCGTAGCGCTCACGACGGCCTTCCGCGCGTTCCCGGCGGACGAGGTCCTGGCTCTCCAGGAACGTGACCGCCTTGGAGATGGTCGCCGGGCTGACCTGGAGGCGCTGCGCGAGTTCGGCGGCGGTGAGGCTGCCGCTGTCGGTGAGGGCCAGGCAGGCCATGACCCGGGCCATCATCCTGGGCGTGCCCGACGCGATGAAGGCGGTCGTGAGTGTCTCCTCGTACGCGCGCACGGCCTCCGCGTCGCGTCCGTGAGCCTCCGGGAGCGCCTTCGCCGCCCGGGACGCCGCCGCCGGTCTGCGCCGTTGGGCGCGGCGTTCGGTGGCGCGCTGCGCGAGTTCCGCGCGGTAGGCGGTGGGCCCGCCGTTGCGCATCACCTCACGCGTGATCGTCGAGGTGGGGCGATCGAGACGCCTGGCGATCTCCGCGTAGGCGAGGCCGTCGGCCAGTCCCAGCGCGATCTGCTGACGTTCCTGCTGGGTGAGCCTGCCTCCTGGCAACGCGATCCCTCCTTCGTGGTCCGTGCAGCCGCCAGCATAGCGATCACTCTCATTTCATTGCAACGAGCGCGAGAGGGCTTGTTGCGTTAAGGGTCGACCCGTTGCAACGATATCGGTGCTCTGGCGTGGAGATTTAAGGGTTGTATGCAACAAGTGCGTTGCCGAAATTATGAACGCAACGTAGCGTTTCTGTTGTTGGAAACGGCAGCGCGAAGGAGTTCACGATGTGTTTCGGAGAACCCACATGACCGGCTCGGCCATCGCGGCGCACGGGCTGCACAAGTCCTACGGCGACAAGGTCGTACTCGACGGCGTCGACCTGACCGTCCCGGAAGGGACGATCTTCTCCCTGCTGGGACCGAACGGCGCCGGCAAGACCACCGTCGTCAAGATCCTCTCCACCCTCGTCACCGCGGACGCCGGCGAGCTGAGGGTGGGCGGCCACGACCTCGCCGCCGACCCGCAGGCCGTGCGGGCCGCGATCGGGGTCACCGGCCAGTTCTCCGCCGTGGACGGCCTGATCACGGGCGAGGAGAACATGCTGCTGATGGCGGACCTGCACCACCTCTCCCCGCGTGAGGGGCGACGGGTGGCCGCCGAGCTGCTGGAGCGGTTCGACCTCACCGAGGCGGCGAAGAAGCCGGCCTCCACCTATTCCGGCGGCATGAAACGGCGCCTCGACATCGCCATGACCCTGGTCGGCGGTCCGCGGATCATCTTCCTCGACGAGCCGACCACCGGCCTCGACCCGCGCTCCCGCCACACGATGTGGCAGATCATCCGCGAACTCGTCACGGGCGGTGTCACCGTCCTCCTCACCACCCAGTACCTGGAGGAGGCCGACGAACTCGCCCACCGCATCGCCGTGCTCCACGACGGCCGGATCGCCGCCGAAGGCACCGCCGCCGAACTCAAGCGGCTCGTCCCCGGAGGACACGTCCGGCTCCGCTTCACCGACCCCGCCGGCTACCGGTCCGCCGCCTCCGCGCTGCGCGGGTCCTCCGGGGACGAGGAGTCCCTCGTCCTGCGGATCCCCTGCGACGGCAGCCGGCGCGAGCTGCGCTCCGTCCTCGACCGGCTCGACTCGGCCGGCGTCGAGACGGACGAACTCACCGTGCACACCCCCGACCTCGACGACGTCTTCTTCGCCCTGACCGGTGGCGCCGCCGTCCCCCACCAGCCCACGGAGGCCGTCCGATGAGTACCTTCGCCCTGGCCGTGCGCGACTCGTCCACGATGCTGCGCCGCAACCTGCTGCACGCCCGGCGCTACCCGTCGCTCACGCTGAACCTGCTGCTCACGCCGATCATGTTGCTGCTGCTCTTCGTCTACGTCTTCGGCGACGTGATGAGCGCGGGCATCGGCGGCGGAGCCGACCGTTCCGCGTATGTCGCCTACCTTGTACCGGGCCTGCTGCTGATGACCATCGGCAGTACCACGATCGGCACGGCGGTCTCCGTCTCCAACGACATGACCGAGGGCATCGTCGCCCGGTTCCGCACCATGGCCATCCACCGGGGGGCCGTGCTCATCGGACATGTCGTCGGCAGCGTGCTGCAGTCGGTGACGAGCGTGGTCGTCGTGGGCGCCGTCGCCGTGGCCATCGGCTTCCGCACGACGGACGCCACCGCCCTGGAGTGGCTGGCCGCGTTCGGACTGCTCGTGCTGTTCGCGCTGGCGCTCACCTGGATCGCGGTCGGCATGGGGCTGGTCAGCCCGAACGCCGAGGCCGCCAGCAACAACGCGACGCCACTGATCCTGCTGCCGCTGCTGTCCAGCGCCTTCGTCCCCGTCGACGGTATGCCGGGCTGGTTCCGGCCGATCGCCGAGTACCAGCCGTTCACCCCGGCGATCGAGACCCTGCGAGGACTGCTCCTCGGCAGCGAGATCGGTCACCACGGCTGGCTGGCCCTGGCCTGGTGCACGGGGCTGACCGTGCTCGGCTACTTCTGGTCGGCCGCCAGGTTCGACCGCGACCCGAAGTGACCCCCGGGGGCTCCGCCCCGGTTTCGCCGGCGGGCCTGTCGCTGCTGCCCTCGGTGTCCGTCCTGGTGCCGACCTTCGACCTGCCCCGGGGACGACCGTCTCAGTTGTCGGTCAGCAGCTCGTCCGCGTCCATGATCCGGTACGCGTACCCCTGCTCCGCGAGGAACCGCTGGCGGTGCGCCGCGAAGTCCTGGTCGATGGTGTCCCGGGCGACCACGGAGTAGAAGTGGGCCTGGTGCCCGTCCGCCTTGGGCCGCAGCACCCGGCCGAGCCGCTGCGCCTCCTCCTGCCGCGAGCCGAAGGTGCCCGACACCTGGATGGCGACCGTGGCCTCCGGCAGGTCGATCGAGAAGTTCGCGACCTTGGACACGACCAGGACGCTGATCTCCCCCTGCCGGAACGCCTCGAACAGCTTCTCCCGCTGGGCGTTCGACGTCTCGCCCTTGATCACCGGCGCGTTCAGATGCTCGCCCAGCTCGTCGAGCTGGTCGATGTACTGCCCGATGACGAGGATCTGCTGCCCCGCGAACCGCCGGACGAGCGCCTCCGTCACCTTCTGCTTGGTCGCCGTCGTCGAGCAGAAGCGGTACTTCTCCTCCTGCTCCGCCGTCGCGTACGCCAGCCGCTCGGACTCGGTGAGGCTGACCCGGACCTCCACGCAGTCGGCCGGGGCGATGTAGCCCTGGGCCTCGATCTCCTTCCACGGCGCGTCGAACCGCTTCGGGCCGATCAGCGAGAACACGTCCGACTCGCGGCCGTCCTCCCGGACCAGGGTCGCGGTCAGACCGAGCCGCCGCCTGGCCTGGAGATCGGCGGTGAACTTGAAGACGGGCGCGGGCAGCAGATGCACCTCGTCGTAGAGGATCAGACCCCAGTCCCGGGAGTCGAACAGCTCCAGGTGGGGGTAGATCCCCTTCCGCCGCGTCGTCAGCACCTGGTAGGTGGCGATGGTGACGGGCCGGATCTCCTTCTTCGTCCCGCTGTACTCGCCGATCTCGTCCTCGGTGAGTGACGTCCGCTTCACCAGCTCGTGCTTCCACTGGCGGGCCGAGACGGTGTTCGTCACCAGGATCAGCGTCGTCGACTTCGCCTGCGCCATCGAACCGGCGCCGACCAGCGTCTTGCCCGCGCCGCAGGGGAGCACGACCACACCGGAGCCGCCGTGCCAGAAGTTCTCCACGGCCTGCTTCTGGTACGGGCGCAGCGCCCACCCCTCCTCGACCAGCTCGATGGGGTGCGCCTCGCCGTCCACGTACCCGGCGAGATCCTCGGCGGGCCAGCCCAGCTTGAGCAGCGTCTGCTTGATCTGCCCGCGCTCCGAGGGATGCACGACGACCGTGTCCGGGTCGATGCGGGCGCCGACGAGCGGGGCGATCCGCTTCGAGCGCAGCACCTCCTCCAGCACGGGCCGGTCGGTGCTGGTGAGGACCAGACCGTGCGCCGGGTGCTTGGACAGGGTGAGCCGGCCGTAGCGGTCCATGGTGTCGGCGATGTCGACGAGCAGCGCGTGCGGCACGGGGTAGCGGCTGTACTGCACCAGGGCGTCGACGACCTGCTCGGCGTCGTGCCCGGCCGCCCGCGCGTTCCACAGACCCAGCGGGGTCACCCGGTAGGTGTGGATGTGCTCGGGCGCCCGCTCCAGCTCGGCGAACGGCGCGATGACCCGACGGCAGTCGTCGGCCTGCTCGTGATCGACCTCAAGGAGCAGGGTCTTGTCGGACTGGACGATGAGCGGACCATTCACGCGCGGCTGCCTTTCTGCGCCTCGGCGACGGAAGCGGCCGGATCCTGCACGGGCATCGCGGGTGCACTGCCCGGCCAAACGTCCAGTTTGCCTGATCGCGCGCCACCGGTGCCCCGGTCGCCCTGGGCCGTTTCGGCGGGGACGACGTGAGCTTGCCCACCGACGGACTCGGCGCGCGCCGGTGCCCCGGGCTCGCGGGGAGCGCGGGGAGCGCGGGGAGCGCGGGGCACCTCGGACGGGCGGGCGCGTTGGGCCCTGCCGGGATCGCTCGGGTCGGGCGCGGGCGGGAAGGTCCGGTGCTGCGGGAACATCTCCGGAGAGCTGGGGTGGCCGCCCGGGTTTCCGGGATGGATCGAGAGGGCGGTGCTGGTGCTCCGGGTGAGGGCCCGGGCGTGGGGGACGTGTGGGGCGTCTCGTGTGGTCGGGCATGCCGGGCCCTGCCGGGATCGCTCGGGTCCGTCGTGGGCGGGAGGTCCGGTGCTGCGGGCGCCCCTCCGGTGAGCCGGGGTGGCCGCCCGGGTTTCCGGGATCGCGAGGGGCGGTGCTGGTGCTCGGGGTGAGGGCCCGGGCGTGGCGGACGTGTGGGGCGTCTCGTGTGGTTGCTGGGATCGTCCGGGTCCGTCGTGGGCGGGAGGTCCGGTGCTGCGGGTGCCCCTCCGGTGACCCGGGGCCCCGGGGTCAGGTGGGCCGGGGCCCTCGCTCGCCGGGCGCAGGCCGTCGGGCGCGGTGCGCGCGGGGGCGGCTGCGTGCCCGGACGGGGTGGCGCGGGGGTGCCCGGCTCAGTCCTCCGGGTCCGCCGGCTCCGCCACGCCCGTGATGCGGTGCAGCGGATACGTACGGACCTCGTCGGCGGTGTGGTCGTACGCCGTGACGAAGCCGCCCTCGACCCGGACCGGGGCGATCACGCGCCGGCTCGCCGCGCCCTCGGCGTCGACGTAGCCGATCCACAGCGCCTCGCCGGTGAGGACGGCGGCCTGCAGGGTGGCGAGGGTTTCGGCGGCGGCCGTCCGGGGCAGCCCGGCGCCCCGGCCGCCGGAGGGGTCACCGGCGGCCGGGTCGCGGGGCGCGGTGGTGGCCCGGTCGCCGGCGCGGACGGCGCGGACCGCCGCGCGGAGCAGGGTGTCGTCGGGGACGGGCGGCCCGTCCGGGACCGGCTCGGGGGGTGTGCGCGGCGGGGTGCGGTGGGCCTCGGCCCGAGCGATCACGACATCGCCCTCGGCGGACTCGGCGGCCGGGGCGAAGCCCATCGCGCGCAGCCCTTCCAGCAGCCCGGCCGGATCCGCCCGCGCGGCCAGCACCGTCGGGGCGAGCCGGCGCAGGCCAAGACCGGCGGCGCGCTTGTCGGCGAGGATCTCGCTGAGCACCGCGTCGTCGTCGCAGCGGACGTACGCCGAGGCGGCGCCGACCCGCAGGTGCCCGTGCCTGCGGGCCACGTCGTCGATCAGATACGCAAGCGGCTGCGGCACCGGCGTACGGGAGTGCGCGGCGAGGAAGGCGTGCAGGTCGGCGGCGGCCTGCCCGGCGTCCAGGGCGCGCCGTACGGAGCCGGGCGTGAAGCGGTAGACCGTCGCGCCACCCTTCGATTCCACGTCCGCGAGAACCCCCAGCATGTCGGCGAGCGGCCGCTCCAGCGGGCCCGGCGCCACCGCCGTCAGGTCGGCCTGGAGCAGGACGTGGTCCAGCGGTTCCGGCAGCAGCGGCGCGAGCAGCCGGGCGGCAGCGGCGGCGGCGGTGGCCTGCTCGGCGGGGGAGTGCGGGGCCCGCGGCGGGGTGGGCCGGTGATGCACGGGCAGCTTGTCACCCGGCCCCTCGGGCTCCGTCCCCGCGTCCGGCTCGGGCACCGGCTGCCGTGGAGCGGGCGCGCCGATCAACGCCCGCCCGTGCGTGGAGAGGGCCCCGCGCCCGGTCACCCCCAGCATCTCCGCCTCGGCGAGCGCCCACCGCGCGAGCCGCGCCCGCGGATCGTCCCCACCGCCCCCGGGACCGCGCCCGCCCGCGCCACCGGGGGACCCGGCCACCGCTCCGCGCCCGCCCTCGGCCGCGTAGGCCCTCGCCCCCGAGCCGGCCGCGCCCGCCCCGCCGCGGTCGCCGCCCGCCGGTGAGGCGATCCCGCCACGGCCGGCCTCCGCCCCCACCGCGGCGCCTCCCGCGCGGTGACCGCTTCCACCGCGCGGTGGCCGCTCCCACCTCAGGCGGGCCAGTACCGACTCGCTGTCCGGAGCGGCCCCCTCCGGGAGGGCGGCCAGCAGGGCCAGCACCCGGTGCCGTACCTCCGGGGCCGCCGAGCGGTCCAGGCCCGGGCCCAGGGCCGACAGTGTGTGGTCCTTCGCGTCCCGCCCGCCGACCAGTCCCGCCGTCCGGGTCGCCGCCAGCCACGCCGTGGCCAGCCGCGCCCACCGCTCCGCGTCCGGGAGCTCGCGCCACTCGTCGTACGCCGGGGTCGCCGCGTACCGCTCGTCGGCCTCCCCGTCGGAGGCCAGCAGTCCCGCGGCGTAGGCCAGTTCGACCCAGAACGCGGCCACCGGCTCGGTCACATCGAGGGCCACGGCGGTCCGCTTCAGGTCCCGCACGCTCAGCCCGCCGGCCCGCAGCACCGCGGGTCCGCCCTCGTTCCAGTCCTTCAGCAGTTCCTCGACCGTCGCCAGCGCCGTGTGCGCCTGCCCTGCCGCCGTCGCGTCCACCACCTGTGGACGGTGCGTGGCGGCCGCCTCGACGGCCGGCGGCACCGGCTCCGGCACCGGATGCGCCCGCCCCGCCCGCAGCCGTAGCGCCACCTCGCGCGGCAGGACGACCGTCCCGGGTGCCGTCGGCAGCAGCAGCCCCCGGTCCAGCAGCCAGCGCAGCCGGGCCGCGGGATCGGCGGTGACCTGCCCGTACGGCGGGCCCCAGACCAGCCGCTCCAGCACCTCCACGGACTCCGCCGGCGCCTCGTCGAGCAGCGCAGACATCCGCTCGGGGTCGCTGAACAGGTCGGTCAGCGCGGTCACCGCGGAGACCGAGTCGTGCGTGGACGGCAGGCCCGCCGTCGCCACGATCTCCTGGATCCGCCCCGGTGACATCCCCGCGGTGGCCTCCCGCACCGTCGGACCGAGACCCGTCGGCGACGGATGCTGCGGCGACGGCGCCAGCAGCTCCCGGGCGGTGCGCACCAGCCGCAGCCGGTCGTCACCGCCCCACACCAGGGCCTGCTCGCGCAGCACCCCGAGCGCGTGCGGCAGCGCGGCGGAGACCGCCGGATCGCCGTCGTCGCCCGCCAGCAGTCCGAGCAGCTCGTCGTACGACGACGGCTCCGCCGCCACCGCCAGCGCCTGGGCCGTCTGCAGCGTGAACCGGTCCAGCCGGTCCAGGGCCCGTGCGACCGAGGCGCGGGTGCCCGCCCGGGTGGCGAGCTGGGTGAGATCGGTGGGCACGGGCGTGATGAGATCCGGCCGGGCGCGCAGCAGCGCGGCCAGGGAGACGTCGTCCCGCCCCCGAAGGGCCTCGGCGAGGGATCGGGGGGCCGCCGCGGGCTTCTCCTCGGTGCTCATCCGCCTCACGTTAGCGCCTGGGTACGTCCATGGGGTGCCGGGAGTTGGGCCGGCCGGGCCCGCTCGCGGTACCGTCGGGCGACGGTGTCCAGGCGCATCCGTCCCGGAGGGGACTTCGTGGGTATCGAGAGTGACCAGGTCGTCTACGAATATCTGAGCCGCGTCGGCGATGTCGCGCAGCAGCGCCAGTTGCCGTCGGCAGCCCGTATGCGGCTGGTCGCCGAGCTGCGCGACGAGATCGACCGGCGCAGGGCGAAGGCCGTGGTCGACTCCCCGGCCGCGGTGCGCCGCATCATCTCCCGTATCGGTACGCCGACCGAGGTCGTGGTGGCGGCGGAGGACGGCACCGGTGCCGCCCCGGACGCCCCCGTCCCGCCCGCCGCCGTCCCGGAGCAGCGCGACCCGGAGCGTGGTGCCGGTGCCCGTGGTGAGCGCGCGAAGGGGGCGCTGCGCCGGGTCGTGCCCCGGCCCCGCCCGGCCGCACCGGCGGACCCCGCGCCCTCCGGCGTACCGTCCCCGCCGCACCGGGCCAGTACGGACGAACTCGGGGACGGCGGCGGCCGGCCCGACTGGTGGCGGGGGGACAGCAGCGCGTTCGGCATCGGCGACGAGGTACCGGGGTTCGTGGGCGGCGTGGAGATCCCGGAACTGCTCAAGCCGCCGCCGGCGAAGGAGCGGGAGGAGGCCGCACCGGAGGCCGCCGCCGAGCCGGTCGCCGTGGCGGAGGCGGAGGACGCCGCGCCGGGCCGGCGCCGCCTGCTGCGGCTGCCGTCGCGGCGCTGGAGCAACCCGCTGCTGCTGCTCGCCGCCGGGCTGCTGGTCGCGGGCGCGGTGCTCGGGAGCTGGTTCGCCCTGATCCTCGGCTGGCTCATCGCCTACGCCTCGCGCCGGCTCAGCCCGGCGGAGTCGAAGGCGGCGGTCGTCATCATCCCGGGCCTCGCACTCACGGGCGGTGTGCTGTGGCTGTGGGGGAGGACGGCGAAGCGCTGGGGCGAGCCCATCGCCGAGGGGCACATGAACACCGCGATCACGGAGACCTGGCCGTGGGTGATCAGGATCGCCGCCATCACCTCGGCCCTGTTCCTGATCTGGCGCTCCCAACGACAGCAGGGCTGAACCCGGTCCCCTGCACCTCAGCCCCTCCGCCCGAACTCAGCCCCTCCGGCGTTTGAGGAGCGGGGGTCCGGGGGCGGAGCCCCCGGGGACGGGACGGGAAGGGGCGGCGGGGGCGAAACACCTTCCACCCGCCCCCACCCGACCGACCACCCGCGACCAGGCCGGCCAGGCCCCCGGCACAATGACCGGCATGCCCTCCACCACCCCCCTCCCACCCACCGTCGGCTTCGACCTCGACATGACCCTCATCGACTCCCGCCCCGGCATCCGCGCCTGCTACCTCGCGCTGGCCCAGCGGACCGGCACGTACATCGACGCCGAGCTCGCGGTCAGCCGGCTCGGGCCGCCGCTGGTGGACGAGCTGATCAACTGGTTCCCGGCCCACCGGGTCGCCGAGGCCGCGGACCTGTACCGCGCGATGTACCCGGCGTACGCCATCACGCCCACGCCCGCCCTGCCCGGCGCCCGTGAGGCGATAGCGGCCGTACGGGACGGGGGCGGGCGCGCGATCGTCGTCACGGCGAAGCACGAGCCCAACGCGAAGCTGCACCTGGCGCACCTCGGCATCGAGCCGGACGCCGTGATCGGCGGCCTGTGGGCCGAGCAGAAGGCGCTGGCGCTGCGCGAGCACCGGGCCGCCGTCTACGTCGGCGACCACGTGGGCGACGTGCGCGGCGCGCGGACCGCCGGGGCGCTCTCCGTCGGGGTCGCCAGCGGCCCGTGCGACGCCACGGAGCTGCACGGGGCCGGCGCGGACGTCGTCCTCACCGCACTGACCGAATTCCCGCGATGGTTTTCGGACTATCGCACCGAGTACGTGCCCACAGGGAACGCCTAGCCCACGGAGGCCACCCAGCCCACGGAGAACGCCTACTCTTACCCCTCTTACCCCTCGGACAACTGAGACCGGCCGTCCCGCGCCCTGCGCCGCCCCGCCGCGGCCGAGCGCAGCACACCCGCGCCGGCCATCAGGAATCCGACCCCCATCAGCATGCTCAGGACGAACATGTACGTCGGAAAGGGCGACGTGCCGAGGAACAGCGGTGCCACGGTGACCAAAGTGGCCACAGCACCGACGATGAAGACAATGCCTCCGGCACGGACCAGACCGTCACCGGGCGCCGCGGAATTCGCTTGGGTTTTGTCACGCACTGGACCAGGGTAGTTCCCTGGCCGAGAGGAACAACCCGGTGACGTCTTGTCACCGGCCCGAAGACCATTAGCCTGGGTACCGGCGGGTCATCGGGGCCCGCCCGAGTGCTATCAGGACCCGTTTTTCCGAAGCAGTTTTCCCGACGAGTACGAGGACGAGGACAGACGTGCCCACCGGCAAGGTGAAGTGGTTCAACAGCGAGAAGGGCTTCGGCTTTCTCTCCCGTGACGACGGCGGCGACGTCTTCGTGCATTCCTCGGTCCTCCCCGCCGGAGTCGAGGCCCTGAAGCCGGGCCAGCGCGTGGAGTTCGGCGTGGTCGCCGGACAGCGCGGGGACCAGGCACTCTCCCTGACCGTGCTCGACCCGACCCCGTCGGTCGCGGTCGCCCAGCGCAAGAAGCCGGACGAGCTGGCCTCCATCGTCCAGGATCTGACGACCCTGCTGGAGAACATCACGCCCGCGCTGGAGCGGGGCCGCTACCCCGACCGGGCGGCCGGCAAGAAGATCGCCGGCCTGCTCCGCGCGGTCGCCGATCAGCTCGACGTCTAGGCCTGTCCGGCGGATCAAGTCGGAGGAAAGCTACGGCGCCTTGCAGCCCAGATGGGCGTGCCGGACCCCGCGTCTCCGGCGTGATCCGCCGGACAGGCCCAAGTACGGGCGAGGCCCGTGCCGGACGCACGGGCCGGGCCCGGAATCTCAGGGAAACCGCAGCGCGTCCGGGCCGAGGGGCGGCACCAGCCCTTCGGCCGCCGCGCGCGTGAGCAGCCCCCGGACGGCCGCGTAGCCGTCCTCGCCGAGATCGGCCGTGAACTCGTTGACGTACAGCCCGATGTGCTGGTCGGCCACGGCCGGGTCCATCTCCTGGGCGTGCTCCATGACGTACGGGCGCGACGCCTCGGGGTCGTCCCACGCGGCCCGTACCGAGGTACGGATCGAGTCGGCGAGCCGGATCAGCGTCTGCTCGCCCAGCGACCGCCTGGCGATGATCGCGCCGAGCGGGATCGGCAGCCCGGTGGTCCGCTCCCAGTGCTCGCCCATGTCGGCGAGCTTGTGCAGCCCGTAGGTCCGGTACGTGAAGCGCGCCTCGTGGATGACGAGCCCCGCGTCGACCTTCCCGTCCCGCACGGCGGGCATGATCTCGTGGAACGGCATCACCACGATCTCCCCGACCCCGCCCGCCCGTCGCCCACCACCGCCCTCACCGGAGGGCCCTGCGGGCCCGCCCCCCTTGGTTCCCAGCACGTCCGCCGCCCACAGCCGGAACAGCAGATAGGCCGTCGACCGCTCACTCGGCACGGCGACCGTACGGCCGGTCAGGTCCGCCCCGGCCTCCCGGGTCAGCACCAGCGGCCCGCAGCCCCGCCCCAGCGCACCCCCGCAGGGCAGCAGCGCGTAGTCGTCGAGGACGTACGGCAGCACCGCGTACGACACCTTCAGCACGTCCAGCTCGCCGCGCTCGGCCATGCTGTTGGTGAGGTCGATGTCGGCGAAGGTGACGTCGACGGCGGGCGCGTCCGGGACGCGCCCGTGGGCGAGGGCGTCGAAGACGAAGGTGTCGTTGGGGCAGGGGGAGTAGGCGATCCGCAGTCGCCGCTGCTCACTGATGGTCATCGGATCTCCTCCGAGGAAACCCCGTCCTTCGGGGCGGGGATGAATCGGGCCCCTGCGGAGCAGGGCAGGCAAAGACGGATCGCCGCCAGGGCGGTTCGTCGTCCGGCAGCCACGCCCTTCAGATGAGTGATAGGTTCCGAATTGCCCGGTCGGCGAGAACCAAGTCGGCCGGGTCTACCGCCGGGCCGGCGGGATGTCAGGTCTGTGGAGCCGGCGTAAGACCGATGACTGGCACACCAGTCCTCGCCGTTTGTTCGGGTCGGCTGCTGTCGATGAAGCAGAAAGCTCAACCCGTGAGGGTTGAATTCCCCTGCTTCAGCTGCGGGAGATGTCAAGCTGCATCCAACTCTCCAGGACGGGCGCGAGCTTCCCGAACCCCTCGGTGAGGGCGCCGAGGGCGTCGCCGATGCGCCAGGCGGCGCGGTCGCGCGGGCCGACGGGGTTCGACACCGCCCGTACCTCCAGCACGGGCACGCCGTGCGCGGCGGCGGCCTCGGCGACCCCGAAGCCCTCCATGGCCTCGGCGAGGGCACGTGGGTGACGCGCGCGGAGCGCGTCGGCGCGGGCGGCGGTCCCGGTCACCGTCGAGACGGTGAGCACGGTTCCGGTGAGCGCGCCGGCCGCGGCGGCGGCCTCCCGCACCAGGGCGGCGGGCGGACGGTGGGTGACGGTGCCGAAGCCGAGGTCGGTGACCGGCAGGAAGCCGTCGGCCGTCTCGGCGCCCAGATCGGCCGCGGTGATCTCGTCCGCGACGACGAGCGAGCCGAGGGGCGCGTGCGGCGGGAAACCGCCGGCGATCCCGGCGGAGACGACCAGGCCGTAGGGCCGGCCGTCGAGGGCGGCCGCGGTCAGCGCGGCGGCCGTGGACGCGGCGGCGAGCGCGGGGCCGACCCCGGCGGCGAGCAGGTCGGGGCCGTCGGCCACCCGGTGCAGGGCGGCACCGGGGCCTCGCACCTCCCGCACCGGCCGCCCCCGGAACGCCTCGGCCACCGCGTCCCGCTCGGCGGGGACGGCGGTGGCCACGAGAAATCGTACGGAGGACGTGATCAGTCGTCCTCGTCCTTCTTCAGCCGGAAGGACCACAGACCCGTGGTCTCGTCCTCGCCCTCCTTGATCGACACCAGGGTCGAGTCGCCCTGGGCGCCGTACTGGGCGTTGAAGAACACGCTGCCCGGGATCGACTGGTAGGTCTTCTTGCTGGACTCGACCAGCGGCTGACCGTTCATCAAAATGGTCCAGCCCTTGTCGGCGATGTCCGGGTCGACGCCGAAGCGCACGCTCTCGGTGGGGTCGACCGAGATCTCGTCGATGCCCTTGTCCTGCAGGCACTTGTTCAGGGCGGCGGCCTTGAGGGCCTCGCCCTCCCCGCCACAGGTGGCCTCGGAGCTCACCGAGTCGCCGCCCACCGTGATGGTGGCGATCGACGTCGGCTTGTCACAGGCGGCCAGGACGAGCAGTCCGGCGGATACGGCGCCGGCGGCGGCGACGGCGCGGCGGCGTCGCACTACGGATTGCAACGTGGTCATGGGCGAAGGTTATCGGTCAGGTGTGCCGCGCCCCCCACGTGGGGGTACGGCGTGGCCGGAGCGTTACGCCACTCGCGCCCGCCCGCCGTGCCCGGGCCCCTGCCGGGCCGAACGGATCAGCCCGCGGACCGTGGTCAGCCAGCCCGTCGCGACGATCGACGCGCCCACGGCCAGCCCCAGCGACCCGTTCAGCGGCATCACGATGCCGATCGCGCCGCCCAGCACCCACGACATCTGCAGCAGCGTCTCCGACCGAGCGAACGCCGAGCTCCGCACGAACTCGGGCACGTCCCGCTGGATCAGCGCGTCCAGCGACAGCTTGGCCAGCGCCTGCGCGAACCCGGCGATCGCGGCGAGACACGCCACCAGGACCGCGCCGAAGAACGCGGCGGCCACGATCGCCGCGCTCAGCACACACGCCACCACCGTCACGATGATGATCTCCGGGGCGCGGTTCCGCAGCCCCGCCCCGACCGCCGTACCGAGCGCGTTTCCCGTACCGGCCGACACCCCCACGATGCCGAGCGACACCGCGGCGCTCTGGCCGGACATCGGATGCTCGCGCAGCAGGAACGCCAGGAAGAAGATCAGGAAGCCGGTGAGGCAGCGGATGGAGGCATTGGCGGCGAGCGCGTGGGTGACGGCCGGGCCGACGGTGCGCAGGCCGGGGCGCTTGTCCGACTTCCGGTGCGGCCCGTGCAGATGCTGCTCGTCGGCGGCGAGCAGCGCCATCGCCTCACCCTTGGCGGAGTCCACCTTCGGCGGCAGCCGGAAGGACAGGAACACGCCCGTCACGAAGAGCACGAACGCTCCGTACAGCGGCCAGCGCGGCCCGATCTGATGGAGCCCCGCGCCGATCGGCGCGGCGATCCCGGTCGCCAGCAGGCCGCCGAGGGTGACCCGTGAGTTCGCCTTCACCAGGGAGAAGGCCGGTGGCAGCAGCCGCGGCACGACCGCGCTTCTGACCACCCCGTACGCCTTCGACGAGACCAGCACACCCAGCGCGGCCGGGTACAGCTCGAGCCCGCCGGTGACGACCGCGCCGGACAGGACCAGCGCGAGCAGCGCGCGGGCCAGCATCGCGCCGGCCATGGCGGCACGGCGGCCGTGCGGGACCCGGTCCAGGAGCGGGCCGACCACGGGGGCGAGGAGCGTGAAGGGCGCCATGGTGATGGCGAGGTAGAGGGCGACACGCCCGCGGGCCTCGTCGGTCGGTACGGAGAAGAAGACGGTGGACGCCAGCGCAACCGTGATCATGACATCGCCGGCGCCGTTCACTCCGTGCAGTTCGATCAGCTTGCCGAGCCCGGACTCCCCGGCGCCGTGCGCGTGGGTCGCCCGGCGGATCCCGCGGGCGGTCTTCGTCACCGGGAGATGCAGGATGCGCCCGCACGCACGCAGACGGCCGCCCGCCCGGCCCGTACCGAGGCGTCGGCCGCTCCCCTTGACCCCTTTCGGCCCACCGGTCCCGGTGGCGTCCTGGGGTGTCCTCGCGGTAGCCACGACGTCATAGTGCCCCGAGATGGCGGTGCATAGTGCGGTATCCGCCACGGACGGCACCCGGGGTGCGGCTGTACGGCGCAACGCGGCGGGCCCCGGCGCGGGGCGACGTACCGCCGATGTCGCCGGCGTACCGCCACCACCGCGCTCGCGCGCCGCGAACGGATCGGTGCCCGCGCGACCGTGAACGTGAAACCGGTCGCCACCCTTCCGGATGCGGACGCGCACCCCCCGAAACCGGCGCGCGGGCGGGGCGACGTACCGCCGATGTCGCCGGCGTACCGCCACCACCCCGCTCGCGCGCCGCGAACGGATCGGTGCCCGCGCGACCGTGAACGTGAAACCGGTCGCCACCCCTCCGGATACGGACCCGCACCCCCCGAAACCGGCGCGCGGCACCCCAGAACAACCGTCGGTGTAGGCCCAGCGCACGTGAACAGGTAGCGTGCGTATCTCAGCCATCCCGCAGAATGGATGGAGGCGCGCCCGAGCACGTTGCGGCGCGGACGTCGACGCGGTCACCCTGTCCGCTCCGTCCGCCCCCCGCGCTGGGAGTGGCGCACTCGTGAGACGGCGTAGGAGAGAAGCGATACCTGTGAGCGCAGCGACAACGCGAAGCCGCACCCCCGACCGTCTGTGCGCGGAGGCGGTCGACCTCGCCCGCGCCGCAGCCGAGGAGGCCGCCGCCCCCGGGGTCGTCGGCGAGCACGAGGGAATGGTCTCCGAGGGCGACCGCGTCGTCACCCACTTCTTCGGGTGCCACGAACCCGGTTACCGCGGCTGGCGCTGGGCCGTCACCGTCGCCCGCGCCTCCCGCGCCAAGATCGTCACGGTCGACGAGTCGGTGCTGCTGCCCGGCCCCGACGCCGTCCTCGCACCCGAGTGGGTGCCGTGGAGCGAGCGGCTGCGCCCCGGCGACATGGGCCCCGGCGACCTCCTCCCCACCGACGCGGACGACCTCCGCCTGGAACCGGGCTACACCGGCGAGGAGGAGCCGCCGCCGAACTCCGCGGTGTCCGACGAGATGGCCGAGCTGGTGGAGGCCGAGGACGCCGAGGTCACGGCGGGGACCCCGGCCCGTCCGGCGGTGACTCCGAGCCGGGGCACGATCGCGGCGGTCGCCGAGGAACTCGGCCTGCGCCGCACCCGAGTCCTGTCCCGCTACGGCCTGCACATCGCCGCCGACCGCTGGGAGGAGGGGTTCGGAGCGAAGACCCCCATGGCCCAGGCGGCCCCGGCCACCTGCATGTCGTGCGGCTTCCTCGCCCGCATCGGCGGCTCCCTCGGCCAGGCCTTCGGCGTGTGCGCCAACGAGTATTCCCCGGCCGACGGCCACGTCGTCTCCCTGGGGTACGGCTG
The DNA here is from genome assembly GCF_044540255.1 of Streptomyces sp. NPDC086080. Lineage (NCBI taxonomy): Bacteria > Bacillati > Actinomycetota > Actinomycetes > Kitasatosporales > Streptomycetaceae > Streptomyces > Streptomyces sp. NPDC086080. Next base: position 162,681 of record NZ_JBITRU010000005.1, read on the forward strand.
CGGCGGCCACTCGGAGGCCGCGGTCATGCCGAAGCCCCCGCAGCCGGCCCCGCCGGTCATCGACGAGACCCGCGTCGACCCCTTCCCCCTCCGCCCCGCCCCCGACTCCGGTTCGGTCCCGGCGACGGAGGATGCGGCGTCGGCGGAGCTGGGGCACTCATAAACATTCGTCACGCCGTCGAGGGCGGACAGCTCAGAGCTGTGCCGCCCCTCGTGGCTTCCTCGCTCACTCCGTGTCGAAGACCTCTTCGGCCGTCGGCGCGGTGACGGCCCGCCGGAGCCAGCGGCTCAGGGTCTGGGGGTCGTCGCAACTGGTGATGCGCTCACGGGCGGCCTCGGGTACGTCGAGGCCACGTTCCGCGAGTACCGCCAGGACGTCCTCGGCGGCGCGGCGCGTCTCGCCTTCGGCCAGAGCCTCGGTACGGGCTTCGGCGCGGGCTTCTTCCCGGATTTCTTCGACGAGGTAGGACTTGTAGAAGGAGAGGTCCACGGCCACCAGGTTCCTCCAGAGGTGCTTGGCCGGGTGCTTGCCCAGGCCCTGTGCGGTGAACTCACTAGCTCAGAGGGGTCGGGGGGCTGCGGTTGTGCGGCAGGTGGGGCAGTGGCTTTCGGTTTCGGGGGCGCGGAAGGCGTGGTCGCAGCCGTCGCAGTTGCGGAGGCCGTGGCGTACGGGCGCGGGGGAGGCCGGGGCCCGGTACGGGGGCTGGGGCGGGAGCCCGTCGGCGAGACGGTGGGCGAGGAAGGCGGCGGGGCGGTGGAGGGGTTCGTCGGGGAGGCGGTCGGTGAGGGCGTGGCGGAGGGCGGTGGGGGTGACCTCGCGTTCGAGCCAGGCGATGACTCCGGGTGCCAGGTGCTCGGTGTCGGTGGCGGAGAGCAGGAGACGGGGGTCGTGGCGGCGCAAGCCGGCCAGGAGATCGGTGGCCTGCCGGCGGAGTGCGGTGGCTGCGGCGTGGGTGGGCTGGGGGACGGAGGGGAGGGCCTTGCGGGGGCGGGGCTTGGATGTGCGGTCGGTCGTGGCCGGCCGGGGTGGTGGGGGAGGGCAGTCGGGGGGCGCCGCCTCGCGTCGGTGGCCCGGCTGGTTGCAGGAGATGGTGCGGGTGACGATGCGGCCGGTGGGGGTGCGGACGCGCTCGCGGCGGAGGTAGCCGTGGGCCTCCAGATCGCGCAGGGCGGCGGCGATCCGTGTGGTGCCCTCCTTGAAGCGGGCGGCGAGGCTCTTGATGTCCACGGGGGTGCCGGCGGGCAGCGACTGGATGTGGCAGCCGAGGCCGATCGCGAGGAGCGAGAGCTCCGGGTGCTGGGCGAGGTGGTTGCCGATCACCACGAAGCGGGTGGTGTGGCGGGTGTTCTCGTGGATGACGCCGCCGGTGTGGTGACGGGATCGTGTCGGATTGGCGTCGGCGGCTGACTGGGCGCGTGGGGGCGCGCTAGGGTTTTGGGTATCCATCGGGAAGCCTCTTTCTTCCTTGGTGGTCAGGCCCTCGCACCGGGATGCCAGTCCCGGCGGGGGCCGAAGTCTTTTTCGGGTGGTGTGCGCTGAGCGTAGAGGTGCTGAGGGGGCGAAAATCCAGCTGAGCCGGCGATGTTCACCCGCCCGGGTGACGGCATGCCTCGGGCGGGAAAGGGTGGGGCTTGGTGGGGTTCTTTCTCCCCGGGTTCTTGTTTTGGAAGGCGCCGAAGGCACCGGAGCTTCAGAACTCGGGTTCCGGTTCCGTGAGCCGCAGTTCGGCCCAGACGGTTTTGCGGGGGAAGCGGCCCTCGGATACGCCCCAGCGGTCCGCGAGCGCTTCGACCAGCAGCAGGCCCCGGCCGGACTCGGATTCGGCAGTGACCTGTTGAGGCTGGGGAAGCCGCTCGCCCTTGGTGTCGGTCACCTCGATACGGAGGGTGTCGGCCACGACGTAGAGCGTGAGCCGGAAGTCCCGGCTGGGGACGCGACCGTGGGTCGCCGCGTTGACGGCCAGTTCCGCGATGACCTGGCGGGCGGGATCCATCGGCAGCCCCCAGGAACGGAGTTGTTCCGCCCCGAGCAGCCGGGCGAGACGAGCACCGCGGGGTGTGGGGGACAGCAGCACGGTGAAGTTGCGGACGGGGGCGGCGGGTTCGGCGATTTGCTGATTCACGTCACCCAGCGTGGCCGGATCTGCGTACCGTGGAAGGTGACTCAGTGCGTACGTACGGTCACTGTCCGGTGTTTGTCCGGTGCTGTCGTGGCTGTTCCGACGGTTGGTACGGGTAGGGCGCCGGGTGGCGTCACGGACGGTCCCGAGGGAGAGGTGCGGTATGACAGCGGTCGAGACGGAGACGGGTCAACTCAAGACCGAGGCGGACGAGCCGGGCTGGGAGGTGGACCCGGACGACGAGTGGGGCGTCGCGGTCATCACGACCGTCGGACGGCAACTGAAGCTGCGCCGCGAGGCGGCGGGGATGCGGGCCGCCGACTTCGGCCGGGTCGTCGGGTACGGCGAAGACATGGTGTACAAGATCGAGGGCGGCAAACGGATCCCCCGCCAGGAGTTCCTGGACAAGGCGGACGAAGTCCTGGACGCGGGCGGGCTGATCGCGGCGGCCTGGGAGGACGTGAAGAAGGTCCGGTACCCGAAGAAGGTTCGAGCCCTGGGGAAGTTGGAGGGTAAGGCCGTAGAGATCGGCCTGTACGAGTGCAACAGTATCCACGGGCTGTTGCAGACGCCGGAGCATGCGCGTGCTCTGTTCGAAGCCTGTCAGCCGCCGTACTCGCCGGACGATGTGGAACGCATGGTGACCGCCCGGCTGGCGCGGCAGACCGTCTTCGAGCGAGACCCGGGGCCCGCGATTCACTTCGTGATGGAAGAGGCGCCGCTGCGTCGCGAAGTCGGGGGCACAATGGTGTGGCAACGACAGCTCGAACGTCTGCTGGAGCTAGGGCGGTTGTGGAACGTCACACTTCAGGTGATGCCGACCAAGAGCGACGCCCACCCGGGTCTGGATGGCAAGATCGAGCTGCTGAAGTTCGCGGACGGTACAGCCGTAGGACGTGGCGATGGAGCGTTCAACGCTCGTCCCGTCTCCGAGCCCCGGCAGCTCCGGATTCTCGAGCTGCAGTTCAGCGCTATCCGGGCACAGGCTCTCACCCCCCGGGAGTCACTGGCCTTCCTCGAGCGTCTGCTGGGAGAAACATGATGCACAAGGCATCGACCGGAAACGCGTCCGACCTGGCGTGGTTCAAGAGCAGCTACAGCAGTGGCACCAACGGTGAGTCCTGCGTCGAACTGGCCCTCACCTCGGGCACCGTCCACGTCCGTGACTCCAAGAACACCGAAGGACCCTGCCTCGCCTTCGAGCCGGGCGCATGGGCGGCGTTCGTCCCGTACGTGCCCGAAGCCTGATCGTGAGGTCTGGTCCGCCTACTCGAACAGCAGGCGGACCAGTCGGTCCAGGGGCGGCCCGGAGGCCGATGCGAGATGGCGTCCCGCCGGGTGGTGTAGCCGATCAACGGACCGGAACTCGCAGGTCACTCCGGGCACGTCGACCGGCTGGGGCACTCCCGGCGCCTGACCGGGCCACTTCACGTGCCGCGCCGACGTGGAGATCATCGCGAGCCGGGTACCGGAGGGCGAAGCGCCTGATCGCTTACACCACCTCGCGGGACGCGACCCGATGCGAGGGCCCGCCGATGGCGCCGGAGTACCGCCGACTCGCCCAGCAGCAGGGCGTGCGGCCGGTAGGCGGGGCCGCCCAGGGCGCGTTCCAGCGCGGGGAGGTAGTTCCAGCGCACGGCAGGGTGTGCGGAGTGGGCGAAGTGGTACAGGTCGCCGTACGGGAGCCAGGTGCCGCGGGCCAGCAGGGCGAGGAGCGCATTCCGCGGGTACAGCCGCAGGCAGCGGCCCGCTTCCACCGCGACGGGTGGTCCGGTCACCGGCTCCGGGTCGAACCAGCGGTGTTCGACGAGCAGGGACATCCAGGCGAGCTGGGGGTACAGGAGCAGCCGGGGCAGTACGAAGGCGAACACGGCCGCCTCCCAGCCGAAGGTCACGGTGAGGGCCGCCGTGACCATGAACGGACCGGCCGCCCGCAGCCGTCCGGCACCCGCTTCCCGCCAGAGGCCGGTCAGGCCGCGAACGGTGCCGTACGCACCGGCCGGGGTGAGCGGATGGATCAGCGCGAGTGCGTACCGCGCCGTCGTGGCCCCAGGCCGTAAACCCGCCGCGTGGAGTTCCGCCAGGTTCGGATCGGCTCCGGCGATCGTCGCGTTCGGATGGTGCTCACGTACGTGCCGACGGCGGCGTACGGCGACGGGGACGAAGCCGAGCGGGATGTGGACGGCAGCCTCGGCGAGCAACGTGTTCAGTCGGCCGCCCCGCGTCAGTACGCCGTGCACGGCGAAGTGGCTGACCTCCTGGAGATGGCGGAATTTCACCGCGCCCGCGAGTGCGGCGACCGCCCAGCCCCAGGGCCAGCCGTGCATGGCCACCGCGCACCACCCGGCGAACTCCAGCCAGTGGCCCCATAGCAGGAGGACGGGTGTGACGTTGTTCAGTCGCTCGCGTTGGAGTCCCATCACGGACCGGAGCGAGTCCGGTCCGTGCCGTCGCCCCCGCGCCGGACTGAACCACCACCGGTCCGCCTGCCGCACCGCGATTCCGGCCGCGATCGCCAACAGGCCGGCCGACAGTTCCCCCACGCCGTCCCCTCCCCATAGCCCAAGCCCGGCAGACAGCTGCGCGCGGCCAGGGCCATGCCGGGACGGACGCCCGAGTGGCGTCAGACCTCGGTCGGGTGGACGCCCGCCTCGTGCAGCACCTTCATGTTTTCCCGGCTGAGCTCGGCGAACGCGCTGATTTCCGCCATGTGTGCGGCACCCTCGTAGGTCACCGGACCGTCCCCGAGAAGCACCGCGGGGTCGAGTTCGGCGTCGTACACGAGGGTGGCGTTGCCCTCCAGGACCGGTTGCCACGCGTCACCGACCGTCTGGAGGTAGCTCCGGGCGACGCCTCCCGGGTTGCGTACGGTCACCGGCCGCTCCGGGTCGACGAGCCCGAGGCGGGACAGGGTGGCGCGGGAGGCCGCGATGCCCGAACCGCACGACGGGGTCAGTCCGGCGCCTCGCTCGTAGGTGTGGATGAACACCTCGTCATCGGACAGCGGCAGCACGAAGGAGAGGTTGGCGCCGATCGGGAAGACCCCCGGGGAACCGGCGACGCGTCGCCCGGTCTCGATCAGTTCCGCCTCGTCGTAGGCGTCGATCACTGTGATCAGGTGCGAGTTCGGTACCGCGACCGCCGTCACGTGCCGTGACGCGTGGAAAGCCGGAAGCAGCCGGTCCACGTACTCGCCGTGCGGCCCCGCCTCCGCGACGATCGGCTCGCCGGGTGCGAAGTCGACGGCGGGCAGTTCCACGGAGACCTGCCGTACACCGTGGGAGGTACGGCCCCGGTCGCGCACGGTGAAGGAGTAGGGCCCCTGCTCGACCACGACCGACTCGGCCCGGTGCCGGTCCAGCAGTATCCGGCCGGCGCACCGCATCCCGTTCCCGCAGAGCAGCGCCTCGGATCCGTCGGGGTTGTAGAACCAGGCCCGCGCCGTACCGTCGCCGTGGTCGGCCACGAAGTACACCCCGTCACCGCCCAGCCCACGCTTGCGGTCGCACAGCAGCCCGACGGCCCGGGTCAGCTCGTCCGCCGAGGCGAAGTAGTCGAGCGGCGCACCGTCGACGACAAAGATGTCGTTCCGGGAGCCGTGGGCCTTGGTGAGCACGGTTTGCTGATTCACATCACTCAGCGTGGCCGGATCTGCGTACCGTGAGATGTCACTCGGCGCGTACGTACGGTCACTGTCCGGTGGTTGTCCGGTGCTGTCGTGGCTGTTCCGACGGTTGGTACGGGTAGGGCGCGGAGTGCGTCACGGACGGTTCCGAGGGAGAGGTGCGGCATGACGGCGGTCGAGGTGGAGGCGGAGACGGGTCGGCTCAAGGAAGAGGCGGACGAGCCCGGTTGGGAGGTGGACCCGGATGACGAGTGGGGCGTCGCGGTCATCACGACGGTCGGGCGGCAGTTGAAGCTGCGGCGCGAGGCGGCGGGGATGCGGGCCGCCGAGTTCGGTCGGATCGTCGGGTACGGCGAAGACATGGTGTACAAGATCGAGGGCGGCAAGCGGATCCCCCGCCAGGAGTTCCTGGACAAGGCGGACGAGGTCCTGGAAGCGGGCGGGCTGATCGCGGCGGCCTGGGAGGACGTGAAGAAGGTCCGGTACCCGAAGAAGGTTCGGGCGCTGGGCAAGTTGGAAGCGAGAGCGGTCGAGATCGCTGTGTATCAGTCCAACAGCATCAATGGCCTGTTGCAGACGCCGGAGCATGCGCGAGCTGTGATCGGGGCGGCACAGCCGCCCTACTCTCCGGACGATGTGGAGCGCATGGTGGCTGCACGCATCGCACGGCGCACAGTCTTCGAGCGTGATCCCGCCCCGGCGCTCAGCTTCGTCCTGGAAGAGGGGGTTCTGCGTCGGCCCATCGGGGGCACAATGCTCTGGCGTCAGCAACTCGAACGCCTTGTGGAGGTGGGCCGGTTGCACAACGTCGTGCTTCAGGTGATGCCGATGAACTGTGAGACTCACTCCGGGACGGACGGCACCATCGAGCTGCTGAAGTTCGCAGACGGGACGGCGGTTGGTCGGGCCGACGGCGAGTTCAACGGGCGGCCGACCTCGGAGCCCAAACAGCTGCGCATCCTTGAACTGCAGTATGGGACGATCCGGGCTCAGGCACTCTCGCCTCGGGAGTCGCTGGCCTTCATCGAGCAACTGCTGGGGGAAACATGATCCGCAAGACCACTGCCGGGGACGCCTCCGAGCCGACATGGTTCAAGAGCAGCTACAGCAGCGGCAACAACGGTGAGTCCTGCGTCGAACTCGCCCTCACCCCCGGCACCGTCCACGTCCGCGACTCCAAGGACGTCACGGGACCCCGCATCGCCTTCGCCCCGGACACGTGGGCTGCCTTCGTCCCGTACGCGTCCGAGGGCTGAACGCGGACGCGACCCCGAGGGCGGCGCAGGGCCGTACCTCGGGGTCGCTCGGGTGCTGCTGCGTGAACCGGGTCAGAGCGTGACGCCGTTGGCGCGCAGGAAGGCTGCCGGGTTGACGGCGGTGCCGTAGTTCGGGCTGGTGCGGATCTCGAAGTGCAGGTGGGGGCCGCTGGAGTTGCCGGTGTTGCCGGACAGGGCGATCTTCTGGCCGGTCTTGACGACCTGGCCGGCCTTCACGTTCACCGAGGACAGGTGGGCGTACTGGGAGTACGTGCCGTTGCTGTGCTTGATGACGACGGCGTTGCCGTACGCGGGGCCGTCACCGGCGCCGTTGCCGCCGGACTTGACGACGGTGCCGCCGTGGACGGCGACGACGGGGGTGCCGGTCGGGACGGCGTAGTCCTGGCCGGAGTGCTTCGAGGCCCACATGCCGCCGTTCGCGGCGTAGCTGGCGGAGAGCTTGTAGCTCTTCACGGGGGAGACCCAGGACGCCTGCTTCTTCGCGGCGGGCTTGGCGGGCTTGGCCGGCTTGGTGGTCTTGGCGGCCTTCTCGACCATGACGGCCTGCGTCTTCGCGGCCTCGGCCTGAGCGGCGGCCTGCGCCTGGACAGCGGTGGCGCTGCCGGACACGGCCGTGTTCTCGGCGGCGGCGACCGCGACCCCGGCTCCCAGGACGACCGTGGAGCCCAGACCGGCGGCCAGGACGGCCGCGCGGGTGCGGGTGGCGGACGTACGGGGGAAACGGGACGTGACGCGCTCGAACATCGAAAACCTCATGGGGGAGGGGGCGGGGGAAGCCATCCGCGGAACTGGTCCGTGCCGCGCTGGCCGTTCCTTGGTAACCGCAGCCGCCCAAAAGCCGCAAAGGTGTGACCTACGACGAAAGGCCGTACTTCTGGCGTGAGGTCCAGGTCTCTTGACGAAGGGCTCCATGGGGGACGAAAGCCGCCATTTCGCGCCGATCGATCAGGACTGTGCGCGAAATGTCCGAATTGCGGTGGGGTGGTTCTCGACTATTCCGGGTAGTACGGGATGTTTCGCCTGTGGAGCATGTCACCGGCGGGCCGGTCCGGATGTGGCGTGGGTCTCCGGGAATTCGCCATGCCGCTGGTGATCGCCATGCCCCCGGTAACCGCCTTCGAGTCCGTACCTGATGGTGTGAACCTCGGGGGTTCGACCCCGGGGCCGCCAACTGACCGATTGTGTGGACGCCGTAAGCCTTGTCCACCAGGCCGCGCTACGAACGGAACGGTCATGTCGGCACTACCGGAACCGGACCCTTACGTCATTGAAATCGAGCCGGAGGTCCGGGCATGGCTGGAAACGCTTCCCCTCTCGGGCTACAGAACCGTCGAACGCTTCGCGGACCGGCTTGCCACCGATGGCCACGCACTACCGTTTCCGCTTGCCAGTCACCTGGGTGACGGGCTGCGAGAACTGCGGATCGGACCGGTGCGCGTCACCTACTGGTTTGCCCCGGGGCGACGCGCGGTGCTCCTCACTGTCTTCCGCAAGACCAGAATGCGAGAGAGGGAAGAAGTGCTGAGAGCGCAGCGAGCGAGGAAACTGTGCGAGGCGGAGCACGCTCCGGCCGGTGAGCACGCCGTCTACAGTAGGGACGAGGAGGCCTGATGAGCAGCGGTTACCACACGAGCTGGACAGTGCCGCCGGAGCACCGTGAGGATCCGGCGTACCGTGCCGCGGGACGGCGTATGGACTTCGCGCAGGCCGTCTACGACCGGCGCTCCGCCCTCGGCTGGTCCACCGCCGAACTGGCCCGGCGTGCGGAGCTCTCCGAGGAGGCCGTCGAGGCCATCGAGGAGAGCGACGTCGAGCCCACGCTGGAGCTGATCGAGCGGCTGGCCGCCGCTCTGGAGGCCGGGGCCCGCATCGACCCGCGCACCAGTCCCGAGTTCCGCTTCGAGGATCGCGCGGCCTGAGGTCTCGCGGCTCACGTGCTTCGCGCGGCCCGAGGCCTCGCTATTCACGTGCTCCTCGCCGGGGTGCCGTGGGACGGTACCTTCGTCCTCACGCCGATCAGGGCGGCCGATGAGGAGAGTCAACGTGAGCAAGTACGTGCGGCCCGCCGCCGAGGGTGCCGATCCGTTCGGGACGGCGCGGCTGCGGCGCGGTGTCCTCGACGCCTGGGCCACCAGCCCCGCCCGCTTCCGTGAGGACGCCAACGCCGAGGAGGACCTGGTCCTCGGCGGGTACCGGGACCGTCTCGTCGTCGAGCTCGCGCAGAACGCCGCCGACGCCGCCGCCCGCGCCGGCGTACCGGGACGGCTCCGGCTCACCCTGCGCGACGGGGTCCTCGTCGCCGCCAACACCGGGGCCCCGCTCGACGAGGCCGGGGTCGAGTCGCTGTCCACCCTGCGGGCCTCCGCGAAGCGGGACGCGCCGGACCGGGCCGTGGGGCGGTTCGGGGTCGGGTTCGCCGCCGTACTCGCCGTGACCGACGAGCCCGCCGTCGTCGGACGGCACGGCGGGGTCAGGTGGTCGCTCGCCGAGGCACGCGGCCTCGCGGACGACACCGCCCTGCGGAGCGCCGGTCTGGTGGACGAGATCCGCCGGCGGGACGGTCATGTGCCGCTGCTGCGACTCCCGTTCGCCGCCGAGGGGACCGCGCCCGACCCGTACGACACCGCGGTCATCCTCCCGCTGCGGGACGCGGCCGCCGCCGATCTCGCCGAGCGGCTGCTGGACGCCGTCGACGACGCCCTGCTGCTGGCCCTGCCCGGCCTGGAGGACGTCGTCGTCGAGATCGGGGACGCGGAGCCCCGTACCGTGCGGCGGCGCGCGGACGGGGAGCTCACCGTCGTCGAGGACTCGCGCGAGGGTACGACCCGGTGGCGCACGGCCGTCGCGCAGGGGCCGCTCACCCCCGACCTGCTCGCCGACCGGCCGGTCGAGGAGCGGCTGCGGCCGTTCTGGTCGGTCACCTGGGCCGTGCCCGTGGACGCCGACGGACGTCCCGCCCGGCCCCGGACCAGCGCCGTCGTGCACGCGCCCACCCCGAGCGACGAGCCCCTCGGTGTGCCCGCCCTGCTCATCGCCTCCCTCCCGCTGGACTCCACCCGCCGGCACGCCGCCCCCGGCCCGCTCACCGACTTCCTCGTGCAGCGCGCCGCCGACGCCTACGCCGGGCTGCTCGCCGAGTGGCGCCCGGTGACGGACGGGATCATCGGCCTCGTGCCCGGCCCGCTCGGCAAGGGCGAGCTGGACGGCGCCCTGCGCCGGGCGATCCTCGAACGGCTGCCGCGCACGTCCTTCCTGCCGCCCGCCGCCGCACCGCGCGCGGACGAGGAGGGCGACTCCGATCTGCCCGAGTCGCTGCGGCCCAGGGACGCCGAGGTCGTGGAGGGCGCGGGGGCCGACACCGTACGCGTCCTGGCGGAGGTGCTCCCCACCCTCCTGCCCGCCGGTCTCGAACGGCGCGTCGAGCTGCGCACGCTCGGGGTCGCCCGGGTGCCGCTCACCGACGCGATCGACCGACTGGCGGGCCTGGAGAAGTCCCCCGACTGGTGGCGGCGGCTGTACGACAGCCTCGCCGGGGTCGAGCCGGACCGGCTGTCCGGGCTGCCGGTGCCGCTCGCCGGGGGCACCTCCCGGGCTTTCGGCTCCGGGGGAGGGCGGACGACGATCGGGCCCCGGCAGGTGCTGCTGCCCACCCCCGACTCGGCCTCCCTCGATGCCGAACTCCTCGCCCGGCTCGGTCTCAAGGTCGCCCACCCCGACGCCGCGCACCCCCTGCTGGAGAAACTGGGCGCCCTTCCCGCCACCCCGCGCGCCGTCCTCACCACCCCGCAGGTGCGGGCCGCCGTCGCCGCCTCGCTGGACGACGAGGGCGGGACGAACTGGGAGGAGGACGTGCCGGACGCCGAGGAACTCGCCGACGTCGTGCTGGGGTTGGTGCGGGACGCCGCCCTCGAACCCGGTGACGAACCGTGGCTGGGCGCCCTCGCCCTCCCCGACGAGGACGGCGAACTCTCCCCGGCCTGCGAACTCGTCTTCCCCGGTGGCCCGTTCGCCCAGGTCATGCGCGAGGGAGAACTCGCGGCCGTGGACGGCGAGCTGGCAGCCAAGTGGGGCGAACAGCCCCTCTCGGCATGCGGGGTGCTGGTGGACTTCACCCTCGTCCGTGCCACCGATGTCGTCCTCGACCCCGATGAACTGGAGCCGAGAGAGGGGGACTTCGCCGAGCCCGACGACGCCGGGCTGCTGGACGCCGTGGACGTGTGGAGCGAGGACCTCCTCGACCGCTTCCCGGACAGTCCCGTCCCGCCGGTCGCCACCGAGATCGTCGCCGTGCGCGACCTCGACCTCGTGGACGACGAACGCTGGCCGCAGGCCCTCGCCCTGCTGTCCCGGCCCCCGCTGCGCGACGCGCTCGTCCAGCCGGTGCGCATCCTGCTGCACGACGGCACCCACGAGACCGTACGGCCCTACACCGCGTGGTGGCTGCGCGGGCACCCGGTGATCGACGGGCGCCACCCGGCCGGACTGCGGGCGTCCGGGAGCGATCCGCTGCTGCGGGGCCTGTACGAGGAGGCCGACGCGACCGGCTTCGAGGACGAGCAGGTGCTGCGGGCGCTGGGCGTACGGACCTCGGTGGCCGCGCTGCTCGACGAGCCCGGCGGCGCGGCCGAACTGCTCGACCGCCTCGCCGACCCCGACCGCCGGGTCACCGCCGCCCAGCTGCACGCCCTGTACGGGGCGCTGGCCGAGCTGGACCCCGAGCAGGTGACCCTGCCGGACGAGCTGCGGGCCGTGGTCGACGGGCGGGTCGAGGTGGTGGACGCGGCGGACGCGGTGGTCGTCGACTCACCGGATCTGCTGCCGTTCACAGCGGGGGTTCCGCTGCTGCCGGTACGGCCGGCGCGGGCCGCCGAGCTGGCGGAGCTGTTCCAGGTGCGGCGGCTGAGCGAGTCCGTCACCGGGGAGGTCGGCTCCGAGGGTGATGTGCACGACGTACCGGAGCCGGTGCGGGTGCTGCTCGGGGTCGGGACGCTGGCGTCGTACGTGGAGCACGAGGAGCTGGTCGTCGACGGTGTGGAGATCGACTGGCGGCTGACCGACGACGGTGTGCTCCATGCGGCCACGCTGGAGGGCGTGGCCGCGGGTCTCGCCTGGGCGGCGGGCCAGTGGCCCCGCCGCTTCGAGGTCGCGGCCCTGCTGGAGGACCCGTCCCGAACCGACGAACTGTCCCGCGACCGCTGGTTCGACTGACCCCGGCACCCGACCGGTCCCCCGCCTTCCGCGGGGGGTCGTGCCGCAGTTGCGGTGGTGGTGGGTGGGGGCGACTGGTTCCCTCGCCCTCCGTGGGGGGCCGTGCAGCAGTTGCGGTGGCGGAGGGTGGCGACGGGCCCTCGCCCTCCGCGGGCAGTCGTGCCGCAGGGCGGCACGGGTGGGCGCGACGGCACCCCGCAGGCGCCGGGCCGCGCAGACACCCCCCGCCCGGTACCAACACCGGGCAGGCTCCGGGGTGCCGGGGTGCCGGGGTGCCGGGGTGCCGGGGTGCCGGGGTCCAGGCCGCGCGGGTTGCCAGGGGCGCCCCGGCAGCGATGGGCGCCCCGGACAAGCCCGGGCCGGACACCACCGTCCGCAAGATGGTCACATTTCTCTACAACCATTCACGCGAGTGGTGAATCTGATCAGTCGGGTCAACAGACCCCACGATCACTCGGGGTCCCGCGCCGACGACGAGCCGTAGCGAACGACCAGAGCCGGGGCCCCCTTCTCCCCCTGGGGAACAACACATGCGCATACGTGCCGCCGTGGCCACCGTGGCCGCCGTGGCCGCCGTGGCCACCGTGGCCACCGTGGCCGCCGTGGCCACCGTGGCCACCGTGGCCACCGTGGCCGCCGTGGCCACCGTCTCCGGCGCCCTTGCCCTGTCCGCCCTCGCCGTTCCGGCCGCCCAGGCCAATGGATCGTATGGCGACACCACGATCACCAAGGTCGTGGTCGACGGGGACAACAAGGTGCCCGTGGGCGCCTCCAGCCCGAAGACCATCACGGTCAGCGTGACCGCCAGGGACAACTCGGGCATCGCGAGTGCCGAGGAGTTCTGGCTGTACGGTCCCGACTACGGGAACTTCTCGACGGGCCGGCCCACCTGCAAGGCGGCAAGCTCCACCACGTCCACCTGCACCGCCTCGGTCCTGGTGGCCCCGAAGGTCGACTACCTCAGCAACGCCAGCGCCGGCACCTGGTACGTCGAGGCCTGGGTCGACGCCAAGGACCACGACTACGTGTGGAAGCAGAAGGCCGGTTCCTTCAGGTTCCAGCGGGCCTCGCAGCTGACGGTCAACGCCACGCCCGAGCCGGTGAAGAAGGGCAGGACGATCACCGTCACCGGCAAGCTCACCCGCGCCAACTGGGAGACGCTCAGGAACGGCGGCTACTCCGGCCAGTCGGTGAAGCTCCAGTTCCGTAAGAAGACCGCCAAGAGCTACACCACCATCAGGACCATCAAGACCAACTCCAAGGGCGAGCTGAAGACCACCGTCAAGGCCTCCGCCGACGGCTACTTCCGCTACTCCTACGTGGGCAACTCGATCACCGCGGCGGTCAACTCCGCCGCCGACTTCATCGACGTGAAGTAGACCCGGCGCAAGGGCGGTGGGCGGGCCCCGGCCCCGCTAGGCGGGGAACCGCCGGCCCACCCACCGCCACAGCAGCTCCAGCACCCCCGCCGCGACGACCGCGATGCCGGCCGCCGTCCACGGCATCGTCATGCCCACCAGCCTCAGCGCGAAGAAGTGCTGGAGCCACGGCACCACCAGCACCAGCAGGAACCCCCCGCCCATCGCCGCCACCAGACCGATGCGCCACCACGTGTACGGCCGGGCGATGATCGCCAGCACCCAGAGCGAGATCAGGAACAGCGTCAGCGTCGCCGCGCTCGTCTCCGCCTCCAGCGCGCCCTCGCCGCTGTAGTGCTCCCGGGCGATCAGATACGTCGTGAAGGTCGCCGTCGCGGCCAGCACCCCGCCCGGGATCGCGTACCGCATGACCCGCTTCACGAAGTTCGGGCGGGCGCGTTCCTTGTTGGGGGCGAGCGCCAGGAAGAACGCCGGGACGCCGATGGTGAGCGTGGCCAGCAGGGTCAGATGGCGCGGCAGGAACGGGTACTCCACCTGCGAGAGCACCACCAGCACCGCCAGCAGCACCGAGTACACCGTCTTCACCAGGAACAGCGTCGCGACCCGGGTGATGTTGCCGATCACCCGGCGGCCCTCCGCCACCACCGACGGCAGCGTGGCGAAGCTGTTGTTCAGCAGCACGATCTGCGCGACCGCCCGGGTGGCCTCCGAACCGGAGCCCATCGCCACACCGATGTCCGCGTCCTTCAGCGCCAGCACGTCGTTCACACCGTCACCGGTCATCGCCACCGTGTGGCCGTCCGACTGCAGCGCGCCCACCATGTTCCGCTTCTGCTGCGGGGTGACCCGACCGAACACCGTGCCCTCGTCCAGCGCCTTCGCCATGGCGTCCGGATCGGCGGGCAGCCGGCGCGCGTCCACCGCCGTACCGGACAGGCCCAGCTTGGCCGCGACCGCGCCGACCGACACCGCGTTGTCCCCGGAGATGACCTTGGCCCGGACGTCCTGCTCGGCGAAGTAGCGCAGGGTGTCGGCGGCGTCGGGCCGCAGCCGCTGCTCCAGCACCACCAGCGCGGCCGGCCGTACGCCCGTCGCGGCGGCGGGGTCGTCGACGTCCACCCCGGGACGGACCCGGGCGAGCAGCAGCACCCGCAGCCCCTGCTCGTTCATCCGCCCGGTCTCCGCCAGCGCCGGGTCACCGGACTCCAGCAGCACGTCCGGGGCCCCCAGGAGCCAGCTGACGGCCTCCCCGCCCCGCTCCTCCTCGAACGTCGCGCCGCTGTACTTGCGGGCGGAGGAGAAGGGCAGCGTGTCGGTCAGGCGCCACTCGGTGGTGTCCGGGAACGCGTCGATGAGGGCCCGCAGGGAGGCGTTCGGGCGGGGGTCCGCCGAGCCGAGCTCGCCCAGCACCTTGCGCAGGTACGTGCCGTCGCCGTCCCCCAGCACCCGCAGCTCGGTGACGTTCATGCCGCCCTCGGTGAGCGTGCCGGTCTTGTCCAGGCAGACCGTGTCGACCCGGGCCAGCCCCTCGATGGCGGGCAGCTCCTGCACCAGGCACTGCTTGCGGCCCAGCCGGATCACGCCGATCGCGAAGGCGACGGAGGTGAGCAGCACCAGCCCCTCGGGGACCATCGGCACGATCCCGCCGACCGTGCGGGCGATCGAGTTCTTCAGCTCGTTGTCCTTGACCACCAGCTGGCTGATGATCAGACCGATCGCGGTCGGGACCATCATCCACGTCACGTACTTGAGGATCGTGGAGATGCCGCTGCGCAGTTCGGAGTGGACGAGGGTGAAGCGGGACGCCTCCTCGGCGAGCTGCGCCGCGTAGGCCTCGCGCCCCACCCTGGTCGCCTGGAACGAGCCACCGCCCGCGACGACGAAACTGCCCGACAGGACCCGGTCACCGGGCTGCTTCACCACGGGGTCGGCCTCGCCGGTGAGCAGTGACTCGTCGATCTCCAGGCCGTCCGCCTCGGCACACACCCCGTCGACGACGACCTTGTCACCCGGTCCGATCTCGATCAGGTCGTCCAGCACGATCTCGGACGTGCCGACCCGCGCCGACACCCCGTCGCGGCGCACCGTCGGCCGCGCCTCGCCGATCACCGCCAGGGAGTCCAGGGTCTTCTTCGCCCGCCACTCCTGGACGATCCCGATGCCAGTGTTGGCGAGGATCACGAAGCCGAACAGGCTGTCCTGGATCGGCGCGACGATCAGCATGATCACCCAGAGCACGCCGATGATCGCGTTGAACCGGGTGAACACGTTCGCGCGGACGATCTCGGTGAGAGAGCGGCTGCTGCGCGCGGGCACGTCGTTGACCTGACCGCGCGCCACCCGTTCGGCGACTTCCGCGGAGTTGAGCCCGGTCGCCGGGGAGGTGACCGTGGCGGGGAGCGCGGTATCGGCCCGGGCGCCCGCATCGAGATGCGTCATGCCTTCGACGGTACGTGCGGATACGGGACCGTACCCACCCGAACGGCGGAAGATCAGACCTGGGGAGGAGAGATGTGGACGGGCGTCGTGCCGTGGTCGTACGACGGTGTCAGGGGCGGCAGTTGGGTCCGCCGCCGTCCGGGCCGCCCGCCGCCGCCCGCCGCCGTCCGCGCCGTCAGGGCCGCCGGGGCTGCTCAGGCCATCCGGGCCGTCCGCGCGGTTCGGGCCGTCCGCCGCTGTCCGGGCCGTCCGCGCCGCTCAGGCCGTCCGGGCCGCCCGCGCCGCTTCGTCCCGCTTGATCGCGGCGTCACGCCTGCGGACGTACCAGATGCCGATGAAGCCGAGCCCGCCGCCGGCCAGGCAGGTCCACAGCCACCAGGTGTGGCCGCGGTCGTCGAACCAGCCGTAGAACGGCAGCTGCACCAGGAACAGGGCGAACCAGACGATCGTGCCGCCGGTGATGGTGGCGACCACGGGGCCCTCCAGGGGCTCCGGCGCCTCGTGCTTGGGGGTCCACTTCGCCATGCGGACAGCTTACGAGGGCCCGCCGCCGTGCTGTCGGCGGGCCGGACGCGTGAGGTACGCCGCACCGCGTACGGATCCGGCCAGGCCCGCCCGTGCTTGTCTACGCGCGGAGATAGCATCGACGGGCTTATATGTTCATACTGAATCCGTTTGTCTCTGACCGCTTTCATTCGTAGAAAACACCAAAGGGCTTTGGGGGAGGCCTGCCGGTGATGAGGTCCTCGCATGTCCACGTCGGCCCCCGTCAAGGCCCCCACCCCCGAGCAGCCGGGGTCCGGTGCCGGAACCGGCGCCCTCGACCGCTACTTCCGGATCAGCGAGCGCGGCAGCACCCTGCCCCGTGAGATCCGCGGCGGTCTCGCCACCTTCTTCGCCATGGCCTACATCATCGTGCTGAACCCGATCATCCTGGGCAGCGCGAAGGACATGTACGGCCACCAGCTCGACAACGGCCAGCTGGTCACCGCGACCGCCCTGACCGCGGCGTTCACCACGCTCCTCATGGGCGTCATCGGCAACGTCCCGATCGCGCTGGCCGCCGGCCTCGGTGTGAACTCCGTCGTCGCCCTTCAGCTCGCGCCGCGCATGTCGTGGCCGGACGCCATGGGCATGGTGGTGCTGGCCGGCTTCATCGTCATGCTGCTGGTCGCCACCGGCCTGCGGGAACGCGTCATGAACGCCGTCCCGTACGGGCTGCGCAAGGCCATCGCCATCGGTATCGGCCTGTTCATCATGCTGATCGGTCTGGTCGACTCCGGCTTCGTCACCCGCATCCCGGACATCGCCCAGACCACGGTCCCGCTCCAGCTGGGCGCCGGCGGTCACCTCAACGGCTGGCCCGTCCTCGTCTTCGTCCTCGGCACGCTGCTCACCCTGGCGCTGATCGTGCGCAAGGTGCCCGGCGCGATCCTCATCTCGATCGTCGCCATGACGGTCGTCGCGCTGGTCGTCAACGCCGTCGCGGACATCGAGTCCTGGGGCCTGACCACGCCCACCTGGCCCGGCAACCCCGTCGCCACCCCCGACTTCGGTCTGATCGGCCAGGTCAGCCTGTTCGGCGGCTTCGGCAAGGTCGGTGTGCTGACCGGCGTCCTGTTCGTCTTCACCGTGCTGCTGTCGTGCTTCTTCGACGCGATGGGCACGATCATGGGCGTCTCGGACGAGGCCAAGCTGACCGACGGCGAGGGCCAGATGCCCGGCATCAACAAGGTCCTGTTCATCGACGGTGTCGCGGTCGCCGCGGGCGGTGCGAGCTCCTCCTCGGCCGCCACCGCGTTCGTGGAGTCCACGGCCGGTGTCGGCGAGGGCGCGCGGACCGGCTTCGCCAACCTCGTCACCGGCGCGATGTTCGCCCTGGCGCTGTTCCTCACCCCCGTCGCCACCATGGTCCCCTCCCAGGCGGCCACCCCGGCGCTGGTGGCGGTGGGCTTCCTGATCCTGGCGGGCTCGATCAAGGAGATCGACTGGGCGGACTACACGATCGCCGTCCCGGCCTTCGTGACGATGCTGATGATGCCGTTCACCTACTCGATCACCAACGGCATCGGCATGGGCTTCATCACCTTCGCCGTGCTGCGCCTGGCGGCCAGCCGCGGCCGCGAGGTCCCGGCGGCGATGTACGCGGTGGCGGCGGTCTTCGCCTTCTACTACCTGATGCCGGCGCTGGGCCTGACCTGATGCCGGTACTGGGCCCGACCTGATGGGGCCGGGCCCGACCCGAGGGGAGGCGGCGGGCCCTCTCGGCGGGCCCCTCAGGTGACCCCGTAGAACTTCTCCGTCTCCTCGACCGCGGCCTGGAACCGCTGGTCGAAGTCATCGCGCATGAGCGTCCGGACGACATAGTCCTGGACGCTCATGCCGCGTCTGGCGGCATGCTCCCGGAGTCGTTCGAGCAGTTCGCGGTCCATACGCAGGCTGAGCACGTCGGTCCCCATGGGCATGAGCGTTGTCGCACACCCGGGTGTGGTGTGTCGTGTTTCGTGGCCGGATCACTCGTATGGGTGATTCGGTGTGACAAGGGTGGCCGGAGTCACGGCGGACGGCACGTCACCCGGGTGTTCTTTAGAGAGAGTAATGAGTTAAGCTAAGGAACATGCCGGACCTCAGCCATGGCGACGACGCAGCCGCCGTGAACGCCCTTCGCTCCGCCGTGATGCGGCTGTCACGTCGGCTCAAGCACCAGCGCGTCGACGAATCCCTGAGCCCCACCGAGATGTCGGTGCTGGGCACCCTGGCCCGCTGCGGCCACGCCACCCCGGGCGAGCTCGCCCGCAAGGAGCATGTCCAGCCGCCCTCGATGACCCGCATCGTGGCCCTGCTGGAGGCCAAGGGGCTCGTCCGCCTTGAGCCGCACCCCGACGACCGCCGCCAGAAGGTCGTCACGCAGACCGAGCAGGCCGAGGCGATGCTCGAGGAGAGCCGCCGCAAGCGGAACGCGTTCCTGGCGACGCTGGTGCAGGATCTGGACGAGGACGAGTGGGCGAAACTGCGCGCCGCCGCCCCCGTGCTGGAGAAGCTCGCACACCTCTGAGCGTCCCGGCATCCGGCCATCCAGCCATTCGAATATCCGAGCATCCGAGCATCCGAGCATCCGCGCAGGCAGCAGTGCCGCGAGCAGCGGCCGAGCAAGGAGGCGAACCCTTTTGAGTACGGGATCCGGAGCAGCTTCCGCCCCCGCACCTGACCCCAACGACACCCGGTCCACCCTCGACATCAGCCCCACCCGCAAGAAGTCGATGTTCTCCTCGCTGCGGGTCAGGAACTACCGCCTGTTCTTCCTCGGCCAGGTCGTCTCCAACATCGGCACCTGGATGCAGCGCATCGCCCAGGACTGGCTGGTGCTCAGCCTCACCGGCTCCTCGGCCGCCGTCGGCATCACCACGGCCCTGCAGTTCCTGCCGATGCTGCTGTTCGGCCTGTACGGCGGTGTCCTCGTCGACCGGCTGCGCAAGCGGCCCACCCTCTTCGTCACCCAGTGCGCGATGGCCCTCACCGCGCTCGCGCTCGCCGTCCTCACCCTGACCGGCCGCGTCGAGGTCTGGCACATCTACCTCGCCGCCTTCGCCCTCGGTCTCGCCACGGTCGTCGACAACCCCGCCCGCCAGGCCTTCGTCTCCGAGCTCGTCGGCCCCGGCCAGCTGCAGAACGCGGTCAGTCTCAACTCCGCGAACTTCCAGTCCGCCCGCCTGGTCGGCCCCGCCGTCGCGGGTCTGCTGATCACCGGCGTCGGCACGGGCTGGGCGTTCCTCCTCAACGGCCTCTCCTTCGTCGCCCCGCTGGCCGGCCTGATGATGATGCGCGCCCGCGAACTGCACCCCGTCGAACGCGCCCCGCGCGGCAAGGGACAGCTGCGGGAGGGCCTGCGCTATGTCAGCGGACGGCCCGAACTGCTCTGGCCGATCGTGCTGGTCGGCTTCATCGGCACCTTCGCCTTCAACTTCCCCGTCTACCTCTCGGCCTTCGCCGACGAGGTCTTCGACGGGGGCGCGGGCGTCTACAGCATGTTCAACACCCTCGTGGCGGTCGGCTCGGTCTCCGGCGCCCTCCTCGCGGCCCGGCGCGGCACCGCCCGGCTGCGGCTGGTGATCCTGGCCGCGATGGCCTTCGGCACGCTGGAGATCGTGGCCGCCGCGTCGCCCCGGCTGTGGATGTTCGCGCTGGTCATGATTCCGCTGGGCCTGTTCTCGATGACGGTCAACGTCACCACCAACAGCAGCCTCCAGATGACCACCGACCCGCTCATGCGCGGCCGTGTCATGGCCCTCTACATGATGGTCTTCCTCGGCGGTGCCCCGGTCGGCGCCCCGATCGTCGGCTGGATCACCGACACCTACGGCGCCCGCGTGGGCTTCGCCACCGGGGGCGCGGTCGCGGTGGTCGCGGCGTCCGTGATCGGCCTGATCCTGGCCAGGGCCGGCGGCCTGCGGCTGTCGGTGGGCTGGCACGGCGGCCACCCGCGCGTGCGGTTCGTGCCGCGGGAGCGGCGCGAGGAACTGGTTTCGGCGGTGTGACGGGGCCGCCGGCGCGGTCAGTCGCGGGGGAACTCGTCGGTCTTGAGGACGAGACCGACGACCGTCCCGGTCAGATCGACTTCGCTGCCGAAGCCGAAGCGCACGGAGGCGTGGTACTTACCGTCCTCCGGCAGCGTGTGCAGGTGCCACTCGCCGGTGTACGGGTCGACGATCAGGTACACCGGCACGCCCGCGGCGGCGTAGGTGTCCTTCTTCGGGCCGTAGTCGTTGCCCGCGGTGCTCCTGGAAATCACCTCGGCGATGAACTCGACGTCCTCGAAGCGCCAGAGCCCCTTCCCGTTCTTGGCCGCACCCTCGGCCAGCAGGGTCACGTCGGAGGCGAAGCCGTTGAGGTGTCCCGGGTAGTCGATGCGGACATCGGACTTGACCCGCTTGCGCGGATACTTCACGCGGAGCTGATCGTAGATGTTCGCGATGATCTCCCAGCGGGTGTCCCGCTGCGGTGCCATGAAGATGTGCCCCCCGACGATCTCGGTCTTGTAGCCCTCGGGGATGGGCATCTTCTCCAGCCACTCGAACATCGCGTCAAGTGTGAGCTCGTCGCCGCTCTCGGCCATCGCGATCCTGTCTTCGAGGACGGTCATCGTGGCGCTCCTCCCCGGCTGCCGCTCGATTCGATGCGTACAGCCGCGCGGTACAACGATACGCACGGCGACCAGGACACGTGGGAGCGTGCGGACGCTCCCTGCGAGACTGGACCCATGAGGCTCTTCGCCGCCGTGCTGCCGCCGGAAGACGTGCTCCACGAGCTTGCCGCCGAGGTGGCGAAGCTGAGGGCGCTGCCCGGCGCCGACGGGATGCGGTGGACCGAGCGGGCCGGATGGCACTTCACGCTCGCGTTCTACGGGGAGGTCGCGGACGAGCTCGCACCGGAGCTGGTCGCGCGGCTGACGCGGGCCGCGGCCCGGACGGACCCCTTCGAGCTGGCCCTGCGCGGCGGGGGGCAGTTCGGGCAGGGCAGGGCGCTGTGGACCGGGGCGGAGGGGGATCTGCGCACGATGCGGCTGCTGGCCGGGCGGACCGAGGCCGCGGCGCGGAAGGCCGGGGTGGCGATGGAGGAGCACCGGCGGTACAAGGCCCACCTGACGGTGGCCCGCAGCCGGGAGGCCGTCGACGTACGGCCGCACGTGGCGGCCCTGCGTGCGTGGCGCGGGCGCACCTGGACCGTGAACGAGCTGGTGCTGGTGCGCAGCAGGCTCCCGGCATCCGGGGTGCCGGGCGAGCAGCCCCGCTATGAGGCGGTCGCCCGACGGGTGCTCGGTGCGGCCGGTTAGGCTCGAAGGCGTGGACCCGAAGACCCGGAACCGGATCATGGCCGGTGCGCTCGTACTGATGTTCGTCGTCGTAGGGCTGGCGGCGGCGCTGGGCAAGTAGCGCCGTCGGCTGCCGTGAGGCGCGGGTGCGGGTGCGGGTGCGTGGGGGCTGGTCGCGCAGTTCCCCGCGCCCCTGAGGGCGTTGCCCTGCCCGGCGTCGCCGAGGTGGCGGTGGTGCTGGGAGCCCGGCGGGGTGAGGGGACCCGGTGTGCGGAAGGGGCCCTCTGCTGCCAGTCGCGCAGTTCCCCGCGCCCCTGAGGGCGTTGCCCTGCCCGGCGCTGCCGAGGGGGCGGCGCCGGGGAGAGCCTGGCGCGGTGAGGGGACCCGGTGTGCGGATGGGTGCCCCCTGCTGCCAGTTCCCCGCGCCCCTGGGGGCGTTGCCCTGCCCGGCGTCGCCGAGGGGGCGGCGCCGGGGAGAGCCCGGCGGGGTGAGGGAGCCCGGTGTGGGCGCCCCCTGCTACCAGGCGAAGGCCTCGGGGGACGGGCCCGGCCCCGGGAAGATCTCGTCCAGGGAGGTCAGCAGCTCCTGGCTCAGCTCCAGCTCGACCGCCTTCAGCGCGGACGCGAGCTGCGCGGCGGTGCGCGGACCGACGATCGGGCCGGTCACCCCGGGCCGGGTGAGCAGCCAGGCGAGACCGGCCTCGCCGGGCTCGATGCCGTGCTTGTCGAGCAGGTCCTCGTACGCCTGGATCCGGGCGCGCGCGGTGGGATCGGCGAGCGTGTCGGCGGCCCGGCCGGAGGCGCGGCGGCCGCCCTCCGCCTCCTTCTTGATCACACCGCCCAGCAGACCGCCGTGCAGGGGCGACCAGGGGATGACCCCGAGTCCGTACTCCTGTGCGGCCGGGATGACCTCCATCTCGGCGCGGCGCTCGGCGAGGTTGTAGAGGCACTGCTCGCTGACCAGGCCGATGGTCCCGCCGCGCCGGGCGGCGATCTCGTTCGCCTGGGCGATCTTGTAGCCGGGGAAGTTCGAGGAACCGACGTAGAGGATCTTGCCCTGCTGGATCAGGACGTCGACCGCCTGCCAGATCTCCTCGAACGGGGTGTCCCGGTCGACGTGGTGGAACTGGTAGAGGTCGATGTAGTCGGTGCCCAGCCGCTTCAGCGAGGCCTCGACCGCGCGCCGGATGTTCACGGCGGACAGCTTGTCGTGGTTGGGCCAGGCATCGCCGTCGGCGGCCATGTTCCCGTACACCTTCGTCGCGAGGACCACCTTGTCGCGGCGGTCGCCGCCCTTCGCGAACCAGCTGCCGATGATGCTCTCGGTGCGGCCCTTGTTCTCGCCCCACCCATAGACATTGGCCGTGTCGAAGAAGTTGATCCCGGCGTCCAGCGCCGCGTCCATGATGGCGTGTGAGTCGGGCTCGTCGGTCTGCGGACCGAAGTTCATCGTCCCGAGGACGAGCCGGCTGACC
This sequence comes from Streptomyces sp. NPDC086080, assembly GCF_044540255.1. Lineage (NCBI taxonomy): Bacteria > Bacillati > Actinomycetota > Actinomycetes > Kitasatosporales > Streptomycetaceae > Streptomyces > Streptomyces sp. NPDC086080. Next base: position 186,013 of record NZ_JBITRU010000005.1, read on the forward strand.
TTGAGACCTGTGCGTCCGAGCTGCGTGTACTTCATGTGCATCAAGCCAACGGCTTGGAGTGCGCTCTATGCAAGGGGGTGACGATCAGTCGGCGGTGCCCGCGGGGACGACCCAGGCGGTCCGCTGTCCGGTGACCGAGGCGATCATGTCGAAGTCGCCGGAACCCCGTGCTTGATATCGTCGCCCCGGCTCGTGGTGCTGTCAGGCCCCCTCGTACGGCCCGCCCAGGTCCCACTCCCGCCACATCGCCTCCGCGAAGGCGCCGGCGATCTTGTGTTCGCCGGTCTCGTTGGGGTGGGTGCCGTCGTAGGTGTCGGTGTGGAAGTCGTACGACGCCGGGGGCGGGACGAGCAGCAGGGAGGAGCCCGGTGCGTCGAGGTCGGCGACGGTCTTCGCGAGGAGTTCGTTGAAGCGGGTGACCTGCTCGGCGAAGGACTCGTCCGTCTCCACCCGGATGTTGCGGACCACCGGCATGACGGCCATGCGGACGCCCGGCCCGGCGGCCCTCGCCTCGGCCACGAACGTGCGGACGTTGTCCGCCGTCTGCTCGGCGTTCGTATAGAAGCCGAGGTCGATCAGGCCCAGCGAGACCAGCAGCACATCCGCCCGGCAGGAGCGCACGGCCTCGCCGATCAGCGGGGTCATGTGGTGCCAGCCCTCGCCCCAGCCGGCGAGATGGGCGCGGGGGAAGTCCGGATCGGCGTACGCGTACGACGTGGGGGCGTCGGCCGACGGGTCGTGGAGCGTCTCGCGCGGGCCCACCAGTGTGAAGGGGCCGCCGTACGCCGTGCACAGGTGCTGCCACAGCCGGTAGCGCCAGGTGTGTTCACCCGCGCTCCCGATCGTCATCGAGTCACCTACGGGCATGAACCTGAGCACCCGCTCATCATGGTCGATCAGCCCGCCCGCCGCGATGTGAGACCGACCACCCGCCGTGAAGTCCGGTGAGGGATGGCACCCTTGGCACATGCGCAGAACCTTGACCCTGCTCGCCGCGACCCTTCTCACGGGCGCGCTCGCCGTGCCCGCCTCCGCAGCCGAAAGCGCCGACGGCAACGAGGGGTTCAGCATCAACGACCCGCGCATCACCGAGTCCAGCGGGCTCGCCGCCTCCCGCCTCCACCCCGGCGTCTACTGGACGCACAACGACAGCGACGACGGCCCCTACCTCTACGCCGTCGACAGCGCGACCGGCGAGACCGTCGCCCGCCTCACCCTCACCGGCATCGGCTCGCCCCGCGACGTCGAGGCCATCTCCGTCGGCCCCGGCAACAAGATCTTCGTCGGGGACATCGGGGACAACCTCGGTGGCACCTGGCCGTACGTGTGGATCTACGAACTGCCCGAGCCGAAGAAGCTGGGCGACGCGACCGTGCGGGCTACGCAGTACGTCGTGAAGTACTCCGACGGGCCCCGGGACGCCGAGTCGATGGTCGTGCACCCGAAGACCGGGCGGGTCTACATCGTCGACAAGAAGGAGGAGGGCGGGCATCTCTACGAGGGCCCGGAGAAGCTCTCCTCCTCCGGCGAGAACATCTTCCGGCCGATCGCCCCCGTCGAACTGTGGGCCACCGACGCGGCGCTCTCCCCGGACGGTCAACAGCTCGCCGTGCGCGGCTACTTCGGCGGTGTCCACTACGCCTGGAACGGCGGGAGGCTTCAGCGGAAGGACCGGCTGAGCGTGCCGCTCCAGGGGCAGGGGGAGTCCGTGACCTACTCCGCCGACGGCTCCCGGCTCATGTACGGCAGCGAGGGCTCCGGCAGCCCGGTCGAGTCCCGCGAGGCACCCGGCGCCGCTGAGGGCGGGGGCGGCGGCGGGAAGGGCGCCGCCGGCGCGCAGGACGGCAAGAGCATTGCGGACGGCGGCGGGACCACCGTCAAGATCGGCGCGGTGACGCTGGCCGTGGTCGTCGTGGCCCTCTTCGGACTGAGCCGGCGTCGCCGCCGTCGGTGAACCGGGCGCCGGTGCTCGGGACCGACGGTCGTCATCCTGAGGAGTGTGCTCCACGCGAGAGACCGATGCCCGGTCGGTCGTAGCCCGCGACGTCTTCGGCACCCCGGCCGGAGGGTCCTGGGGCAGGCAACCCGAGAAATCGTCGGAGTCGGTCTGGGCGACCGCCCGGGCCGTGAGTGAGCAGGGGCGCGTACGGACGGGCGAGGGGCGCCCGGCGGAGATGATCCGCCGGGCGCCCCTCGTCGTGCGGGACGTGTCTACAACTGCTCGATGACGTAGTCCACGCACTTCGTCAGGGCCTCGACGTCCGCCGGGTCGATCGCCGGGAACATCGCGACGCGGAGCTGGTTGCGGCCGAGCTTGCGGTAGGGCTCGGTGTCGACGACGCCGTTGGCGCGCAGGACCTTGGCGACGGCGGCGGCGTCGACCTCGTCCGTGAAGTCGATCGTGCCGATGACCTGGGAGCGCTTGCCCGGGTCGGTGACGAACGGGGTGGCGTACTTGGACTCGTCCGCCCACGCGTACAGGCGGGTGGAGGAGTCCTTCGTACGGGCCGTGGACCAGTCGAGGCCGCCCTGGCCGTTCAGCCACTCCAGCTGCTCGTTCAGCAGGAACAGGGTGGCCAGCGCCGGGGTGTTGTACGTCTGGTTCTTGCGGGAGTTGTCGATCGCCGTGGGGAGGCTGAAGAACTCCGGGACGTGGCGGCCGCTCGCGTGGACGCGCTCGGCGCGCTCGATCGCGGCGGGGGAGAACACGCCGATCCACAGGCCGCCGTCGGAGGCGAAGGACTTCTGCGGGGCGAAGTAGTAGACGTCCGTCTCGGCGATGTCGACCGGCAGGCCGCCCGCGCCGGAGGTGGCGTCCACCAGGACCAGGGAGCCCTCGTCGGCGCCGGCCACCCGCCTGATCGGCATGGCGACACCGGTGGAGGTCTCGTTGTGGGTGAACGCGTAGACGTCCACGCCGGCTTCGGCGGCCGCCTCGGGGTGCGTGCCCGGGTCGGAGGAGATGACGGTGGGCTCGGCCAGCCAGGGGGCGAGCTTGGACGCCTTGGCGAACTTGGAGCTGAACTCGCCGAAGGTGAGGTGCTGCGACTTGTTCTCGATCAGGCCGTGGGTCGCGATGTCCCAGAACGCGGTGGAGCCACCGTTGCCGAGGATCACCTCGTAGCCCTCGGGGAGGGAGAACAGCTCGGAGATGCCCTCGCGCACCTTGCCGACCAGGTTCTTCACCGGGGCCTGGCGGTGGGATGTGCCGAGCAGGGACGTGCCGGTCGCGGCCAGGGCGTCCAGCGCCTCCGTCCGCACCTTGGAGGGACCCGCGCCGAAACGTCCGTCGGCGGGCTTGATGTCAGCGGGAATCTGGATATCAGCCACGACCGGAGCCTATCGGCTGAGGGAAACCCCGGCGAAACATCGTCCGTCCGCTGAGACGGACCGGCCAGGTGGCGGACGGGTGGTGGGCGGACCGGGGGGGAGGTCCGGCCCACCACCCGCGTCGGTCACCCGCCGAGCTTCACCGGGAGCTCGAACAGGTCGTTCTGGGTGACCACCGGCTTGTTGCGCAGCTCACCCGCCGGGACCGCCAGGTCCAGCTTCGGGAAGCGGGCGTACAGGGCCGGCAGGGCCACACCGGCCTCCAGCCGGGACAGGGCGGCGCCGGGGCACACGTGCGGGCCGTGGCCGAAGGAGATGTGCCGGTTGGCGCTCTCCCGGGTGATGTCGAAGTCGCCGGCCGTCGGGCCGTGCGCCTGCTCGTCCCGGCCGATCGCCGCGTACGACACGATCAGCGCGTCGCCGGCCGGCAGGACCTTGTCACCCACCGGGATGTCCTCGGTCGCGAACCGGATCAGGACGTGTGAGGTGGGGGTCGAGTGGCGCAGCGTCTCCTCCACCACCGCCGACCAGTCCGCCGTGCCGGACAGCACCAGCTCCCGCTGCTCCGGATGGGTGGAGAGGCTGACCACCGCATTGACGATGAGGGAGATCGTGGTCTCGTGGCCGGCCGCCACCATCAGCTGGAGCGTGGCGACGATCTCCTCGTCGGTGAGGCTGTCGCCGTCCTCCGACGCCTGGATGAGCGCGGAGGTCAGGTCGTCGCCCGGGTGCTCGCGCTTGTGCGCGACCGTCTCGGCCATGATCCCGGCGAGCTCGGTCAGTGTCGCGATGACCTCCTCCGGCGGGGTCTGCGTGGAGAAGAACTTCTCGAAGAGCTCCTTCAGCCGCGGCAGCCGCTCCTCCGCAAGACCCATCAGGTCGGCGATCACGTACATCGGCAGCGGGTAGGCGAACAGCGCCTTGAGGTCGACCGGGTCACCGGACGGACCGGACGCGGCGGCCACCTGGTCCAGCAGCCCCTCGGTCAGTTCCGTGATCCGCTCCCGCATCCGCTCCACCCGGCGGGGCGTGAGGGCCTGCGCGACCAGCGTGCGCAGCCGGCGGTGGTCGGCGCCGTCCACGGTGAGCATGGAGCGGGGCGGGTTGGCCAGCCCGATCAGCGGCCAGTCGGGGGCTATCTCGCCGCGCTGCCAGGCCCCCCAGACGTTGATGTCCTTCACCAGACGCGGGTCGGTGAGCAGCTTCTTCGCCTCGGCGTGGTGCGTGACCGCCCACACCGGTACGTCGCCCGGCAGCATCACGGCGGCCAGCGGCCCCGCGGCCCGCAGCGCCGCGCTCTCTCCGTCCAGGTCGGAGACGAAGGGGTCGAGGTGGATCCGGGACTGCTCGGTACCCGTCGTCGTGGTGTCCGTAGCGGCCGTCATACGCGCTTGCCTCCAAGGGCGGGAGTGGGGGTGAAGGTGACCGGGAGTTCGGACAGGCCGCGCAGCCACGGAGAGGGGCGGCGGGTCAGCTGCGCGGCAGGCACCGCGAGGTCGATGTCCGGCAGCCGGTCCAGTACGACCTCGATACCGGTCCGGGCGATCACCTCGGCGACCTCCTGCGCCGGGAACGGGCAGCGGTGCTCCCCGTGGCCGAAGGAGAAGTGGGCGCCGTTGCCGCCGGTCAGCGCGGAGCTGTCGGTCCGCACCTGGGGGTCGGAGTTGGCGCCCTGGACGCCGAGGAGCACCATGTCGCCGGCGCGCACCCGGCGCCCGCCGAGCTGGGTGTCACGGGACGCCCAGCGGGCGGCCACGTTCTGGGTCGGCGCGTCCTCCCACAGCACCTCGTTCATCGCCTCGGCGATGCTGTTGCGGCCCCCGAAGAGGGAGGCGGCGAACCGGGCGTCGGTGAGCATCAGATGCAGGGAGTTGCCGATCCAGTCGGCGGTCGGCTGGTGCCCGGCCGCCGACATGACCATCAGGTCCTGGACGATCTCCTCGTCGGTGAACCCCGAGGTGTCGGCGAGCATCCGGGACGCGACGTCCTCCGCGGGCGCGACCCGGCGGGCGGCCACCAGCTCCGTCATCGACGTGAACAGGTGCATCTGGCCCGCGAGCGCGCGCTCCCGGCCGTCGATCATGTCGTTGAGGGCGGTGACCAGCGCAGGGCCCTGCTCGTCGGAGAAGCCGAACAGCCGGGCCAGCACCCGCACCGGCAGCAGCATCGCGAACTCGGCGATGATGTCGGCGGTCCCCTTGGGGCAGATGGCGTCGATCAGCTCGTCCGCGAACTTCTCGGCGTACCCGCGCAGTTCGAACGGATCGACCGCCTCCAGCGCGTTCACCAGCATCCCGGCCCGCTCACGGTGCCGCTCGCCGACGGTGTAGAGGATCGACGGCTGCTTGCGGCCGATCATCGGCAGCAGCGGCCAGTCGTCGGGGATGTTGTCCCACTGGTTCCACAGCTCGGAGTCGCGGCTGAACAGCACCGGGTCGCCGGTCACCTGGTGCAGCTCGCGGTAGCCGAGCACCAGCCAGGCCGGCGCGTCCCCGTCCAGCACCACGGGGACGACGCTGCCGTGGTCGCGTCGCAACTCCCGGTACACCCGGGCCGGATCGCCCTGGAGCAGGGGGCCGCTGAACGGGACGGCGTTCGGATGGGTGGCGGGACTCACACCAGCTCCTGACGGGGGGCTCGGGCAGGGTCGGCGTACAGGGCCTGGATGTGCTCCACCAGCGTGATCAGCACGATCTTGCTGGACTCCCGGGACCGTGCGTCGCAGTTGACCAGCGGGACGTGCGGGTCGAGGTCGAGGGCCTCGCGGATCTGCGCCGGGGTGAAGGTGGCGCCGCCGAAGTCGTTGCAGGCCACGATGAACGGCGTGCCGTGCTGCTCCAGCCGGTCGATGGCGTACCAGGAGTCGTCGATGCGCCGGGTGTCGACCAGCACGACCGCGCCGAGCGTGCCGGAGAACAGCCGGTCCCACAGGAACCAGAAGCGTTCCTGGCCGGGCGCGCCGAACAGGTACAGCACGTTGTGCGAGTCGAGCGTGATGCGCCCGAAGTCGAAGGCGACGGTGGTGGCGGTCTTGCCGCTCACCCCGCTGGTGTCGTCGACGGCCTCGCCGGCCTGCGTCATCGTCTCCTCGGTGTTGAGGGGACGGATCTCGCTGACCGAGCGGACCATCGTCGTCTTGCCGGCGCCGAAGCCGCCCACGACCACGATCTTCAGGCCGTTGTCGGCCGACGCGCCCAGCGGCGTACGGGTCTCGGTGACCGTTTCCGTGCGCGGGTCAGAGGTTGCGGAGTCCAACGAGCACCTGCTCCAGGATGTCGGGGTCGGGTACGGCGGCCTTGCGGGGGTGACGGGCACTGACCCGGCCCGCCGCCTGAAGGTCGGAGAGCAGGATCCGGGTGATGCTCACGGGGAGCTTCAGCTCGGCCGCGATCTCCACGACCGCCGTGGGGCGTTCGGTCATCCGCAGGATCGCCGCGTGCTCGGACTGCATGCCGGGCACCGGATCGCATTCGGCGACGACCAGGGTCACCAGGTCGAAGGGGTTGTCGGGACCGGACCGGCTGCGTCCCCCGGTGAGGGTGTACAGCCGGTCGGGTGCGTCGTCCCTGCCGGGCCGGCTCATGAGCTGCGCGGCAGCGCGGTCAGGTGCTCGCCGAGCTGTTCCACGAGTTCGCTCATGTTGTGCCCGATGAGCCCGGCGTCCGCGTCCTCACTGGTGACGACGGCCAGGTGCGCGCCGTCGCCGGCCTCGACGATGAACAGCACGCCTCCGTAGAACTCGGTCATCGCCGAGCGCACCCCGCCGCTGCCGTCGCCGAACTCGACCGAGGCGCCGTGCGACAGCGACTGGATGCCGGCGGAGATCGCGGCGAGCTGGTCGGCCTGGTCGGCGGACAGCTCCGGGGTGCGGCACAGTTTCAGGCCGTCACGCGACAGCACGAGCGCGTGCCGCGCGCCCGGCGTGCGCTCCAGCAGGCCCTCCAGCAGCCAGGTGAGCTTGTCGTCGGCGGTCGTCGTGCCGGTCATGAGGTGGTGTCGCCTTCCGGGGTCGCGGGTGTGGTCTGTGGTTCGGGGGTCTGGTCGGGGGTGATACGGGTGCCGCCGGGGCCGGTTCGGGGTTCTGTGCCTGTGCCGGATCCTGTGCCGGATCCTGTGCCGGTTGCTGTGCCGGTTTCTCCGCCGGGGGCGTCCGGGGTGATGCCGGTGTCCGGGTCGGCCGTGTCGTCCGGGGTGGGGGTGCGGACCGCCTGGCGGAAGCTGCTGAAGCGGGCGGTGCGGGCCCTCGTCTCCTCGGCCGTCGGGGCGGGCCGGGGTTCGGAGGGACGGCCGCTGCCGGAACGGCCGCGCTCGGCCTCGGCCAGGGTCCGTCCCCGGCGGCGGCGGGGCAGCACGAGGGCCTCCGTCGTGTCCGGGTCCGGGTCCGGGGACGGCGACTCGTGGGTGGGGACCGGGTCGGGGTCGAGGTCGGCTCCGGCGCGGGAGGCGGCGTAGGAGGGTGCGGGGCGGACGCTCGCGGGGGATGCGGGGCGTTCGGCCGACGTGGTGCCGGTGCCGGTGGTTGTGCCCGTGCCGGGGGTGGAGTCGCTGCCGTGGGCGGTGGTGTGGCTGGTCTCCGGTTCCGGCCGGTCCGTGGTGGTGGCGGCCGGGGTGGTCACGGTGCGGCCGCCCCGGCGGTGGGGGAGGCCGTCGGACGCCGGGTCGGCGCTGTGCACGGAGTCCACGGAGTCCTTCGCGTCCTTGGGGTCGGGCGGGGTGGTGCCGGACGACACACTGGGGGTGGACGGGGTGCTGCGGCCGGGCGTCGCCGGGGCCGGCAGCGGGGTCGCGGGCGCCGCGTCCGCCGGTACGAGGATGTCCTGCGGGACGAGAATCAGTACGCCCGTGCCACCGCGGGCCGAGGGACGGTAGGAGACCCGGAGCCCGTACCGCCGGGCCAGCCGGCCGACCACCGCGAGGCCCAGCCGGGTGCCGGTCAGTCCACCGAGCTCGGTGGACTCGCCGGAGACCGCGCGTTCGGCGCGGCGCAGCTGCGCCTCGCCCATCACGAGCCCGCTGTCCTCGACGGACACGATGACCCCGGCCGGGACTTCCTCGACGTAGACATGGACCTCGGCGGTCGGCGGCGAGAAGTTCGCCGCGTTGTCGAGGAGTTCGGCGAGCGCGTGCATCACGCCCTCGGCGGCGTGCCCGGCGACGGCGGTGTCGCTGGTGGAGTGGACGCGGACCCGCTGGTAGCCGCTGATGCGGCCCATGGCGCCGCGCAGGATCGACTCCATGGCGATGGGCCGGGCCCAGCGGCGGCCGGAGCGGGCGCCGGTGAGGACGGCGATGGAGTCGGCGAGCCTGCCCGCCTGCGCGGTGCGGTGGTCGAGGTGGAGCAGATCGGCGAGGACCTCCTCGTCGTGGTGCTTCTCCTCCATCGCCCGCAGGTCGGCGAGCATGCCGGTGGAGAGCGCCTGCATGCGTCCGGCCGCGTTGGCGGTCGCGGAGACGGCGGCGGCACGGATGCCGTTGGCCTCGCGCAGCTTCGCGGTCAGCACCGCGTTCTGTTCGCGGAGCCGGTCGCGCTCGGACATCAGCTCGTCCCGCGCCTCCTCCAGCCGCTTCAGCTCCTCGACGTGGTCGCGGGCCGTCCGGGCGGTGTGGGCCGCGTGTTCCTCGGTGATGAGGTGCAGCTTCTTGGCGTGTTCGTCGGTGAGGCGCTCGGTCTCGGCGGTGTGCGTCTCGGTGAGCCGGGCTCGCGTGTCGGCGTGCTCCCGCATCAACCGTGCGAGGTCATCGGCGTGTTGCTCGGTGAGCCGGTCCCGTTCGGCGGCCAGGGTCTCGGCGAGGTGGGCCCGCTCCTGGTCCAACTCGGCGAACAGACGGGCGCGTTCCCGGTTGAGTTCGCCGGTCAGCCGCTCGTGCTGGCGGCGGGAGTCCTCGGTCAGCCGGGCCCGCTCCTGGAGCAGCCGTCCGACGTCCTGGGTGACGGACTCCAGCCGCGTCCGTGCCGCACGGGCCGAGAGTATGGAGTACATGGCCACGGTGGCGGCCGCGCAGAGCAGCACGGCGGCGATCGTCCCGATCACCAGGGTGGCATCCACCGCGGCGTCCGGGACGAGGAAGAGTGCGGCGACGACCGCGAGCGCGGCGAGCGCCGCGGTGAGCAGCGGGACGGGCAACAGGCTGCGGGGGGTGGGGCGGTCGCCGGGGAGCAGGGGGGAGGTCATCAATCAGGGTCCTCGGTCGGGTCCTCGGTCGGTCCGCGGGCGTGCGCCGTCGTCTCCGCGCGGCCCTACGGGTGGGGTTCCATGGGGACGCCGGACCTGATTCTGGGGTCGCTTATCCGAACGAGGTCCGACAACTGAGCGCAACTCGCGGTCACTATATGAGAGTTCGTGACCAGGTTGGGGAGATTCCGCTTCCGTATTCGGTAAATCGCAGGGAGGCGGGGAGTCCGGGGGCGCCGTGAACCGTGTGCGCCGTCGCCCCTTCCCGGCCGCCGCGGAGGCATCCTGAGGGCATGACGGATCACCGGGAACTGCGGGCCGCACTGCGCGCCGCCGTGCGCGGCGAGGTCGACTTCGGCACGACCGCGCGTGCCCTGACCACGATGGATGCCTCCAACTACCGCCGGGTGCCGCTCGGCGTGGTGGTCCCGCGGGACGCCGACGACGTGGCGGCGGCGCTGTCGGTGTGCCGGACGTACGGCGTCCCCGTGGTGCCGCGCGGCGGGGGCACGTCGATCGCGGGGCAGGCGACCGGCACCGGCGTAGTGCTCGACTTCACACGCCACATGAACCGCCTGCTGTCCCTCGACCCCCGGGCGCGCACGGCCGTCGTCCAGCCCGGCCTCGTCCTCGACCGCCTCCAGGAGGCCGCCGCCCCGCACGGTCTGCGCTTCGGCCCGGACCCCTCCACCCACAGCCGCTGCACCCTCGGCGGCATGATCGGCAACAACTCCTGCGGTTCCCACTCGGTGGCCTGGGGGACGACGGCCGACAGCGTGCGCGAGCTGTCGGTCGTCACCCCGCGCGGGGAGCGACTGCGCCCGGGACGGGCATGGGCGGGCGCCCCGGCGGGACTGCGGGACCTGGTGGACGGCGAACTCGCGCACCTGCGCACGGCTTTCCCGGACCTCCCGCGGCGCATCTCCGGCTACGCGATGGACGCCCTGCTGCCCGAGAACGGCGCCGATGTCGCCCGCTCCCTCTGCGGCGCGGAGGGCACGCTGGGCGTGGTCACGGAAGCGGTCGTGGACCTCGTACGGGCGCCCCGCGCGTGTGCCCTCGCCGTGCTGGCGTACGCGGACGAGAGCGGGGCCGCGCAGGCGGCGGCGGGACTGCTGGAGCACGGCCCGCTGACAGTGGAGGGTATGGCGGCCGATCTCGTACCGTCCGGGGCGGACCTCCCGCGCGGGGGCGCCTGGCTGTTCGTGGAGACCGGCGGGGACACGGCGGAGGAGGCGCGCGCGCGGGCGGAGACGATCGTCCGCGCGGCGGACGTCCTGGACGCCCTGGTGGTCACCGACCCGGCCCGGCAGCGCGCGCTGTGGCGGATCCGGGAGGACGCGAGCGGCACGGCGACCAGGATGCCGGACGGGACGGAGGCGTGGCCCGGCTGGGAGGACTGCGCGGTACCGCCCGCCCGGCTCGGCGCGTACCTGCGGGACTTCCGGGCGCTGATGGCGGACCACGGCCTGCGCGGCGCCCCGTACGGGCACTTCGGGGACGGCTGCATCCACGTCCGCATCGACTTCGACCTGCTGACCGCGCCGGGCATCGCCCGCTTCCGTCGCTTCTCGGAGGAGCTGGCCGGCCTGGTCGTCTCCCACGGCGGCTCCCTCTCCGGCGAACACGGCGACGGCCAGGCCCGTGCGGAACTCCTCCCGCGCATGTACGGCACGGAGACGGTCGCCCTCTTCGCACGCCTGAAGTCCGTCTGGGACCCCGACGACCTGCTCAACCCCGGCATGCTGGTCCGCCCCGCCCCCCTGGACGCGAACCTCCGCTTCTCCGTCCTCCCGCGCGAACCGGTGGACGTCGCCTTCGGCTACCCCGCCGACGGCGGCGACTTCCCGGCGGCGGTACGGCGCTGCGTGGGCGTCGCCAAGTGCCGTACGACGTCGGTGTCGGGGCCGGCGGTGATGTGCCCGTCCTTCCGCGCGACGGGTGAGGAGGAGCACTCCACGCGCGGGCGCGCGCGCCTCCTGCACGAGATGCTCGCGGGCGAACTGATCACCGACGGCTGGCGCTCCACGGAGGTACGGGACGCCCTGGACCTGTGCCTGTCCTGCAAGGGCTGCCGCTCGGACTGCCCGGTCGGGGTCGACATGGCCACGTACAAGGCGGAGTTCCTCCACCACCACTACGCGGGCCGCCGCCGTCCCGCCGCGCACTACGCGATGGGGTGGCTTCCGGTGTGGCTGCGCTGGGTGGCCCGGACGAGGTTGGCGGGCGTGGTCAACGCGCTGGCTTCGGTGGGCCCGTTGGCCCGGGTGGCGAAGCGGCTGGGGGGAATCGCGGGAGAGCGGGAGATCCCGCGCGTGGCCGGCGAGACATTCACCCGCTGGTGGCGACAGCGGCGGCCAGGCCTCCCGGGTGAGGGCGGCCCAGGCCGGTCCTCCGCCGGGGACCGGTCTGGCCGCCCGCCGGCGGGGGGCAGGTCGGTGCCTGCTGCCGGGGACGGGCCTGAGCCCTCTGCCGGAGGTCGGCCGGGTCCCCTGTCCGGGGGCATGTCTGCGTCTTCTGTCGGGGACGGGCCGGAGTCTTGTGTCCGGGATGGGTCCGGGTCCTCTGCCGGGGACCGGTCTGGCCGCCCGCCGGCCGGGGACAGGCCTGCGCCAGCTGTCGGGGACGGGTCCGAGTCCTCTGCTGGAGGCCGGCGCCAGTCGCCGGTCGAAGGCCCGCTGGTGGTGCTCTGGCCGGACACCTTCACCGAGCACCTGTCGCCCTCGGTGGGCCGGGCCGCCGTACGCGTCCTGGAGGCGGCGGGCCTGCGGGTGGCGCTGCCGCCGACCCTGCGGACGACCGGCAGGGTGGGCGACGCCCGCACCCGCTCGGCCCTGTCCCTGCTGACCGCCCGCCGATCCCGCGTCTGCTGCGGCCTCACCTACCTCTCCACGGGTCAGCTCGACCGCGCCCGTACGGTCCTGACCCGCACCCTCGACCTCCTGGAACCGGTCCTCGCCACCGATGCCCCCCTGGTCGTCCTGGAACCGAGCTGTGCGGCCGCTCTGCGCACGGACGCCCCGGAACTCCTCCACGACGACCCCCGCGCGGCGCAACTCGCCGCACGTGTCCTGACCTTCGCGGAAACCCTGGAGCGGTACGCCCCGGACTGGACCCCACCGCCGGTGAACCGTCCGGTCACCGGCCAGACCCACTGCCACCAGCACGCGGTGCTTGGCGACGACCCCGACCGCCGGCTCCGTGCGGCGGCCGGCCTCACCGGCGAACTGACGGGCGGCTGCTGCGGCCTGGCCGGCAACTTCGGCTTCGAGAAGGGCCACTACGAGGTCTCGGCCGCCTGCGCCGAGGACCAGTTGCTCCCCTCGGTCCGGGATGCCCCGGAGGGCGCGATCGTCCTGGCCGACGGCTTCTCCTGCCGTACGCAACTGGAACAGCTCGCGGGCGTACGGGGACGCCACCTGGCGGAGGTGCTGGCGGCGGCCCTGGAGAAATAGGTGAGCAGCCGCCACCCTTCTGTCCTCGACGCGCTCAGTTGAGCCGCTCCAGCCTCCGTCCCCGGCTCTCCGCCACCCGCAGCGCGTCGGTGAGGGCGTGGGTGAGGCACTCGGCGAGGTGGCGCAGCTCACCGCGCGGTGCGTCCGGCAGGAGCTCCCGCGCATGGGCGAGCAACTCCCGCCCCATCCCCAGCTGCACGGCCTCGGTGGCGTCGGCGAGCCGCGACACCGGACCGCCGTGATCATCGCTGACCAGGTAGCACGCCTTGCCCTCACTCCCGGCCCAGGGCAGCAGACGCGGCTCGCGCGGTTCACTCATGCCGCCTGCCTCTCCGGGAACCAGGGGGCGGTGACGTAGGGGCGCACGGCTACGGTCTCGGCTCCGTCCAAGACGGAGGGCAGGCCGTAAGGGCTGCGGTGCGAGGGGAGGATCGGCCGAGTCGCCGCCGGGCGAGGCGAGGCGGGTACGGACGAGAACACCGCGCGGGAGCTGGCACGGCGATGGGCCCCGCCCGGGTTCAGCAGCAGGTCCACCCACGCGAGAAGGCGGCCGATAAGGTCGGTCATGTCATCAGCTCCATAGGTTCATCTGGTGGCCACACCCCGGGACGGCGGCATCCGTCGCCGGGGTTCTTTCGTCACCCTACTATGGTCTACTGCGGTATAAGCGGTGTACTGCGTATCGCGCAGGATGCTGTTGTCTGCGCATGGTGGTTCGGTGATGGAGTTCGCTGCCGACATCCCCCGCTGGCGCCAAGTGGCCGAGGTGATTCGCCGCCGTATCGAGGACGGCACCTATCCGCCACGCACTCGTATCCCGTCCGTCGTGGAGATCACAGCGGAATTCGGCATCGCGGCGGTGACTGCCCAGAAGGTGCACAAGGGTTTGCGTGCGGAAGGGCTTATCTACACAGAACCCGGCCTCGGCTCCTTCGTCGCCGAGCGCCCGGGGGCGTAGTGCCCCCGCCTACGGGCTGACGCCCTTCAGGACGCCGTCTCGCCCCGTACCAGCGGGCCGCACGCCGGCTGGGTGCCTTCGGGCAGGTCGTCCGGGTGGCACCAGCGGGCCTCGATGATCTCGAAGGGGTCGAGGCGGAGTTCGCCGCCCAGGAGGCGGGCCTCGTAGGCGACCTCCGCGCGGATGCGCAGGCCGCTGTTCAGCATGACGAGGCGGCCCACCTCCACGTCGAGGTTGGTCTCCTCCTTGACCTCGCGCACCACGGTCGCCCGGAAGTCCTCGCCCTTGCGGGCGAAGCCGCTCGGCAGGCCCCACTGGCGGGCCGGGTGCCACATGCGGTGGCGGAGCATCAGTACGCGCCCCTCGTCGTCGCGCACGACGCCGGTCACGCCGACCACGAACTTGGCGTGCAGCAACCACATGATGCGGCTCTGTAAGGGGCGCAGGAGTCGCCAGAGACGGACGAGAAGGCGTCGCACGGGGCCTCGGATGCTGGGAACGGACGGGGGTGTCACCACCGGGAACGGTACCTGGTGGGGTTCCACGTGGTGGACGGAGTTGACCGGGGCGGGGCGCGGGCGTCATCGTCAGGTATATAGCGCTCTACGGTGCTGACTCGGTTCAATACGCTGGACCGGGCAGTCCATCAGGGCGCACACTCGGTACCAGTCAGCGCCCGCTCCGACGTCCCTGGAAGGTCCCGTGACCAGCCCCAGCGCCGCCACCCCGTCCACCGCCCCCGGGACGGGCCACGCCCCTGCGCCTGCGCCGGCCGGTGCCCCGCGCGGGCGCGGCTCCCTGGGCCCGGTCGGGCTGGTGCTCGCCGGTGGGGTCTCCGTGCAGTTCGGCGGGGCGCTGGCGGTGACGCTGATGCCGCGGGCCGGCGCTCTCGGGGTGGTGGCGCTCCGGCTGCTCGTGGCCGCGATCGTGCTGATGGTGCTGTGCCGGCCGAAGCTGCGCGGGCACGCGCGCGCCGACTGGGGCACGGTGATCGTCTTCGGTGTCGCCATGGCCGCGATGAACGGGCTCTTCTACCAGTCCCTGGCCCGCATCCCGCTGGGCCCGGCGGTCACGCTGGAGGTCCTCGGTCCGCTCACGCTGTCCGTCCTGGCCTCCCGGCGGGCGATCAACCTCGTGTGGGCCGGACTGGCCCTCGCCGGTGTGTTCCTGCTCGGCGGCGGCGGGTTCAGCGGCCTCGACCCGCTGGGCGTCGCCTTCGCGCTCGGTGCCGGTGCCATGTGGGCGGCGTACATCGTCTTCAGCGCCCGTACGGGGCGCCGCTTTCCGCAGGCGGACGGGCTCGCCCTCGCCATGGGGGTGGCGGCCGTGCTCTTCCTGCCGCTGGGTATCGCCGAGTCCGGTACGAAGCTCCTCGACCCGACGGTCCTCGGCCTGGGCGCGGCGGTCGCGGTGCTGTCCTCCGTACTGCCGTACACCCTCGAACTCCTCGCCCTGCGCCGCCTGCCCGCCTCCACCTTCGCCATCCTGATGAGCCTGGAACCGGCCCTCGCCGCCGCCGCCGGTTTCCTGATCCTCGACCAGGCCCTCTCCGCCGCCGAGGCCGCCGCCATCGCCCTGGTCATCGCGGCGAGCATGGGCGCGGTACGGACGCAGGTGGGGCGGCGGAAGGCGCGGGGGACCCCGGGGACGGCTCCCGACGCCGCCGGCCGGGGCACGGACGACGGCGGACCTGGGTAGGGTACGGGGCACTCACAGGGGGGGAGCGGCATGCTGGCGGGGGCGTTCGGCGATCTGGTGCTGGGGCTGCTGGCCAGTTGCCTGAGTGGCCTGGCGGTGTGGCTGTGGCAGCGCGGCAAGCACAGCCGGGACCTGCGGGTGCGGATGAGTGTCGTCGGCGCCCGTCCCGGCGACACCTGCCTCATCGTGATGAACAACAAGTACGACGCTCCGGGCACCACGCACCACCACGACGTGCAGGCCATGATCGAGGCGGCCGTCCTCGGCCACGGTCTGGGGTGCGAGGTCGAGGTCGTCCGCGGTGACGACTTCCGGGGCGGGAACGGGAACAGGCCCGAGTTCTGCATCGGGGGTCCGCTCGGTTCGAACGTGCGGAGCGCGGGTCATCTCGCGCACAGTCTCCCGGGCGTCACGTTCCACCCCTACACCCACCCGGACCATCCGCTGGCCATCGAGGCGGGCGGGGTACGCCATCGATGGGACAGCGGGAACGAGGCGTACGTGCTGCTCGCGAAGTTCACCGCGCCGGGCGGGGAGCGTCCCGTCGTCCTCATCTGCGGACAGACCGCGCTCACCAATCACGCCGCCGCGTACTTCCTGCGCCGCTTCTACCGCCGGATAGCGGACACGGTCGCCTCCACCGACCGGTTCTGCCTGATCCTCAAGGTGCCCGCGATCGGCACCTACGGCTACCAGGGGGTCGTCCTGGAACGCGACATCACCGACGTGGCCTTCACGCGCGGAGCGTGAGTCGGCGGGGCGCACCGCCCCGCGGTGCGTCCCGTCCTACAAACGCACCGATAGGTTTCCCACCGTGGCCGTCATGGTCAGCTCGCCACCGATGGCGTGCAGGTACGCCGCCATCGTCGGGGTGTCCAGGCGAGCGGTGCCCCGCTCGATCCGGCTGACCCGGCCCTGAGTGACGCCCATCGCCTTGGCGACTTGAACCCGGGTGAGGTCCTGAGCCTTGCGGAGTGCGGCCAGCGCGTGTCCCCGCTCCGCGTCGACCATGGCCGCTTTGATGGCGTCGATCCGTTCGCGGTTCCCGGGAGTGGTGTCGGTCGTCAG
The DNA here is from genome assembly GCF_044540255.1 of Streptomyces sp. NPDC086080. Taxonomy (NCBI): domain Bacteria; kingdom Bacillati; phylum Actinomycetota; class Actinomycetes; order Kitasatosporales; family Streptomycetaceae; genus Streptomyces; species Streptomyces sp. NPDC086080. The sequence continues at coordinate 202,695 of NZ_JBITRU010000005.1, forward strand.
GTCGTCCATGGAGCCAAGATTCATGGCCCTGTCCTTCTTTCAACAGGAATCGGCACCACGCAATGGTGTCGCACAGGACGGGCAAAAAAATCCAGCAAGCATGCTTGATTGTTTTATGGGCCGCTGCCATGCTCCCCCCCATGGCAGACCCGACGCGTGTCATCGACGACCTGTGTGCCGAGAGTGACGAACTGGACCGGCTGGTAGCCGGGTTGGGTACCGAGCAGTGGGCGCTGCAGACGCCCGCCGCCGGCTGGACCGTGGCCCATCAGATCGCCCACCTCGCCTGGACCGACCACTCCTCGCTGCTCGCCGTCACCGACGCGGACGGGTTCCGGGCGTTGGTCGAGGGGGCCCTGAACGCCCCGCACACCTTCGTGGACGACGGCGCCGCGGAGTACGCCCGGGCCGCGCCCGGCGAGCTGCTGGCGCGATGGCGGGAGGGGCGCGCGGCGCTGGAGAAGGCGCTGCGGGAGGCTCCGGCCGGGGCGCGGTTCCCCTGGTACGGGCCGCCCATGTCGGCCGCCTCCATGGCCACCGCCCGTCTCATGGAGACCTGGGCGCACGGGCAGGACATCGCCGACACCCTCGGTGGGACGCGGCCGCCCAGCGACCGGCTCCGGCACGTGGCGTGGCTCGGGGTGCGGACCCGCGACTTCGCGTACGGGGCGCACGGCCTCACCCCGCCCGCCGAACCGTTCCGCGTCGAGCTCACCGGCCCGGGGGGCGAGACATGGGCCTACGGTCCCGAGGACGCACCCCAGCGGGTCACCGGGCCCGCGCTCGACTTCTGCCTCCTCGTCACCCAGCGCGCCCACCGCGCGGACCTCGCCCTCACCGCCGACGGCCCCGACGCCGACCGCTGGCTGGACATCGCCCAGGCCTTCGCCGGGCCGCCCGGCGACGGACGGGAGCCGAAGGGGGACGCCGCGCCGTGACGACGAAGACGGACACAGCGGCGGCAGCAGCGACAGCGGCGGCGGCGACCCTGCGCATCGGGAACTTCTCCGGCTTCTACGGCGACCGCTTCGACGCCCTGCGCGAGATGCTCACCGGCGGCGAGGTGGATGTCCTCACCGGCGACTACCTCGCCGAGCTGACCATGCTCATCCTCGCCCGCGACCGGCTGAAGGACCCCTCCGCCGGATACGCCCGCACCTTCCTGCGGCAACTGGAGGAGACCCTCGGGCTTGCCCACGAGCGGGGGGTCCGCATCGTCACCAACGCGGGCGGGCTCAACCCGGCCGGTCTCGCCGACGCCGTACGGGCCCTCGCCGGCCGACTCGGCATCCCCGTACGGGTCGCCCACGTCGAGGGCGACGACCTCACCGCGCGGTACCCCGGCAGCCTCGCCGCCCACGCCTACCTCGGAGGCTTCGGGATCGCGGAATGCCTCCGCGCGGGCGCCGACGTCGTGGTCACCGGGCGGGTCACCGACGCGGCCCTCGTCACCGGTCCCGCCGCCGCCCACTTCGGCTGGGCACCGACGGACCACGACCGGCTCGCGGGCGCCGTCGTCGCCGGGCATGTGCTGGAGTGCGGGGCGCAGGCCACCGGCGGGAACTACGCCTTCTTCGGCGAGGGCGGTGCCGTACGGCCCGGCTTCCCCATCGCCGAGTTGCACGAGGACGGCAGCAGCGTCATCACCAAGCACCCCGGCACCGGCGGTCTGGTCGACGTGGGCACGGTGACGGCACAGCTGCTGTACGAGACGGCCGGCGCCCGTTACGCGGGGCCGGACACCACTGCCCGCCTGGACACCGCGCGGCTCACGCAGGAGGGCCCGGACCGGGTGCGGATCGACGGTGTCCGGGGCGAGGCCCCGCCCCCGGAGCTCAAGGTCGGCGTCAACCGCCTCGGGGGCTTCCGCAACGAGGTCGTGTTCGTCCTCACCGGACTCGACATCGAGGCCAAGGCCGACCTCGTGAAGGCGCAGATGGGTGACGCGCTCTCCAAGTCGCCGCCCGCCGAGGTGCGCTGGGACCTGGTACGCACCGACCGGCCCGACGCCCCGACCGAGGAGACGGCGAGCGCCCTGCTGCGGCTCGTCGTACGCGACCCGGAGCAGGAGAAGGTCGGGCGTGCGCTGAGCGCCGCCGCCATCGAGCTGGCGCTGGCCAGCTACCCCGGGTTCCACGTCCTGGCACCACCGGGAAAGGGCTCCCCCTACGGAGTCTTCGAGGACGCGTACGTCCGCCAGGGCGACGTCGGCCATGTGGCCGTCCTCCACGACGGCCGCCGTGTCCCCGTGGACGCGCCGCACGACACCGCCGTACCCGTCGACGTACCGGAGCCCGCGCTCCCCGAGCCGCTGCCCGCGGGGCCCGTGAGACGAGCGCCCCTCGGCCTTCTCGCCGGCGCCCGCAGCGGCGACAAGGGCGGCAACGCCAATGTCGGCGTGTGGGTGCGCGACGACGACGCCTGGCGGTGGCTCGCGCACGAGCTGACCGCCGAGCGGTTCCGCGCACTGATCCCCGAGGCCCGCGAGCTGCCCGTCACCCGGCACGTCCTGCCCCACCTGCGCGCCCTGAACTTCCTCGTCGAGGGCATCCTCGGCGAAGGCGTCGCCGCGCAGGCCCGATTCGATCCGCAGGCCAAGGCGCTCGGTGAATGGCTGCGGTCCCGGCATCTCGACATCCCGGAGGTCCTGCTGTGACGGTCCTCGCATCCGCCCTCGACACCACCGATCCGGAGTACCGGGAGCACCGCGACGCCATGCTCGCCAAGCTCGCCGCACTCGACGCCGAGCACGCCAGGGCCGTCGCGGGCGGCGGGGAGAAGTACGTCGAACGGCACCGCACGCGCGGCAAGCTGCTCGCCCGTGAGCGCATCGAGCTGCTCCTCGACCCCGACACGCCGTTCCTGGAACTCTCCCCGCTGGCGGCCTGGGGGAGCGACTACACCGTCGGCGCCTCCCTCGTCACCGGCATCGGGGTCGTCGAGGGCGTGGAGTGCCTGATCACCGCCAACGACCCGACCGTGCGCGGCGGTGCCAGCAACCCGTGGTCGCTGAAGAAGGCCCTGCGCGCCAACGACATCGCGCTCGCCAACCGGCTGCCCTGCATCAGCCTCGTCGAGTCCGGCGGCGCCGACCTGCCCTCCCAGAAGGAGATCTTCATCCCGGGCGGCGCCATCTTCCGGGACCTCACCCGGCTGTCGGCGGCCGGTATCCCGACCGTCGCCGTCGTCTTCGGCAACTCCACCGCCGGGGGCGCGTACGTCCCCGGCATGTCCGACCACGTGATCATGGTCAAGGAGCGGGCGAAGGTGTTCCTCGGCGGGCCGCCGCTGGTGAAGATGGCGACCGGGGAGGAGAGCGACGACGAGTCCCTGGGCGGCGCCGAGATGCACGCGCGCGTGTCGGGCCTCGCCGACTACTTCGCCGTCGACGAGCAGGACGCGCTCCGCCAGGCCCGCCGGGTCGTGGCCCGCCTCAACCACCGCAAGGCGCACGCCGACCCGGGACCCGGCGCACCCCCCACGTACGACGAGGACGAACTCCTCGGCATCGTCCCGGGCGATCTGAAGATCCCCTTCGACCCGCGCGAGGTCATCGCGCGGATCGTCGACTCCTCCGACTTCGACGAGTTCAAACCCCTCTACGGCACCAGCCTCACCACCGGCTGGGCCGCCCTGCACGGCTACCCGGTCGGCATCCTCGCCAACGCCCAGGGGGTTCTCTTCAGCGAGGAGTCCCAGAAGGCCGCCCAGTTCATCCAGCTCGCCAACCAGCGCGACATCCCGCTCCTCTTCCTGCACAACACCACCGGCTACATGGTCGGCAAGGAGTACGAGCAGGGCGGCATCATCAAGCACGGCGCCATGATGATCAACGCCGTCAGCAACTCCCGCGTCCCGCACCTGTCCGTCCTCATGGGCGCCTCCTACGGCGCCGGGCACTACGGCATGTGCGGCCGCGCCTACGACCCGCGCTTCCTCTTCGCCTGGCCCAGCGCCAAGTCCGCCGTCATGGGCCCGCAGCAGCTCGCCGGCGTCCTGTCCATCGTCGCCCGGCAGTCGGCGGCGGCGAAGGGACGGCCGTACGACGACGAGGCGGACGCGGCGCTGCGCGCCATGGTGGAGCAGCAGATCGAGTCCGAGTCGCTGCCCCTGTTCCTGTCCGGGCGGCTGTACGACGACGGCGTCATCGACCCGCGCGACACCCGCACCGTTCTCGGCCTGTGCCTGTCGGCCATCCACACCGCGCCCTACGAGGGCGCGCGCGGTGGCTTCGGCGTCTTCCGGATGTGAGGTCCACGATGCCCATGATTACTTCCGTACTGGTGGCGAACCGGGGCGAGATCGCCTGCCGTATCGTCCGCACCTGCCGCGAGCTGGGCATCCGCACCGTCGCCGTGCACTCGGACGCCGACGGGAACGCGCTCCACGCGCGCGTGGCGGACACGGCGGTCCGTCTGCCGGGGGCGGCGCCCGCCGACACCTACCTGCGCGGCGACCTGATCGTGAAGGCGGCCCTCGCGGCCGGCGCGGACGCCGTGCACCCCGGCTACGGCTTCCTCTCCGAGAACGCGGGCTTCGCGCGGGCCGTCCTGGACGCCGGACTGGTGTGGATCGGGCCGCCCCCGGAGGCGATCGAGGCGATGGCGTCCAAGACCCGCGCCAAGGAGCTGATGGGCATCGCGCCCCTGCGCGAGGTCACCGAGGCCGATCTGCCGGTGCTGGTGAAGGCGGCGGCGGGCGGCGGCGGACGCGGCATGCGCGTCGTACGGCGGCTCGCGGACCTGGACGGTGAACTGGCCGCCGCCCGCGCGGAGGCCGCGAGCGCCTTCGGGGACGGTGAGGTGTTCACGGAGCCGTATGTGGAGGACGGACGGCACGTCGAGGTGCAGGTGCTCGCCGACACGCACGGCACGGTGTGGGCGCTCGGCACGCGCGACTGCTCCCTCCAGCGCCGCCACCAGAAGGTGATCGAGGAGGCCCCGGCGCCGGGACTGTCCGCGCGGCTCACCGAGGAGCTCCACACCCTCGCCGTACGCGCCGCGCGCGCCGTCTCCTACACCGGCGCCGGCACGGTGGAGTTCCTCGTCGCCGACGGCCGGGCGCACTTCCTGGAGATGAACACCCGCCTCCAGGTGGAACACCCGGTGACGGAGGCCGTGTTCGGTGTCGATCTCGTCGCCGAGCAGATCCGCGTCGCCGAGGGGCACGCCCTGGACACCGAACCCCCGGCCGCGCGCGGTCACGCCGTGGAGGCCCGCCTCTACGCCGAGGATCCGGCCCAGGGGTGGGCCCCGCAGACCGGCCGGCTGCACCGCCTCGCCGTCCCCGACGCCGTACGCCTGGACACCGGCTACACCGACGGCGACGACATCGGCGTCCACTACGACCCCATGCTCGCCAAGGTCGTCGCCCACGCGCCCACCCGCGCGGAGGCGGTCCGCAAGCTGGCCGCCGCCCTCGACCGCGCGGTCGTCCACGGCCCGGTCACCAACCGGGACCTCCTCGTCCGCACCCTGCGGCACGAGGAGTTCGCCGAGGCCCGTATGGACACGGGTTTCTACGACCGCCACCTGCCCGCACTGACCACTCCCGCCGCCGACCCGCACGCCCCGCTCGCCGCCGCCCTCGCCGACGCCCACGGCCGCTCCCGCTTCGGCGGCTGGCGCAACGTGGCCTCGCAGCCGCAGATCAAGCGGTACGTCATGGGGGGCGAGGAACACGAGGTCCGCTACCGGCACACGCGCGGCGGCCTCGAAGCCGACGGGGCCCAGGTCGTGCACGCCGACGCGGGTCTGGTGATCCTCGACGTGGACGGCGTACGGCGCAGGTTCGAGGTCAGCCGCTACGGCGACCGCGTGTACGTCGGCGCCACCGCCCTCACCGCCCTGCCCCGCTTCCCCGACCCCACCACCCAGCACGCCCCCGGCTCCCTCCTGGCCCCCATGCCGGGCACGGTCGTCCGCATCGCGGAGGGCCTGACCGAGGGAACGCCGGTCGAGGCCGGCCAGCCTCTGCTGTGGCTGGAGGCCATGAAGATGCAACACAAGATCACCGCCCCGGCGACGGGAACCCTCAGCGCCCTCCACGCCACACCGGGCCAGCAAGTGGAGCCCGGCACCCTTCTGGCGGTGGTGGAGGCAACACCCTAGGGGCGCGGGGCTGCGCCCGATATGCGGCTGCTGCCGCGTGGGCACGACCAGCCCGATACAACCCGCACCCTCCCGACGACCTGAAGCCCCTCCCCAGGGGCGCGGGGAACTGCGCGAGTAACCACAACGAACCCGCACCCTCCCGACGACCTGAAGCCCCTCCCCCTTAGGAGCGCTCGTGCCCGTCATCGAATCCGAAGAACACAAGGCCCTCCGCGCGGCCGTCGCCGCCCTCGGTAAACGCTACGGCCGCGACTACCTCACCAACGCCGTCACCTCCGGCCAACACCCCGAGGAACTCTGGTCGGAGGCCGCCAAGCTCGGCTACCTCGGCGTCAACCTGCCGGAGGCATACGGCGGTGGGGGCGGCGGCATCGCCGAACTCTCCATCGTGCTGGAGGAACTGGGCGCGGCGGGCTGCCCGCTGCTCATGATGGTCGTCTCCCCGGCGATCTGCGGCACCGTCATCGCCCGCTTCGGCACCGAGGAGCAGAAGCGGGAGTGGCTGCCCGCCCTGGCCGACGGCACCCGCACCATGGCCTTCGGCATCACCGAACCCGACGCCGGTTCCAACTCGCACCGCATCACCACCACCGCCCGACGCGACGCCGGCACCGGCGACTGGCTGCTCACCGGCCGCAAGGTGTTCGTCTCCGGGGTGGACACCGCCGACGCGACGCTGATCGTCGGCCGGACCGAGGACGCCCGCACCGGGAGCCTCAAGCCCTGCCTGTTCATCGTCCCGCGCGACACCGAGGGCTTTCAGCGGAACGTCATCGAGATGGAACTCAACGCATCCGAGAGGCAGTTCGAGCTGGTCCTCGACGATGTGCGGCTGCCCGCCGGGGCACTCGTCGGTGACGAGGACGCGGGCCTGCTGCAGCTGTTCGCCGGGCTCAACCCCGAGCGCATCATGGGCGCCGCCTTCGCCATCGGCATGGGCCGCTACGCCCTCGGCAAGGCCGTCGAGTACGCCCGCGAACGCACCGTCTGGAAGGTCCCCATCGGCGCCCACCAGGCCATCGCCCACCCCCTCGCCCAGGCGCACATCGAACTGGAGATGGCCCGCCTGATGATGCAGAAGGCCGCCCACCTGTGCGACGCCGGTGACGACATCGGCGCCGGCGAGGCCGCCAACATGGCCAAGTACGCGGCCGGTGAGGCCTGTGTGAAGGCCGTCGACCAGGCCGTGCACACCCTCGGCGGAAACGGTCTCACCCGCGAGTACGGGCTCGCCTCGCTGATAACGGCGGCGCGCGTGTCTCGTATTGCCCCGGTGAGCCGGGAGATGATTCTCAACTACGTCTCCCACCAGACCCTGGGCCTGCCCAAGTCGTACTAGACGCATCAGGGGGTGTCCGGCACCGGCACCCCCGGGCCCGCCCGGCTTCCGGCCGTCTTGGAGGAACCATGTTCCGAAGCGAGTACGCAGACGTCTCTCCGGTCGACCTCCCCATCCACGACGCGGTGCTCGCCCGGGCCGCCGAGTTCGGGGACATCCCGGCACTGATCGACGGCACCGACGGCACCACCCTCAGCTACGAACAGCTCGACCGCTTCCACCGGCGGGTCGCCGCCGGGCTCGCCGAGGCGGGCCTGCGCAAGGGCGACGTGCTCGCCCTGCACAGCCCCAACACCATCGCCTTCCCCACCGTCTTCTACGCGGCCACCCGTGCGGGCGCCTCCGTCACCACCGTGCACCCCCTGGCGACCGCCGAGGAGTTCGGCAAGCAGCTGAAGGACTCCGCGGCCCGCTGGATCGTCACCGTCTCCCCGCTGCTGGAGATCGCGCGCAGGGCGGCCGAACTCGCGGGCGGGGTGGAGGAGATCTTCGTCTGCGACAGCGCGCCGGGGCATCGCTCCCTGATCGACATGCTGGCCTGCACGGCTCCCGAGCCGGTCGTCGCGATCGACCCGGCCGAGGACGTCGCCGCGCTGCCGTACTCCTCCGGCACCACCGGCGTCCCCAAGGGCGTGATGCTCACCCACCGGCAGATCGCCACCAACCTCGCGCAGCTCCAGCCGTCCATCACGGCGGGCCCCGGCGACCGCATCCTCGCCGTGCTTCCGTTCTTCCACATCTACGGGCTCACCGCCCTGATGAACGCCCCGCTGCGGCAGGGCGCCACCGTAGTCGTCCTGCCGCGCTTCGACCTGGAGACGTTCCTCGCGGCCATCCAGAACCACCGCATCACCGGCCTGTACGTGGCCCCGCCGATCGTGCTGGCCCTCGCCAAGCATCCCCTGGTCGCCCAGTACGACCTGAGCTCCCTGCGGCACGTCATCAGCGCCGCCGCGCCCCTGGACGCGAGCCTCGCCGCCGCCTGCTCGCGGCGGCTGGGACTGCCGCCCGTCGGGCAGGCGTACGGCATGACGGAACTGTCGCCGGGCACCCATGTCGTCCCCCTGGACGCCATGGACGAGGCGCCGCCCGGCACTGTCGGCAAGCTGATCGCCGGAACCGAGATGCGCATCGTCTCCCTCGACGACCGGGGCAAGGACCTCGGCCCCGGCGAGTCCGGCGAGATCCTCATACGGGGGCCGCAGGTCATGAAGGGCTACCTCGGCCGGCCCGACGCCACCGCCGAGATGATCGACGAGGACGGATGGCTGCACACCGGGGACGTCGGCCACGTCGACGAGGAGGGCTGGCTCTTCGTCGTCGACCGTGTGAAGGAGCTCATCAAGTACAAGGGCTTCCAGGTCGCCCCCGCCGAACTCGAGGCGCTCCTCCTCACCCACCCGGGCATCGCCGACGCCGCCGTCATCGGCGTCTACAACGAGGACGGCAACGAGGTCCCGCACGCCTTCGTCGTCCGCCAGCCGTCCGCGCCGGAGCTCGCCGAGGGCGAGGTCATGATGTACGTCGCCGAGCACGTCGCCCCGTACAAGCGGGTCCGGCACGTCACCTTCATCGACGGCGTCCCCCGCGCCGCCTCCGGAAAGATCCTGCGCCGCGAACTCCGCGAGGCGCACAAGGAGCCCTCGTGACCCTGATCGGCCGCACCCACGCGCGGGGCGTCGAAACGCTGTCCCTCGACGCCCCTGAGCGCCGCAACGCCCTGTCCGCCGCCCTCGTCGGCGAACTCGCCGACGCGCTGACCGACGCCGGAAAGGACCCCGGCGTCCGCGCGGTGGTCCTCACCCACAGCGGCACCACCTTCAGCGCGGGCGCCGACCTGCGCGACCCGCCCGCACCCGAGGCGTTCGTGGGCCTGCTGCGGCAGATCGTCGAGCTGCCCAGACCGGTCGTCGCCCGGGTCACCGGGCACGTCCGCGCGGGCGGGCTGGGGCTGCTCGCCGCCTGCGACATCTCCGTCGCCTCCCACGCGGCGACGTTCGCGTTCACCGAGGTCCGCATCGGGGTCGCCCCGGCCGTCATCTCACTGCCGCTGCTGCCCCGCACCGACCCGCGCGCGCTGGCCCGCTACTACCTCACCGGGGAACGCCTCGACACCGCCGAAGCGGCCCGGATCGGCCTGCTCACGGCGGCCGGCGAGGACGTGGACGACACCCTCGCCCCGATCCTCGACGGACTGCGCAGATCCGCCCCCGAGGCCCTGGCCGAGACGAAACGGCTGCTCACGGCTAGGGTGCTGGAGACCTTCGACCGGGACGCGGCCGACCTGACCGCGCTCTCGGCACGCCTCTTCGCCTCCGCCCACGCGCGCGAGGGAATGACGGCCTTCCTCGAACGACGGGATCCGGAATGGGTGGTGTGAGCACGGCCGACCGTGCGGAACGAGTCCCCAAGCAGGACCGCAGCCGGGCCACCCGGCAGCGCCTCCTGGAGGCCGCCGTGGCCTGCCTCGCCGAGCACGGCTGGTCGGGCTCCACGGTCTCCGTCGTCGCCGAACGCGCGGGCGTCTCCCGGGGAGCCGCCCAGCACCACTTCCCGACCCGCGAGGACCTGTTCACGGCCGCCGTGGAATACGTCGCCGAGGAACGCTCCACCGCCCTGCGCGCCCTCTTCCCCGAGGGCGCCGCCACCAGCGACCGGCGCGCGGTGATCGCGGCGCTGGTCGACCTCTACACCGGACCCGTCTTCCGCGCGGCCGTCCACCTCTGGGTCGCCGCCTCCAACGAGGAACAGCTGCGCCCGCGCGTGACCGAACTGGAGCTGCGCGTCGGCCGGGAGTGCCACCGCATCGCCGTCGAGCTGCTGGGCGCCGACGAGTCCCGCCCCGGCGTCCGCGAGACCGTCCAGGGCCTCCTCGACATGGCCCGCGGCCTGGGCCTCGCCAACCTCCTCACCGACGACACCGCCCGCCGGGAACGGGTGGTGGCGCAGTGGGCGGCGCTGCTGGACGAGGCGCTGGGCTGACCCGCCGGTGACGTCCCACGGGTAATCGCCGGACTCGACGCGCCCTGGGAGCGCTTCACCCGCGCCGTACGGGTCCGGTGTGACGGGGGAGCCGCCGCCGTACGGGCCCGGTGCGACGAGGGAGCCGCCGCTGTGCGGGCCCGGTACGACGAGGGAGCCGTCACCGTCGGCTGCCCGGCCTCCTCGTGCCGCCGGCGGGACTCCCGCCCGGTCATGGGCTCAGCCGCTCCACCCGCCAGCCCCCGTCCGTCTCCGCGACGTACCGCAGGCGGTCGTGCAGGCGGTTCTCACGGCCCTGCCAGAACTCCACCGTGCGCGGGGTCACCCGGAATCCGCCCCAGTGGGGCGGGACCGGTACCTGCTCGCCCTCCGGGTAGCGGGCCGCGAGCCCGGCGTACGACGCGTCGAGCTCCGCGCGGCCGACGATCACCGAGGACTGGGCGCTGGCCCATGCGCCCAGCTGGGAGCCGTGCGGGCGGGTGCGGAAGTAGGCGGCCGTCTCGTCCCGGCCGGTGCGGCGCGCGGTACCGGTGACGATGACCTGCCGTTCCATCGGGAGCCAGGGGAACAGCAGTGAGATGTGCGGGTTCTCCGCCAGGTCACGGCCCTTGCGGGAGTCGTAGTTCGTGTAGAAGACGAACCCGTCGTCGTCGAAGTGCTTCAGCAGGACCGTGCGTGAGCTGGGCCGTCCCTCCGCGTCGGCCGTCGAGACGATCACGGCGTTCGGCTCGAACAGGCCGCCGTCCGTCGCGGCCTGTTTGAACCAGCGCGCGAACTGCTCGACAGGCGTGGCGGCCAGGTCGGTCTCGGAGAGCCCTTCTCTCCGGTAGTGCTTGCGCATCGCGGCGAGATCGAAGGGCGGAGCGTCTCGGTCGGTCACGCCGTCATCCTGCCCCATGAGCGCGGCAGCCGCGGGTGGTGGCGTACGTCACGTGATGGCACTGAGTGCCGCGGACCCTCCCCAAAGATGGCACTCAGGGATATCGTGCTGGCACTGATCCGGTTGGGTGACCACCAGCCGGGCATCACAGGGATGACGTCCCGGACCGTGAGTCCACGCAGGGTGACCGCGGATCCACCGGACGCATCCGGTCGCGCCGTCCGGACCGACACATGGTCGTCCCACCCACAACACCATCTGTCACCCATCTCACAAGGAGCCGCCAGATGTCCGACTTCGTACCCGGGCTCGAAGGAGTCGTCGCGTTCGAGACGGAGATCGCCGAACCGGACAAGGAGGGCGGCGCCCTCCGATACCGGGGCGTCGACATCGAGGATCTGGTCGGGCACGTCTCCTTCGGCAATGTCTGGGGGCTGCTCGTCGACGGGGCGTTCAACCCCGGGCTGCCGCCCGCGGAGCCGTTCCCGATCCCCGTGCACTCCGGTGACATCCGCGTCGACGTGCAGTCCGCGCTCGCCATGCTGGCCCCCGTATGGGGGCTCAAACCGCTTCTCGACATCGATGCCGAGCAGGCCCGCGACGACCTCGCGCGCGCCGCCGTCATGGCGCTGTCCTACGTCGCCCAGTCCGCGCGCGGCCAGGGCCTGCCCATGGTGCCGCAGCGCGAGATAGACAAGGCCGACTCCGTCGTCGAACGCTTCATGATCCGCTGGCGCGGCGAACCCGACCCCAAGCACGTCGCCGCCGTCGACGCGTACTGGACGTCGGCCGCCGAACACGGGATGAACGCCTCCACGTTCACCGCGCGGGTCATCGCCTCGACCGGCGCGGACGTCGCGGCGGCTCTCTCCGGAGCCGTGGGCGCCATGTCCGGCCCGCTGCACGGCGGCGCGCCCTCGCGCGTGCTGCACATGATCGAGGAGATCGAGCGCACCGGGGACGCCGAGGCGTACGTCAAGCAGGCCCTCGACCGGGGCGAGCGTCTGATGGGCTTCGGGCACCGCGTCTACCGGGCGGAGGACCCCCGCGCCCGCGTCCTGCGCCGCACCGCCCGTGAGCTGGGCGCCCCGCGCTTCCAGGTCGCCGAGGCCCTGGAGAAGGCCGCCCTGGCCGAGCTGCACGCCCGCCGGCCCGACCGGGTGCTCGCCACCAACGTCGAGTTCTGGGCGGCGATCGTGCTGGACTTCGCCGAGGTCCCGGCACACATGTTCACGTCGATGTTCACCTGCGCCCGCACGGCGGGCTGGTCGGCCCACATCCTGGAGCAGAAGCGCACCGGCCGCCTGGTCCGCCCCTCGGCCCGCTATGTCGGGCCGGGCACCCGCGATCCGCGCGAGGTCGAGGGCTACGCGGACATCGCCCGCTGAGCCGGGAAGCCGGCGGCCACGGCAAGTCCGCGACCACGCAAACGACCCGCGAGTCAGGTTCCTCCCTGGGGAGGAGCCGGCCGGACGTTACCGGCGACTCGCGGGTCGGGTGACTGCGTTGGATTCGGCCGGCTGCGTGCATCACGCACACGCGGGTCCGGCGCCGAACCGAGTACGGCGGCGGGCCGCTAGCCCACAGCCACCTCTTCCGTCCGGTCTGCATACATCTGCCGAACCACCTCCTTTCCGAAGTACCGCCACACTAAGAACCGATCGCCGGCGAATCAACCACTTTTTTTCCCGGCCCCCTCTTTCCGCCGCGACGACCCCGGGGGAGGTGCGCGAGCGCAGTGGGCGGTACCGGCTGGAGAACAGAGGCGGTGTACAACGATTTTCTCAATCTTGCGGGAACCCGGTGTGCGCTGAGTCACGTTCAAGTTGAATGATTGCCAGTGAGCGAACCGTCGTGCCGTACGTGCGGACGCAGCCTGCAGGGGGTCCAGGTGAGTGCATCCCGGCGTAGTGGGACCACCGACGAGCTGGGGCCGGAGGAGCCCGAGCCCGCGCGGGAGGGGTCGGACGGTTCCGATCTCCTCGCCGCGCTGCTCGACGGCATGGACGCCGCCCTGTGCGCCTTCGACGCGGCCGGGACGGTCACGCACTGGAATCGCGAGGCGGAACGGATCCTCGGCTGGAGCGCGGACGAGGCCGTGGGCCGGACCGGGTTCGCCGGGTGGGCCGTGCGCAGCGCGGACGCCGAGGAGGTCGAGGCGCGGCTGATGTCGGCCATGGACGCGCCGGGCCGGCAGGTCAACGAGTTCGCGCTGCTGACCAAGGACGGCGGCCGGGTCCTGGTGCGGACGCAGTCCGCGGCCGTGCGCGGACCGGACGGGAAGCCGGCCGGGGTGTACTGCGCGTTCAGCGAGGTGCACGCACAGATCGACCTGGAGCGGTCGATCGCGCTGAGCGAGGCACTGTTGGAGGACGCCAGCTGGGGCGTCGTCCTGGTCGACGCCGACCTGCGGCCCGCGGTGGTGAACGCGCACGCCGCGCGGGCCCTGGGCGCGGGGCGTACGTCCGTACTCGGGCGGCCGCTCGGGGAACTGCTGGTGCAGGGCGTGGAGGAACTGGAGAGCGCGCTCGCCCATGTCCTCGCCGAGGGCACGCCGCCCGCGCCGGCCGAGCTGTGGGTGAGCGTGCGCACGCCGGAGGGCGAGCGGCGGCGGTGCTGGCGCAGCGGGTTCGTGCGGCTGGCGTCACCGCTGGCGGAGGAACCGGTGCCGCTCGGGGTGGGCTGGCTGTTCCAGGACGTGACCGAGTCGCGGCAGGTGGAGCAGGAGGCGTCGCTGCTGCGGTTCCGCGCGCAGCAGCTGCACCGCGCGGCGCGCGCGGCGGCGGAGTGCGAGGACCCGGCGGAGGCGGCCACGGTCCACCTCGACTTCGCGCTCGCCGGATTCGCCGATCATGCGCTGATCGACCGCGTGGCCGAGTGCCCCGGGGACGCCGAGCCCGTGCGGCTGGTGCGGATCGCCGCCACACCGTCCGGCGCGCCGGGGCCGAGCAGGATCGACGGACGGGCGGGACTGCCGGTGCGGTACGGGGAGGGGCATCCGGCGGTGCAGTGCGTGGAGCGGGCCGGGTCCGTGCGGGCCGGGGCGGGGGCCATGTCCGCGGAGGACGCGCGGGCCTGGGCGCTGGCGCGGCAGTGGCCGGCGGACGCGGTGCACGCGCTGTGCACCGTGCTGCGCTGCCGGGGGCGGACGCTCGGTGCCGTGACGTTTCTGCGGGGGGCGGGGCGACACGCGTTCGAGCGGTCCGACGCCATGTACGCGGAGGACGTGGCGGTCCGGATCGCCACGGCACTGGACCTGGCGGGCCTCGTGGACTCCGACCGCTAGAGCCTGTCGCGCACGGGCCGTCGGCGCCCGGAGGGGGCGGCGCGGCGTCCGGTGCGTGCTCCCGGCGTGCCGGGCGGAAGGCCTCCGGCGGGGCGCGGGCTTTCGTCCGGTGCGCCGAGCATGCGGGCCGGAAACCGGAGCGGGGCGGTGCGGCGTCCGGTGCCTGCTCCCGGGGTGCCGGCCGGAAGGCAGCCTCCGGCGGGGCGCGCCCGGGCTTCCGCCCGGCGAGACGAGCGTGCGTGACGCCCGCCGCACGGCAGGCGTCACTCTCGCAACAGGCCCCTGGTCCCGCCCCCCGCCGAGGGCGCGGGGTCCGGGGCGGAGTCCCGGGTCGGGTCGGGAAGGGGCGGCGGGGGCGGGATCACCGGCGGTAGAAGATGCGGTCGGCGTACTCCTCGAAGACGCGCGCGTTCCACTCGTGCCCGCCGTCCACGTTGCCGGAACGCAGCAGCGGGGGATCGATGCCCCGCTCCGCGAGCACCGACGCCGCCGTCGCCATGACGGCCTGCAGCAGCGCCGTGGTCACCACCGTCGACGCGGGAGCGAAGGGCGCGGGAACGCGGTCGTGCGTCAGCTCCGCGTCACCGACCCCGATCCCGGAGTCCAGCACGAGGTCGCAGTGGTCCTTCAGGAACGTTCCGGAGGAGTGCCGGGACGACGTCCGCGTCGCGTACGCCACCGACGTCACGCCGATGACCCGCACACCCAGCTCGCGGGCCTTCATGGCCATCTCCACGGGCAGCGCGTTGCGCCCGGACAGCGAGATGATCACCAGCGCGTCGCCCGTGCGGAGGGGCGAGGACTCGAGCACGACGCTCGCGAGCCCGTCGACGCGCTCCAGCGCGGAGCCCAGCGTCGCCGGCATCACGTCGATGCCGACGACCCCGGGCACGGCGAGCAGGTTCATCAGCGCGAGTCCCCCCGCGCGGTAGACGAGGTCCTGTGCGGCGAGCGAGGAGTGCCCGGCGCCGAAGGCGAAGAGCCGGCCGCCGTCCGCGACCGTGTCGGCGAGCAGCGTGCCGGCGGCCGCCACGGACTCGGCCTCCTCGTCGCGGATCCGCTCCAGCAGGCCGATCGCGGCGTCGAGGAACCGGTCGGCCGGCGTGCGGTCGCTCATGCGGCGTTCCCTTCGCGGGTGAAGTGTCGCGGATCACCGTGCGGTCTGGACCAGTGCCGTGTCAATACGCGGCGCCGGCAGCCCGGTTCCCTGGTTCCGCAGCCCTCGTTTGCGCTGTGCGGCACGGTTGTCAGCCGCATGCGTCAGAATTGAGCCCTGGGCCAGCGCACGCGCCGGTGAGCAGTCCAGCCTCCGGCAGAGCAATCCGCAGATCTCATCGAGGGGCATGTATGTCCGGACTGATCGACACCACGGAGATGTATCTCCGCACCATCCTCGAGCTGGAGGAGGAAGGTGTGGTCCCCATGCGCGCCCGGATCGCCGAGCGGCTCGACCAGAGCGGGCCGACGGTCAGCCAGACGGTGGCGCGCATGGAGCGCGACGGCCTGGTCTCCGTCGCCCCCGACCGGCACCTGGAGTTCACGGAGGAGGGCCGCAGGCTCGCCACGCGGGTGATGCGCAAGCACCGCCTCGCGGAGTGCCTGCTGGTCGACGTGATCGGCCTGGAGTGGGAGCAGGTGCACGCCGAGGCGTGCCGCTGGGAGCACGTGATGAGCGAGGCCGTCGAGCGCCGCGTGCTGGAGCTGCTGAGGCACCCGACCGAGTCGCCGTACGGCAACCCGATCCCGGGCCTGGAGGAGCTGGGCGAGAAGGACGGTGCCGACCCGTTCCTGGACGAGGGCATGGTGTCGCTGGCCGATCTCGACCCGGGCAGCGAGGGCAAGACGGTCGTGGTGCGGCGGATCGGCGAGCCGATCCAGACGGACGCGCAGCTGATGTACACGCTGCGCCGGGCGGGTGTGCAGCCCGGTTCGGTGGTGAGCGTGACGGAGTCGGCCGGCGGGGTGCTGGTGGGCAGCGGCGGTGAGGCGGCCGAGCTCGAGACGGATGTGGCGTCCCACGTGTTCGTCGCCAAGCCCTGACCGCGGGTGGGAACGCGCCGAATCGACCGTCCGTTGCGTGGAATTGCAGCGCTCGCCGGAATCGCGTGCCACGCTGTCGCGTGGGGCATATGACCTGAGGGGCTCTTGGCCGGCCCGACAGCGATGTCGTCCCGGCCGGGGAGGGGCGGGACGGTGTGCCGTGACCACGTGAGGAGCCCCGGCGCCTTGGGGCGCCGGGGCCTGTCCTCCCCTGTGCTGACCCGGAGCCCCGAGCTCTCAGGGTCATTCCCCTCGGACCGGTTTCCCCGAGCGGTCCGCCTCCCGCTGAAGATCTCCCCCGGGCCACGGCGATCAATCCTCGCCGGGGGTCACTCGAACGAGGGGTGTTGCCGGGCAAGAAGGCGTTTTCGAATGCATTTTCGATAACCTGCGTGCAGAGTGGCAGCGGACAGGCCGGGACACGGGCAGTGGGCACACGGGCGGCGGGGCAGGCAGTGGGGCACACAGGCAGTGGGCAGGCAGCGAGCTTGGGGGGTGCCAGGATCATGGCGCGACGTATCGACGTGACCGGGGCGGACGGCGTACGGCTCGCCGCCTGGGAGTTCGGCGACCCGCCCAAGGACGGGGCCGACCCGGCGGAGGACAGCACGCGGAACGGGCCCGGTGTGCTGTTACTGCACGGACTGATGGGCCGCGCCTCGCACTGGGCGTCCACCGCCCGCCGGCTCTCCGCGCGGTACCGGGCCGTCGCCCTCGACCAGCGCGGTCACGGCCGCAGCGACAAGCCCTCGCAGGCATCCTTCACCCGCGACGCCTACGTCGACGACGCCGAGGCCGCCCTCGACCAGCTCGGCCTCGGCCCCACCGTCCTCATCGGCCACGCGATGGGCGCGCTGACTGCCTGGCAACTCGCCGCGAAACGCCCCGACCTGGTGCGCGGTCTGATCATCTGCGACATGCGGGCCTCCGCGCTCGGAGCCGCCTCGCAGCGCGAGTGGGCCGAGTGGTTCAAGGCATGGCCGCTCCCCTTCGCCACGCTCGCCGACGTACGCAAGTGGTTCGGCGAGGACGACCCCTGGGTGGAGCGCCCCAACCCCGCCCGCGGCGAGTTCTATGCCGAGGTGATGGCCGAGTCCCCCGACGGCTGGCGGCCCGTCTTCGACCCGGACCAGATGCTCCGTTCCCGCGAGACCTGGGTGTTCGACGCCCACTGGGAGGAGCTGGCCCAGGTGCGGTGCCCCGCCCTGGTGGTCCGCGGCCTCGACGGGGAACTGGGCCGGGCGGAGGCCCAGGAGATGGTCCGCGTCCTGCCCCACGGCCAGTACGCCGAGGTCCCCGACGCGGGCCACCTCGTCCACTACGACCAGCCGGAGGCCTGGCTGACCGCGATCGAACCCTTCCTGGACAGCGTCAGCGGCACCTGAGCCGCATCACGCGGCGACCGCCGGACCACGCACCGCGGGGTCGTACCGCCACGTCGTCCGCCCCTCGCCACCCACGGGCCGACCCTGGCCCGCGGGCGGGCTCAGCCCAATGCCGCGCTGCAGGTCTCGGCTTCGCCCGTCACGGCCTCAGGACCTGCCCGGGCCGCGGTCACAGAGCCTGTCGGCGGGCGGTGCGGTCTGTCCCGTGCCGGGCGGCGGGCTGCGGGTTGCGAGCCGCGGCGGTCGGGGGTCTTCGGGGGCGCGGGGCGCCGTAGGGGCAAGGGGCCGAGCCGACACGCGGACGCGACCGGTGACGGCGAGGGCGCCCGTACGTCGCAAGCCCCGCAGGAGAAAGGCCCGTTACCGGTCCCGGCCGCACGCATAGGCCAACGGCGGGATCAGCTCCTCCACATCCGGCAGCCACCGGTTCGCCGACGTCGGCCGGCGGACCCACTGCACAGCCCCCCGGCACCCGACCCGTGTCGGAGGCCCGGCCACGAAGTCGCCCTCCCCCCGCACCGTCAGGTCGATCGACGACAACGACCACCCCAGCCCGCGCAGCAGCCCCGGTACCTTCGTCGCCGCCCCCGGCAGCACGAAGAACTCCGTCCGCCGGTCCGGCGTCAGCGTGACCGGTCCCGGCGTCAGCCCCATCCGCTCCATCCGCGCGAGCGCCAGGAACCCGGCCGTCTCCGGAACGGAGACCGCGTCGAACGTCCGCCCGGTGGGCAGCAGGACCGAGGCGGCCGGCTGTCGCTCCCACATCCGCCGGACCGCGGTGGCGCTGCCGGTCGCCAGGGCCACCCAGTCCGGCTGGGCCGGGTGCGCGCCGGGTGCGGGGCACTCCGCGTCACCGCACGAGCAGGCCCGCACCCCGTCCGAGGCCTCCAGCCAGGTGCCCGGGACCACGTCCCAGTGCCGCTCCTCCGCGTAGCGCACTGCGGCGTCCAGCAGCGATTCCCCGCGCTGCTTCGGGATCTGTACGGCGTCGGTGCCCGCGATCGTCTTTTCCACGATGAGCACAACTACGGCTGTCACCAGGGGTTACGCCAGGTCGCGTGCGCGGGGGAGGAGCACCGTTTCCCCGCTCGGGGCGCATGGGTGCATCCGTGGGGGCGCGCAGGGGGATCCGCCGGTGCGGGTGGGTAACCACGAGGGGGGCCGGCAACCGCCGTTACCCCGGCAATCCTCACATGCCTCGCATTGTCGGCACATCGGCGGGGCATTGATCTTCACGGCCGGTTCTTCTGACCGGGACGTGAGAAGTACGGCCGCGGAAGAACGTCAACCCGGTGCGTGGGCAGGCACCGCAGCCTCAGGGGGTACGCCATGGCCGCAAGGCCTCTCGTCGCGCGGCAGCCGAACGAACGGCTGCAGGCGCTCATCCAGGAAGCCGGGTGCTCCAACGCCGGGCTGGCCCGCAGGGTCAACATGTGCGGCGCCGAGCACGGCCTCGATCTGCGCTACGACAAGACGTCGGTGGCGCGCTGGCTGCGCGGGCAGCAGCCGAGGGGCCGGGCACCGGCGATCATCGCGGAGGCCCTGGGCCGCAAACTGGGCCGTACGGTCACGATCGACGAGATCGGCATGGCCAACGGCAAGAACCTCGCGTCGGGGGTCGGTCTCCAGTTCTCGCCGACGGTGCTGGGGGCCATAGAGCAGGTCTGCGAGCTGTGGCGTAGCGACGTGGGGCGGCGGGACTTCCTGTCCGGCTCGTCCGTCGCCTCCTCCGCGCTGGTGGAACCGAGCCGGGACTGGCTGATCTCCGCCCCCGACGGGCAGGTGGCGCGCTCCGCCGGTCCGCGCGTGGGGCAGTCCGACGTGGGCGCCGTACGGTCCATGACGCAGGCCCTGGTCGACCTGGACCACCAGTACGGCAGCGGGCATGTGCGCCCGGTCGTGGTGCACTACCTCAACAGTGTCGTCTCGGGGATGCTGGCGGGTTCGTACCGCGAGGCGGTGGGCCGGGACCTGTTCGCGGCGGTGGCCCGACTGACCGAACTCGCCGGGTACATGGCCGTCGACACCGGGCAGCCGGGCCTCGCCCAGCGCTACTACATCCAGGCGCTGCGGCTGGCACAGGCGGCCGGGGACCGCGGCTACGGCGGGTATGTGCTCGCCGCCTCCATGAGCCATCTCGCCGCACAGCTCGGAAACCCGCGCGAGATCGCGCAGTTGGCGCGCGCGGCGCAGGAGGGCGCGCGGGGGCGGGTGACGCCCCGCGCGGAGTCGATGTTCCTCGCGGCGGAGGCGCGCGGGCACGCACTGATGGGGGACGCGCACGCCGCGCAGGCGGCGGCGGGGCGCGCCGTGCGCGCCATGGAGGCCGCCGATCCGGCCTCCGGTGACGACCCGGCGTGGATCGCCCACTTCGACGAGGCCTACCTGGCCGACGAGTTGGCGCACTGTCACCGGGACCTCGGCCAGGCCGAGGCCGCCGCGCGGTGCGCCCGCCAGTCGCTGGAGGGACATCCCGAGTCGCGGGCCCGGCGGCGGGCGATCGGCTATGTGCTGCTGGCCACCGCGCAGGTGCAGCAGCGCGAGATCGAACAGGCCTGCAGTACGGGCCTGAAGGCGGCGGGACTTCTGGGCGGACTGCGTTCCAACCGGGGCGCCGAGTACCTGGAGGACCTCCAACAGCGGCTCGAGCCCTACCGGGAGGAGCCGGTGGTACGGGAGTTCGGGGCGCGCATGGAACTCCAGGCGGCGGCGTGACGCCGGTCACCGGGCGGCGAGATGAGGAAGAGGTGACGTAATCGACGGGGAGTGACCCGGTTTTGTTACCACGCTCACAGGGCAGGAGGTCAGGTCCTGTGCGCGTGGCACCGGGCTCCGGGGACCCGGTAGCGTGAGCCGACGATCCACAAGGTCCCCCATTGGTAGGAGTCCCGGTGACGCAGAGTGGACAGGGCGAGGAGCCCTCGGCGCGCCCAGCGCGCGAAGGCATCGTGCTGCCCTCCGACGGCGGTGAGCCCCTGCTGCCCGGCATGACGGGCGGACCGGTCGCCCCCGGCGGCAGCGCGGACGCCCGGCCCCCCGTCGGCGGCTTCCCCGCCTCGGCCCCACCCGGCGGTCAGACCTGGGGCACACCGTGGGGCCCCGGCGGGCAGGACGCGGGTCCGCCGTCGGGCCCGGACCGGCAGTCCCCGCCCGATGGCAGCTGGGGCACGCCGGAACAGCCCTCCTGGGGCGGCCAGGGCCCCGGCCCGCTGCCCCCCGAGGGCGCCCGGCCCGCGTCCCCCGGCTACGGCGACGGCTACGGCGGCGGAAACACCGCGCCCTCGCCCTACGGCGGCGCGCCGGACGCCCACCCCGGCGGCGGCTACGGCGGCCACCCGGGTGCGGACAGCGGCTTGCCGGGTTCGCACGGCAGTGCGGGCGGGTACGGCGCTCACGGCGCTCACGGCGGCGGAAACACCGCGCCCTCGCCCTACGGTGCCGCACCGGACGCCCACCCCGGCGGCGGCTACGGCGGCCACCCGGGTGCGGAGGGCACCGCCGACCCGTACGGCTCCGCCTACGGCGCCCCCGCCCACGCGGCGTACGGCACCTCCCCGGCCGGTGGCGGACCCGTACCGCCCGCCGTGCCCGACGGATCGGAAGGGGCCACCCAGTTCCTGCCGCCGGTGCCCGGGGGCGGTGCCGCCGAGGGGGCCACCCAGTTCCTGCCGCCGGTGCCCGCGGGCGGTGCCGACGAGGGGGCGACGCAGTTCATACCCCCGGTGGGCCCGGGCGCGCTGCCGCCCGAGATGCCCGCCGCGCACAGCACCGAGGAGACCCGGTACCTCGGCCTCCCTCAGCAGAACGCGCCCGGCGCCACCCACCTGCCGCCCGCCGGTGGCCCCGACGCCGAGGCCACCCAGTACATCGCCCCCGTCGCCGACCCGCCCTCCGGGCAGCCCTACGGCGCACCGGCCCCGCCGGCCGGTGACGGCAACCGGCAGCCGCCCGCCGAGTTCGACAACCTCTTCCGCAACGACGCGGGCCCGGCCGGTTCCACCCAGCAGCTCCCGCGCGTGGAGTACGGCAGGCCCGCGCCCACCGCGCCCACAGCGCACCCCGCCGGGCCCGCCGGCCCGGCCGGCGGTGGCCGGGGCGGCCGCGGCGGGGGCCGCACCGGTTCCCGCGTGCCGGTCATCGCGGCGATCGGTGTCGGTATCGCCATCCTCGGCGTCGGCGCCGGGGCCCTGCTCGGCAGCGGGGGCGACGAGGACAGCGGTGACAACCAGACGGTGGCCGCCGGCGCGTCCGCCACCCAAGGGGAATCCTCCCCCTCGCCGTCCGTCGACCCGGCCCGTGAGCAGGCCGTCGAGCTGGACAAGCTGCTGGCCGACAGCGGCGACAGCCGGACCGCCGTGATCAACGCGGTGGCCGATGTGAAGGCCTGCCGCAACCTGGGGCAGGCGGCCAAGGACCTGCGGGAGGCGGCCGGGCAGCGCAGCAAGCTGGTGACCGACCTCGCCGGCCTGGCGGTGGACAAACTGCCGAACCAGCAGGAGCTCACCGCCGCGCTCACCAAGGCCTGGCGGGCATCGGAGTCGGCCGACAACCACTACGCCGCCTGGGCCGACCAGGTCGCCAGCAAGAAGGGCTGCAAGAAGGGCCAGGCCCGGACGACCAAGGAGACCGAGGCCGGCAACCGGGAGAGCGGCACCGCGACCGCCGAGAAGGGCAAGGCGTCCGGCCTCTGGAACGAGATCGCCAGGAAGTACGGCCTGACCGAACGCCAGCCGACCCAGCTCTGACCGAAGCCCGAAGCCCGAAGCCCGAAGCCCGAAGCCCGGAGCCCCGAGCCCCGAGCCCGGAGCCCCGAGCCCGGAGCCCCGAGCCCGGACATCGGCACCTGTGCCCGATGCCCGGTCCCGGGTCAGACGCCGGATGCCGGACGCCGGGGAACGCCGGCCGGCTACAGGTCCGCGTCCCGCAGGGTCTGCGTCACATCGGTGAAGCCCTCGCGGGCGGCGACCAGCCGGCCCTTCTCGACCACCTGGAGGGTCACGTTCGCGTTGACCAGACGCGGGAAGCCGACGGCGGCCAGTTCGTCCTGGAACCGCCAGCGCAGGGTCGGGGTGAGGTCGCCCGTGGTGACCTTCAGCCCGCCGTCCAGCGCCCCGCTCACCGTGTCGGCGGTCACCTCGCCGTCGAGGGACTCCACGACCTGCCGGAACACGGTGTAGGCGATCCAGGTGGTCTGCACCCCGGCGTCCGCCGCGTCGATCCGGTTGTCGCCGAACGCCTCCTCCTTGATCACTTCCTTCATCGCGTCCCAGCGGGCATCGCTCGCCGCCGGGTACCAGCCGGTGACGTACGACCCCTCGTACGGCCCCGACGCCCCACCGGAGGCGTCGATGGCCGACTGGTCGACGCTGCCGAGCACGGTCGCGGTGCGCACCTCGGGGTAGTCGCCGCGGGCCCGCCGGAAGGAGTCCATGAAGGTGCCGGTGCGATCGCCGAGCGCGGGCACGACACAGCCCGGTTCCTCGGCGTCGGCGGCGGCATGCTCCAGGGCCTGCTTCGTCTGACCTTCGTACGAGGTGGCGGCCTCCGCGGCGCGCTGGTCGCCGACGGCGTCGTGCCCGCCCGCCTTCAGGCCCGAGTCGAGCAGCGGGGGCAGCTGGTCGCCCGCGATGGTGTCGGGCCGGATCAGGGCGACCGGTCCGCAGCTGTCGGCGAGGGTGCGGCCGAGACCGGCCAGCAGCGCCGGCTGGCCGCCGTTGACGGGGTAGGACAGGGGACTGGTGAACTCGTCGTTGGTGATGCCGTAGCCGCCGATGTACGGGATGCCTGCGGTCTCCAGGGTGGGCAGGAAGGTGTCGGCGTGCTGGCTGTAGGAGCCCACGACCGCGACGGCCTTCTCCTCGACCGCGCGCCGGGCGCACCGCGCGGCGGCCGTGGCGTCGTTCTGCTCGTTGCAGGTCAGCACGGAGAGCCGGCGGCCGTCGATACCGCCCCGGGAGTTGATCCACCGGGCGTAGGCCTCGGCGAACGCGGGCATTCCGGGCTTGTCCGTGGCGCCGGTGTCCTCGGGCGCCCATGTCATCACGGTGATGGTGTCGTCCCCGGAGCCCCCCGTGGCACCGGTGACGACACCGCACCCGGTGGTGAGCGACGCGCACGCCAGCAGCGTGCCGGCGATCAGGGCGCCGGCTCTGACGGGCCGGGTGAGGAGGCGGGGGTGGAAGGTGCTGCGGGTCTGTCGCCTGCCGGTCATGCCTCCGCACGATTCCGCCACCCGGCCAACCCCGGCGTGACCCTTGGTCAACGGACGGTGACGCGGAGGTGAATTACGGGGTCCCGTGCCACCCCCGATGCGCGGAAACGTACGATCGACGACCGTGCAAGGTTCGGAGAACTCTTCCCGTCGCGGCCGTCGCTCCTCCACCATGGGCGGCATGCCACTCAACGACATGCCATGGTGGCGCTGGCGCAGCAATGTGCGCTCCGCGCTGCACATGCTCTCCGACCCCGGCTTCCAGCGGGACGTCTGGCTGGCCGGCGTGCCCGGCTACGGGGACGTCACCGACGCCGTCTACCGGCTGGTCGAGGACACCTGGCTGGACAGCTGGTCCGCCGAGAAGTACGTCGGCACGATCTTCCGCGACTCCCAGGAGGCGGCGCTCGTCGACACCGCGGTGCTGCGCGTGCTGCGGATCATGCACCAGGTAGGGCCGGACGCCCCGGTGACCGCCTATCTCGAGAACGAGGGATGGCCGGACGCCGTGCGGGCCGCGCGGGACGCCCATGTGCGGATGGCGACCAGCGACGGCGAGGACCCCGACGGCCCGCCGAGCACCCTCGAGGTGCTGCACATCCTGACGCGGTCCGCGTAGCGGAACGGCCGGCCGGTCGGGGCCCCGCGTATGGGACCCTTTTTGGCATGAGCGAGCAGTCCACCCGAGCCGCGGCCCCGGCCGACCAGTACGTCCTCACCCTGTTCTGCCCCGACAAGCAGGGCATCGTGCACGCCGTGTCCAGCTACCTGTTCATGACCGGCTGCAACATCGAGGACAGCCAGCAGTTCGGTGACCACGACACGGGACTGTTCTTCATGCGCGTCCACTTCTCCGCCGAAGCGCCGGTGACCGTGGAGAAGCTGCGGGCGAGCTTCGCGGCGATCGGCGACGCCTTCCGGATGGACTGGCAGATCAACCGGGCCGACGAGAAGATGCGCATCCTGCTCATGGTCAGCAGGTTCGGGCACTGTCTGAACGACCTGCTGTTCCGCGCCCGGACCGGCGCGCTGCCCGTGGAGATCGCCGGCGTGGTGTCCAATCACACCGATTTCGCCGAGCTGGTGTCGTCGTACGACGTCCCCTTCCACCACATCCCCGTGCCGAAGGACGGCAAGCCGGAGGCCGAGGCCAGGCTGCTGGAGATCGTGCGCGAGGAGAACGTCGAACTCGTCGTCCTCGCCCGCTACATGCAGGTCCTCTCGGACGACCTGTGCAAGCAGCTCTCCGGCCGGATCATCAACATCCACCACTCCTTCCTGCCGAGCTTCAAGGGCGCGAAGCCCTACCACCAGGCACACGCGCGGGGTGTGAAGCTCATCGGCGCCACCGCGCACTATGTGACCGCCGACCTCGACGAGGGCCCCATCATCGAGCAGGAGGTCGAGCGGGTGGGCCACGACGTCACCCCCGAGGGGCTCGTCGCCATCGGCCGCGACGTGGAGTGCGGGGCGCTGGCGCGGGCGGTGAAGTGGCATGCGGAGCGGCGGATCCTGCTGAACGGCCGCCGGACGGTGGTGTTCGCCTAGGAACGCCCGGGGTTCGGTCCCGCAGGCGGCCGCGGGCCGTCGGCGGCCGATCGCGCAGTTCCCCGCGCCCCTTGAGCAGGCGCAGTGGACGCACCCTCAGGGGCGCGGGGAACTGCGCGAACAACCCCCACCCACCCGCAGCCGCCCACGCACCGCAACCAGCCCTCACATCCCGCGCACTCGCCTCACACCCCACCGCACCCCGCGCTACATCCTGCTCAGGCTCGCGGCAG
Source organism: Streptomyces sp. NPDC086080 (assembly GCF_044540255.1). Classification (NCBI taxonomy): domain Bacteria; kingdom Bacillati; phylum Actinomycetota; class Actinomycetes; order Kitasatosporales; family Streptomycetaceae; genus Streptomyces; species Streptomyces sp. NPDC086080. The sequence continues at coordinate 228,712 of NZ_JBITRU010000005.1, forward strand.
CGAACAGCACGTCACTGATCGCCGCACGATCCCCCTCCTGCCCGACGGCAGCCTCCCGCGGCGGCACATGCCCGGCCGCGAGACGGCAGAACTCCGCGCCGTCCAGCGCGACATGCGCCACCTCGTGGTCGGCGGAGCCCTTCGCCGCGGGGGAGTCCAGCGGGATCAGCCACTCCCCGCCGCCGGATCCCTCGATCTCCAGCCGCAGGCTGCGTCCCGGTTCCCCGGCGGCGACCAGCCGCCGCTCGACGGGAGAGGCGAGACCGTGCAGCCTGCGGTGCTCCAACACGGCCGGGAGCATCCGCGCGGCCAGGTCGACCATGCGGTGCAGATGCCGGCCGGAGGGCGGTTCGTAGGGGTAGTCGACGGCCTCGGCGATGTCCTCCGCGTGCACCCAGCACTCGAAGGCCCGGTCCAGCATCGCGTCGTGCAGCGGCAGTTCGAAGTCGCCGTACGGAACCGTCGTCCGTCCGGTGCGGCCGCCCGTGAAGGACACCGTCCGCACGAGTGCGTGGCTCTGCTCCCGCCAGGGGGCACGGACGGAGCGGGTGGGCGGGTGGTGGGCGGTCCGCCAGTAGGCCTCGGTGCGGTCCGACGGGGTGGGCCGGTCGGCCGTCGCGTCGCCGAGCGGGTCGTCCAGGCCGAGGGCGACCGCGACCAGACCGTCGACCGTCAGCAGATGCGCGATCACCCCGGCGACGGTGGTGCGGCGGCTGCTCGCCTCGTCCGCCTCGTACCAGCGCAGCCGCACCGGCGCCTGCCACTCGGTGTCCCCGAAGTCCTGCAGCAGCGCGTCCAGACGCGCGGTCTCGGCGTCGTAGGCGGTGGCCCATTCGGGTACGGGGAGGCGCGGCGGGCGTCGCTCCAGGCAGGAGTCCAGGACGCGGGTGCGCAGTCCCGGGTCGAGGTCGAGGTTCTCGGGCCGGTGGAGCAGGCCGACCGCCTCCCGCAGCCGTAGTGCCTCGTCCGCGCAGGACCCGCAGGCACCGAGGTGCTCCTCGACGGCCTCCGCCTCGGCTTGCCCGCAGGCGGCCAGCGCCCAGGCGCCCAGCAGCGATTTCAGCACGTGGTGGGCCGGCTCCGGGGGCGTACCGTCCGCCCCGTTTGCGCCGGGCGTCCCGACGGCCGACCACTCGTACCGCTCCTCGGCCGGCTTCCCGGCCCGTTCCTCGGCTGGCTTCCCGGCCTGTTCCTCGGCTGGCTTCCCGGCCTGTTCCTCGGCTCGCTCCTCGGCCTGTTCCTCGGCTCGCTCCTCGGCCTGTTCCTCGGCTGGCTTCCCGGCCTGTTCCTCGGCTCGCTCCTCGGTCGGCTTCCCGGCCCGCTGTTCGGCTTGCTCACCGGACCGCTCGTCGTCGCGTGACCCGGGTCCGTCGTCGTACGGTCCGGGGCGGTGCTCACTCACGCGGCGCCCCCGATTCCGGGCGGGGCGCCCGGGGCCTCGGTGTCATGCGCGGTGGCCAGCAGTTGCAGGCCCAGGCGGAGCCGGCGGCGGGCCTCGTCGTCGGTGACGCCCAGGTCGACGGCGGTCTGGCGGTAGTCCCGGCGCTGGAAGTAGGCCAGCTCCAGGGCGGCCCGCAGCGGTGTCGGCATGGACTGGACGATGTAGTCGGCGCGAGCGGCCACCGACGCGTGCCGCAGCTTGCGCTCCAGATCCTCGGGGGTGCCCGGGCCGCCCCGGGCGAGTGCGGCGGTCTCGGTGGTGCGCAGCCGCTGCACGGCCAGCCGGTTGGTCAGCGCGGCGATCCAGCTGCGCAGCGGGCCCTCCCCGGGATCGTAGGAGTCCGGGTGCTGCCAGACGTGGGCGAAGACGTCCCGGGTGAGGGCGTCGGCCGCGTGTTCGTCGCCGACGACCCGGTGGGCGAGTCCATGGACGAGGGAGGCGAACCGGTCGTAGAGCTCACCCAGGGCCGCTGCCTCCCCCCGGGCGAGCCGCTGCTGCATCGTGCGGTCCCAGCGGGGCGGTACGTCCCTTTTCGGCATGCGGCGCTTCACCCCCTGTTCCTCCCGGGCCCCGGGCTCCCGGGCCGGTCGGTGCCCGGGGCCGGCGTGTGGCCGGTGACCTCATGAATGTAGTCGGCACGAACGAGCGTGCACGCCCCTTTGTGGCAATGTGCGCCCCCGGCAGAGCCCCAGGTGGTAAGGGGACGCCCGGGCACGTCGGAGAGCGTTCCGGACCTGCCTGCCCCCTCCCGCGTCGATCGGAACCGATCGAATCGGATCGAAGGCGACTAAAACAAGCCCTTTCCGTTCCGTTACCGTTTCTCGCTCCGTGTTTCAGGGAACGGCCGGTGGGCAGCCGCGCTGCAAGGAAGCGTAGGTACTGCTTCCGTTTCGGTGAGTGAGGGGCGTGGTCGTGACCTTCAAAGTGACCGATCGGGAGCATGGCCCATGGGCCGTGCTCCAGGTGTCGGGCGAGCTGGACCTCGTCACGTCCCCGGTGCTGCGCCAGCGGGTGCACGACGTGGTGGCCGACGGCCGGCACAGGCTCGTCCTCGATCTCTCCGAGGTGTGGTTCTGCGACTCCAGCGGGGTGGGTGTGCTTATCGCCTCCCGCCGGCTGCTGCGCTCCTGCCAGGGAAGTCTGCGGCTGATCCTCCCCGCGCGGGGAGCCGCCGACGGCAGCCACGTCAACAAGGTGCTCGGCGCTCTCGGCGTCCGCCGCCTCTTCGAGATCCACCCGGACGTCCCGTCCGCCGTCGACGAGGACTCCCGTCCGCTGTCGGCGTGAGCCGCGTTCCCTGGCCGGCGCCCGCCGTGGAACGGCTCACACGTGTCACGCGGTTGTCCTCTTGTTCCCCCGGTCTTGGTCCAGAGGCCGGATCGGGGCCACCCGGCGCCCGCAGACCACGTACGCTCCCTGCGAGACGACCCCTCTGACCTAAGGCGGCCTGAAAGAGACATGGTCACCAGCGAGTACGAGCGCAGGATCGCGGCCCGGTTCGCCACCTTCGACCAGGACGGCAACGGCTGCATCGACCGTCAGGACTTCAGCGGAGCGGCCAAGGCGCTGCTCACCGAGTTCGGCACCGCCGCCCGCTCCGACCGGGGCCAGGCCCTGTACATCGGCGCCGAGGCGTTCTGGCAGGGCATGGCGGGCATCGCGGACCGGGACGGCGATCAGCGCATCACGCGCGAGGAGTTCGTGAACGGCGCCGTCAAGCGGCTGCGGGACAACCCGGAGCGCTTCGCCGAGATCGCCCGCCCCTTCCTGCACGCGGCGCTCGCCGTCGCCGGCACCGGGGACGGCGGAGCGGTCGGTGTCGAGGACACCGCACGGGTGCTCATGGTGCTCGGTGTCGCCGAGGACCTCGCCCGTTCCGTCGCCGCCGCGCTGGACACCGACGGCGACGGCAGGATCGACGAGGAGGAGATCGTGCGGGCCTTCGCCCGCTACTTCACCGTTCCCGAATGACGCACCCCCGGCGGATGTCACCGATTGTGGCATTCCCGTGATCACGGAGCGTCGGGACCGGTTCGTGTCCTCGGCGTGACTCGTCACGGCCCGGAGTCGGACGTCCGCTCCGGTACCTTGTGTGAGATGCGAGTCGTTGTGAGCACGCACCGCGACGGAGTCGCCCCCGAGGCGGCTCCGTCTCCGCTGGTACCTGCGGTTGCGCGCCCGGTACCTGCGGTTGCTCGCCGCGTGGCCGGGCCGGCCGACGCCGCCTCCCCGGCCGCCTGTGACGGGGGTCGCACAGTATGCCGCACGTGTACTCCTTCGCGCTGGAATATGCCCGAAGCGCTTGTTGACGTGACTGTACGTCAACCATGCTGTCCCACAAGGGACTCACGTTCCGTGACCCCTGTCCCGGCCGTTGTTCTAGCCATGCGGAAAATGGCTACGATCGTGGCCCTCGTGAGGCGCGAGTCCAAGTGTCCGCCGGTTCGGATGGTGTGAGCGGTGCAGGTGCTTCAAGTGCAGCTGGAGATCCGGCCCGACCCCGCTGAGGTGGGGCGGGCGCGGCGATGGGCCCGCTCCCGGCTGGCCGGGTCCGGTATAGGGGCCGACGAACCGCTGGCCGAGACCCTGATCCTGCTCGTCTCGGAGCTTGTCACCAACGCCGTGGTGCACACCGGCTGTCCGGCCGTGCTGCGGCTCTCCCTGCCGGTCGCGGAGGCGGCCGAGGAGGCGCCCGAGGAGGCCGTCGTCCGTCTGGAGGTGGCCGACCGCAGCGACCGGGCGCCGGTGCCGCGCTGCGTGAACGGCGAGTCGACCGGGGGACGCGGACTCGCCCTCGTCGACGGCCTGGCCGACCGCTGGGGCTGGAGCGCCGAAGGGGCGGGCAAACGCATCTGGTGCGAACTCGACCGCTGCGCCCAGGGATCCGAGGCGGCGCGGCCCTGCGGCGGGGGCGCCGCGGCGGCCTACGACGGACTGGCCTACGAAGCGGTCTGAGCGCGCGTTGCCGCGCGGGTGCGGACCGTCCGCCCCCGGAGGGGCACGGGTGCACGGTGGGCCGGTCGTACGAGGCGGTGTGCGGGCCGGTGCGCCGGGTGTGCTTCCGTGCGCCGCGCCGTTGACCAGGGATTGTGTCACGTCCGTCCCCTCTCGCCCGAACCGGTATTGACGCGCCGTGACCGTTTGATCACGCTGTTCGTCAGCGATTCGCCGTGAGGGGACGGCGAGGGTCCGGCGACGGGAGCCCTCGACGAGTGTGGGTCGTGATGCGGCGTCGGTTCCCCAGGGCCGAGGGGGACCCGGGAGGGAACGCCGAGCCGAAGAGCGGTGCGGCGCTGCCGTGCTCGGGGCGGAGAGCGCCGCACCGCCACCGGGGCCCGGGCCGTGTCCGTGGCGTCGCCGGCCCGGCGCCTCGATCGGTGGCGACCGCGCCCCGGCCGTCCACAGGCTGTGGAAAACTTCTCCCTCACCCGGACACGGACGCGGCCACCCCCTCCTGCCGCCCGCCGGCCCGGAAGGTCCGCCGGTACGCCGTGGGGGTCACCCCCAGTGCCGCCTGGAGGTGCTGCCGCATCGACTGCGCCGTACCGAAACCGGCGTCGCGCGCCACCTGGTCCACGGACAGACCGGTGGACTCCAGCAGGTGCCGGGCCCGCTCCACCCGCTGCTGGGTCAGCCACTGCCCCGGGCTGACCCCGGCCTCCTCCCGGAAGCGGCGCGTGAAGGTACGCACCGACATCGACTCCCGCGCGGCCATGTCCCGCAGCTGGATCGGCTCGTGCAGCCTGTCCAGCGCCCACGCGCGGGCAGCGCTCGTCGACGCCTGCCGCGGATCGGGCACCGGCCGCCGGATGAACTGCGCCTGCCCGCCGTCCCGGTGCGGCGGTACGACCGTACGCCGGGCCACGTCGTTGGCCACGACGGCGCCGTGGTCGCGCCGCACCATGTGCAGGCACAGGTCGATGCCGGCCGCGACGCCCGCCGAGGTCAGAATGTCGCCGTCGTCGATGAACAGCACGTCCGGGTCCACCCGGACCCGGGGGAAGAGCTCCTGGAAGCGCTCGGCGTCCGCCCAGTGCGTGGTCGCGGGGCGCCCGTCGAGGCGCCCGGCGGCGGCCAGGACGTAGACGCCGGTGCAGATGGACGCGATCCGGGTGCCGGGCCGGATCAGGGCGAAGGCGGCGGCCAGTTCGTCGGTGAGCTCACCGCGCGCGTAGACCGGGCCGAGTTCGTAGGAGGCCGGGATGATCACCGTGTCGGCGGTGGCGAGAGCCTCGGGGCCGTGGGCGACGTGGAGGGAGAAGTCGGCGTCCGTCTCGACGGGACCGGGCGGCCGGACCGAGCAGGTGACCACCTCGTACAGCCGCCGCCCGTGCCCGTCGCGGGGGCCGCCGAAGATGCGGTGCGGGATGCCCGTCTCGAACGGCAGCAGCCCGTCGAGGGCGAGGACGACGACCCGGTGCGGCCGGAAGGCGTCGGATGCGGGGGTGTGCTCGGCCGGATCCATGGCCCGATCCTAGCGAACGCTGTCCTTCGGGCCACTCGATGCGGCGGCCTCCGGCACCGGAAGCTCTATGACGTGACACAGACAAGCCAGCCAGCAGCGCAGCCAGGAGCGCGGACAGCCGCCGTCGTGGAGCCGCCCGCGAGCGGCCGCGGGCCCGCCCGCCGCCGGGTCCACCGCGCGTGGTTCGTCGCCGCCGTCACCTTCGTGACGATCATCGGCGCCGCCGCGTTCCGTTCCGTGCCGGGCCTGTTCATCGACCCGCTGCACACGGAGTTCGGCTGGTCGCGCGGGACCATCGGCGCGGCGGTCTCCGTGAACCTGGCGCTGTACGGCCTCACCGCGCCGTTCGCCGCCGCGCTGATGGACCGCTACGGCATCCGGCGGGTCGTCGCGGTCGCGCTCACCGTGATCGCGCTCGGCTCGGGACTGACGGTGTGGATGACCGCGGCCTGGCAGCTGATCCTGTGCTGGGGTCTGCTGGTCGGCCTCGGCTCCGGCTCCATGGCGCTGGCCTTCGCCGCCACCGTGACCAACCGCTGGTTCACCGAGCGCCGCGGCCTGGTCACCGGCATCCTCACCGCGGCGTCCGCCTCCGGACAGCTGATCTTCCTGCCCGTGCTCTCCTGGATCGTCGCCACGTACGACTGGCGGCCGGCCGCCGTCACCGTGGCGCTCGCCGCCCTCGCGGTGGTGCCGTTCGTCTGGCTGCTGCTGCACGACCACCCGGCCGACGTGGGCCAGAAGCCCTACGGGGCGAAGGAGTTCGTACCCAAGCCCGCGCCGGTGCCGGGTGCCGCCCGGCGCGCCCTGACCGTGCTGTTCTCGGCGGCGCGGACCGGGCCCTTCTGGCTGCTCGCCGGAACCTTCGCGATCTGTGGCGCCTCGACGAACGGTCTGATCCAGACCCACTTCGTGCCCGCGTCCCACGACCACGGCATGCCGATCACGACGGCGGCGTCGCTGCTGGCGGTCATCGGGGTGTTCGATGTCGTCGGGACGGTGGCGTCCGGATGGTTCACCGACCGGTACGACTCGCGGCGGCTGCTCGCCGTGTACTACGCGCTGCGGGGTGTCTCGCTGCTGTTCCTGCCGATGCTGCTGGCGCCGGGTGTGCATCCGCCGATGATCTTCTTCATCGTGTTCTACGGGCTCGACTGGGTCGCGACGGTGCCGCCGACGCTGGCGCTGTGCCGGGAGCACTACGGGGACGACAGCCCGATCGTCTTCGGGTGGGTGCTCGCCTCCCATCAGGTGGGGGCGGCCGTGGTCGCCTTCGTGGGGGGTGTCGCCCGGGACGCGTTCGGGTCGTACGACGTGGTCTGGGTCGCGTCGGGCGCGTTGTGCGCGGCGGCGGCGCTGATGGCGCTGGTGATCCGGCGCCGTACGGACGGTGCGCGCGTGGCGGCCGTCTGACCGCCCGCGCACGTCGCGGGCAGCCGTCCCGCGGGGGCACCGGTGGGCGTGCCGGCCTCCCCGCGAGCGCCGGGTCGCGCGGCCGCCCCGCCCGTTCCCGCCGGGGATCACGTGACGGGGAGCCGGGACACGCCTTTCGCACGGGAGAGGGCCTTGGCGATCCGCTCGGCGTCCAGCGCCAGTTCGCGGAGGTTGCCGCTGATCGGGTTGGTGTAGCCGGTGAAGTGGAGGCCCGGGGCGCCCGGCGGGGTGCGGGGGCCGTGTGCCACGGGTCTGCCGCGGTCGTCGAGGACGTCGAGGTCACCGACCAGGGTCTCCAGCCCGCGGACGTACCCCGTGGCCGCTATCACCGCGTCCGGGGTGACGCGCCCGCCGTCGGCGAGGACGACCTCGCCCTCCTCGAAACCCTTCACGGCGGCCACGATCTCCACCGTCCCCTTGCGCACCGCGTCGATCAGCCCGACGTCCTGTACGGGGATGGCGCCCTCCCGCACCCTGCTGTACAGACCGGAGTCGGGCCGGGGCAGGCCCTGGGCCGACAGGTCCGGGAGCGCCACCCGCGCCTGGACCCGGGACAGCCGGTCGACGAGGCCGACCGGCAGCCGCCGTACCAGGATGCCCGAGTACTGCGCGGGCCAGCCCGCGGTCGAGCGGCGCACGATGTGCGGCGGGGTGCGGACCGCCAGCCGCACCCGGGAGGCGCCCCCCTCCACCAGATCCACGGCTATCTCGGCGCCCGTGTTGCCGATGCCCACGACGAGCACGTCCCGGCCGGCGAAGGGCTTCGGCTCGCGGTACTCGGAGGCGTGCAGGAACTCTCCGGTGTACGTGTCCCGGCCGGACCAGTCCGGGAGGCGCGGGGTGTGGTTGTACCCGGTGGCGACGACGACCGCCGCGCCGGTCAGCTCGCGCCCCCCGGTGGCGCGCAGCAGCCAGCCGCTGCCGTCCGGGGTGCGTTCGACCCGGGTGACCTCGACGCCGGTGACGATCTCCAGGCGGTGGTGTTCGGCGTACTTCTCCAGGTAGCGCACCATGTCCTCCCGGGCCACCCACCGGCCGAACCGGCGGGGCATCGGCAGTCCGGGCAGGGCGGAGAGACGACGGGTGGTGTGCAGGCGCAGCCGGTCGTAGTGGCGCCGCCAGGAGGCGCCGACGCGGTCGGACCGCTCCAGGACGACGGCCCGTATCCCCCGGGCGCGCAGGGCGTACGCGACGGAGAGCCCGCCCGGTCCGCCGCCGATGACGTAGACGGGGCGGTCCGGGGGGTTCGGCGCGGTGGACCGCGCGGAGGTGGGCGAGTCGGAGGAATCGGTCATGAGCGCGAGCGTAATCCCATGCCTGGTTGATGGGTATCGGTCAAGACCGAAATTGGTTGCGGATTGATCACATCGGTGCATGGGGTGCGCGAGTTCGCAGGAAACCCATGGCCACCCGCGCGACACGGCGACCCGGTGACACCCTCCGGATCCTGGTGGGCGGCAGCGGCTTCGTGCTTCGATCCCGGACGCGGTGGCGGCTTCCGTGTCCCGCTTCCGGTTCCTGTCGCTGTGGCGGCTTCCGTGTCCCGCTTCCGGTTCCTGTCGCTGTGGCGGCTTCCGTGTCCCGCTCCCGGTTCCTGTCGCCGTGGCGGCCCCGCCATACCCGCCGGTCTCCGGCCGCCGGCCTCAGGGCCAGAGCGACTCCCTGATCCACTCCCCGGCCGCGGCACCCCGCCGGTAGCGCAGCCGGACGTGCCGCCGCCGGGTGTCGCCCTGGAAGAACTCCACCTCGTCCGGCCGCAGGTGGTACAGCGTCCAGGACGGCACCGGCGTCCCCGGCTCCCGCCGGGCCCGCTCCCAGGCCTCCTCCGAGGCCCGCGCCAGTTCCTCCGCCGAGCCGAGGACCCGGCTCTGGCTGCCGGTGAGGGCGGCGGCCAGCGCACCCGTCGAACGGGCGTGCAGATCCGCCTGTGCCTCCTCGGCCGGAGCGACCTCCACGGGCCCGCGCACCCGCACCTGACGGCCCAGCACCTGCCAGTAGAAGACCAGCGCGGCATACGGACGGGCGGCGAGCTGCCCGCCCTTGCGGCTGTGCGCATGGGTCGCGAAGGACCAGCCGCTGTCGTCGGCGCCGTGCAGCGTGACGATCCGTGCGTCGGGCAGCCCTTCCGCGTCCGCCGTGGCCAGCGACATGGTGTGCGGATCGGGCTGCCCGGCCGCGGCCGCCTCCGCCAGCCACCGCGCGAACAGCGGCAGCGGTAGGGCGGGCGCGGTGTCGGGCTCGAACGGCGGCAGGGTGGTGACCGCCGGGTCCCACACCCGAAGCGACCTCAGCAGCTCGTGAAGACCGGGTTCCATACCCCGATTGTCGGTGGTGCGGCCCGGTCAGATCGACCCGAGGTCCGACGACACCCAGCGCTCCGGCCGCATCCGCACCACGACCTGTTCGCCGTGGTTCTTCCAGGCGAAGTCGACGTATCCCTCGACCTTGTCCGGCGGAAGGTAGCGGGCGGAGAGCTCCCGGAGCCGTTCGATCGTGGCCGGAGTGGTGTCGACGACCGGGCCCTCGACGGAGACGTAGCGGATGGTCGGTTCGAGGCGGTCCACCATGAGCGAGAACCGCCCCGCCGCGCCGATCAGCCGGTTCTTGCGCGAGTCGAGGCCGGTGAGGATCCACAGGTCGCCGCCGGGCGCGTACTGGTACCAGATCGGCACGGTCAGCGGGGCGCGGCCGTCCCCGGCGTCGACCGCGATCGCGGCGACATGGGGTTCGGCCAGGAACTGCTCACGTTCTTCGCGGGTCAGGGCCATGACGGGTTCCTCCTGCGATGGGTGTGCCGGGGCGGCGGCGCGCCGGTTCGGGCGTGCGGTCGGGGCTCCCCGGATGCAACGCGGGCCGCGCGGGGAGGATTCCTCGTCCATCGGACCAGCTCCGCCCCGTACCACGCGACAGGCGGCGGTCCACCGGAGTGAACCGCCGCCTCGATGACAGGACTTGTGAGGTCGCGCGGGGTGTGCGTGCCGCCGGGCGGCTACTTCGTCGGCTTTCTGCCGGTCACCCCCAGGTGGACCAGCAGGGCCAGGTTGGGCTTGATCTCGGCCTGCTTCACACCCCAGGAGGAGAAACCTTTCTGGTGCGATGCCACGGCCGCGAGCATGGCGACCAGGGAGCCGGCGACCGCCCCGGGATTCACGTCCTTGTCGATCCGTCCCTTGGACTGCAACTCGGCGACCGATTCGGTGAGCGAGGTGTTCACCGAGTTCAGGACCTTCATACGGATCTTGTAGAAGCGTTTGTCGCCCTCGGCGGCACCGAGATCCACGACCCGCAGGATCGCGTCGTTCCTCCGCCAGAACTCCAGGAAGCCGTCGACGAGTTCCTGCGCTGTCTGCCAGCCGGCCCGCCCGGCCCACGAGCGGCCCGCGACCAGTTCCGTCAACTCGCCGCTCTCGGCCGCCATTTTCTCGGCCAGCTCCAGAACGGCGCCCTCGACGTCCGGGAAGTACTGGTAGAAGGTCGCCGGCGAAGTCCCCGCCCGGCGGGCGACATCGATGACTTTGACATCCCGGTAGGGCGAGGAGCTGAGCATCTCGCTGAGGCAGTCGAGCAGCTTCTGCCGGGTCGCCTGCCCACGCCGGCCGGCCACGCGGCCGTCGACGGTACGCACTTGTCCTGTCATGACGTCAGCTTACCGACGGGTGATGCGGGCGCTATTCGGCCGACTGCAAATGGGGTGCGCGGCCCCCTGGACGCTGGTGTGCCTGGTCTGCGGGGTGCGGCCGGCGCGGCTAGTTTGGCGGCATGGCCGAAAACAGGGCATCGGAGTACAGGGCGTCCCAGTACGCGGAGGGCACCCCGTGCTGGGTGGACGCGCAGTTGCCGGACGTGGAGGCGGGCAAGCGTTTCTACGGCGAGCTCTTCGGGTGGACCTTCGAGGAGCAGCCGCAGGGGACCGTGCGGGCGCTGAAGGACGGGGAAGCGGTCGCCTCCCTCGCGCACAAGACGGACGGCCGGCTGCCCACCGTGTGGACGGTCTCCTTCGCGACCCCCGACGCCGGGGCGCTGTGCGGGCGGATCCGTGCGGCCGGCGGAAGCGTCGTCTCCCCGCCGCTGCCCTTCGGAGACCTGGGCCACACCGCGCTCGTCACCGATCCCGAGGGTGCCGTGTTCTCCCTGTGGCAGGGCGCACGGTCCCCCGGCTTCGGCCGTCGGCACGCACCGGGCACCTTCGCCTGGGTGCAGCTCTACGCACGGAACACCGAGGCGGCCAACACGTTCTACGGCGATCTCTTCCACGATGCCCTGTTCGGGCCGGACGCAGACCCCGACTTCGGCCGCGCACAGGTCTCCGACGTCTTCGCCGCCGAGATGCCGCCCCATCTCCTGGTCCACTTCGCCGTCGAGGACCTCACGGCGGGCCTCGCGGAGGTGACCCGGCTCGGCGGGCGGGTCCAGGTTCCGCCCTTCGAGACGTCCTACGGAACGGTGGCCGTGGTCACCGACAATCAGGGGGCGTCCTTCGCGCTGCTGTACCGCTGAGCCGTTTCCGCCCGCGGTGTCATATGTAAACCTGGACACCCGATTTGTCGGCCGGTTCGCAACCGGGCGCCCGGACAGGAAGAATCGGGGTGCGTGGCGCCACGGCGGTGCGGGGGTGAGACGCTGCACTACGGTCGCGCACAGGTGGTGGCGCGACTCGTACGGGGAGGTGGCAGGCAAGTGGTGGATCAGCTGACGCAGCACGATCCGCGGCGTATCGGGCCGTTCGAGGTGCTGGGACGGCTGGGAGCCGGCGGCATGGGGCTGGTCTATCTCGCGCGCTCGGCGTCCGGCCGGCGGGTGGCGATCAAGACGGTCCGCACGGAGCTGGCGGAGGACCAGCTCTTCCGGGTCCGTTTCACGCGCGAGGTGGAGGCGGCCCGCGCGGTCTCCGGTTTCTACACGGCCGCCGTCGTGGACGCCGATCCGCGCGCCGCCGTGCCGTGGCTGGCCACCGCCTACGTTCCCGCGCCCTCCCTCGAGGAGATAGTGAACGAGTGCGGGCCGCTGCCGGCCCAGGCGGTGCGCTGGCTCGCGGCCGGCGTCGCGGAGGCCCTCCAGTCGATCCACGGTGCGGGGCTGGTCCACCGCGACCTCAAGCCCTCCAACGTCCTCGTCGTCGAGGACGGCCCCCGGGTGATCGACTTCGGCATCGCGTCCGGCGTGTCGAACACCCGTCTGACGATGACGAACGTCGCCGTCGGTACCCCCGCCTACATGTCCCCGGAGCAGGCCAAGGACTCGCGCAGCGTCACCGGCGCGAGCGACGTCTTCTCGCTCGGCTCGATGCTCGTCTTCGCCGCCACCGGTCACCCGCCCTTCCACGGCGCCAACCCCGTCGAGACCGTCTTCATGCTGCTGCGTGAGGGCCCGGACCTCGAAGGGCTCCCGGACGAGCTGCGCCCGCTCATCGAGGCGTGCATGCAGCTGGAGGCCACGGCCCGGCCCAACCCCGCCGACCTCCAGGCCCAGCTCGCTCCGCACCTCTTCGGCTCCGGCTCCGACGACAGCGGTACGGCGTCGGCGTGGCTGCCCGAGCGGGCGGTCAGCCTGATCGAGACCCGCCGGGGTGGCCGTCCGACGCCCAGGCCCCCGCACGGGGGCGGCCGCAGCGTCGGCGGCGCCCGTCACCACGCACCGCCCCCGCCGCCGCACGCCCCCGTCGTCCCGCCGCCCCCTTCCAGGCCGGCCCCGGTGGGCGCGCACGCGGGAGCGCATGCGGGCGGACACCCGGGTGCGCACGCCGGTCCGGCCCTGGGCGCCCCGGTGGGTGCCCCCGACACCGGCCCCGTACGTCTGGCGGGCGCGATGGTCCCCATCGGTCCCGGCCCGCGCGTCGCCGACACGCGCGCGGCCGCCGTCAAGGCACCCCCGCCGGAGGCCGCCCTCGCCGCCACCTGGTCCAAGCCCCGCCCCGGCGTCAACGGCGCCGACCCGGCCGTACCGGCGCCCACCGCCGCGCCGGAGCACCCCAGTGGCTGGCGTCCGTGGCGCTTCCGGATGTCCAACGACGTCTGGGGCACCCCCGCCGTCGACGGCGACCTCGTCTACGTCACCTCCTTCGAGGTGCACGCCCTCGACGTCGCCACCGGCCGGCGCCGCTTCAAGACCCGCGACGTCGCCTGGTCGATGGCGGTCGCCGACGGCCGTATCCACGCCTCCGACGGCCCCACCCTCTTCGCCCTGGACGCCCGCGAGGGCGGTGACCTGTGGCGGCTGTCCACGGACGCCTGGGTGTACTCCCTGAAGGCCGACCGCGGCACCGTCGTCACCGGCACACGCGGTGGTGGCGTCCAGGCCTGGGAGGCGGCCACCGGTCAGAAGCTGTGGGAGATCAGCGGCTGCCAGACCGACTTCGAGTCCCCCGAGGCCGGGCCGTCCGTCCACGAGGGCACCGTCTACGTCTGGCAGGACGCCCGCCTGCGCGCCCTCGACGCCCGCACCGGCGACGAGCGCTGGTCGTACCCCATCGGTGACGCCGCCTCCTGCGGTGGAGTCCCGGTCCGCCTCGCCCACGCGCCCGACGGCCATGTCTACGTCTCCGCCGGCACCCGCGTCCTCGCCATCGATGTCACCGGCGGCCACGTCCGCTGGCACTTCGAGGCCCCGGCGGTCTTCCTCTGCCCGCCCGCCTTCGTCCCCGGCCCCGCGGTGACCGGCGGCGGTGTCTACCTCGCCGACTACCTCGGCACGGTCTACGCCCTCGACGCCACCGACGGCCGCGACCGCTGGCGCATCGCCACCGAGTCCCGCGCCTCCATCGAACCGGTCCTGGTCGCCGCGGGACACGTCCATGTGGGCAGCGGCAAGGGCCTCTACACCCTGGACGCGGTCACCGGCACGCCCAAGTGGCGCTTCCAGTCGGGCGGCGAGATCGTGGGCGCCCCCGTGGTCGCCGAGGGCCGCATCCACTTCGGCTCCAGCGACCACCTGCTGTACACCCTCAAGGCCGACGACGGCCGCCTGAGGTGGAAGCTGGCGACCGGCGGCGAGATCACCGGCTCCCCGGTGGTCCGGGACGGCGTGGTGTACGCGTGCAGCAAGGACCGCTGTGTGTACGCGCTGGACGCGGAGAAGGGGACGGGAACGGCCCGGACGGCTTAGGGCCTGTCCGGCGGATCATGCCGGGGACGTGGGGTCCGGCTGGACGGATACCCTCGGTCACCTCCGGCCTGATCCGACGCACACCCCCTGGGGGCGGACGGTGCGGTGCCGTACGGGTGCGGGACGGTCGACGGACGGTGACAGGGCCGTGACGTGCACACGGCTAGCCTGACGGCCATGCGGATTCGGGGGAACACACTCGGGCTCACGGCCGTCTCGGCACTCGTCGTCCTCGCCCTCACCGGCTTCTCGACCGGCCGCGGGCACGGCGGCAGCAGCGGCGACGGGGGCGGCTGCAGCAGTTCGTCCCAGAACCACGACTCGTCGTCGGGCTCCGGGGGAGGCTCACACCGGTACGACGACGACGATGACGACGAGGGCGGCACGGGCGGCGGCGGCGACGCCGGCGACGCGCCCTCGTCCTCCACGGTCGCCACGGTGGACCTGCTGACCTGCGCCTCGAAGGACAACCCGTACGCCACGGTCCAGGTCACCAACCCCCACGCCACGGACGGCGTGTTCACCGTCACCGTGACCTTCGAGGACACGAGCGGCGCGGAGGTCGTCACGCGGACACAGGCGGTCGCCGTACCCGCGGGAGACACCGTGACAACGGAGATGAACGTGGAAACCGTCGACGACGTGACCCGGATCGCCGACTGCGACCCGGTCCCGTACGCCCCGGCGGTCGGCTGACCGGCCCGTCGCCGACGGGTGACCGCCGGGCCACTCGTCAGCGGTCTTCCCGGCGCGGGTCACCGGGGCACGCCGCGGGAAACCCGCCCGGACACACGTCGGCCGCGACGGCCTCCCCTCCGCGCCGCCGCGGCCGATCCCCGTGCGGGAAAGGTCTACTTGCCGTCCCGGTCCAGGTCCAACTGGGGCGGAGCCGGCATGTTGTTGTCCATCGTCGTGATGGTGTCCCCGGCGGGCTCGCTGGGCATGTTGTTGTCCTGGGTGGTCGGGGTTCCGTCCGACGCCGGGGGGCTGGGCATGTTGTTGTCCAGCGGCTTGGCGTCCGAGTCCCTCATGCTGTCGGCCATGGAGTTGCTCCCCTTCTGCGGTGACACGCTGCGGTGACACGTCCGGAGCGCCCACCCGGAAGCTCCCCCGAGTACTGCCGGGCGGGCGCGTGGAGCCGCACAGTAACTCCTGAGGGCTCCTGGTCACCCGTCTGCCCCCCGACGCGACGGCGTGACACAGACGATGATGCCGGGCGGAGATAAACGTTCGCTGAACGCCGGCCGCCCCGCCGGGCGGTCGCCCTGTTCAGGCCCTGGCCTTCGACGCGAGCAGCGTGCGGACCAGGAGGGCTTCCGGCGCGCCGTTGGCCTCGTAGAGACCGAGCGCCTCGCGCCAGCACGCCCTCGCCCGGTCCGCCTGGCCCAGCTCCGCGAGAGCGTGACCCAGCAGCGTCAGGACGTTGCCGCGCATACGGTCACCACCGATGCAGCCCAGTGCCAGCGCCTGCTCCGCGTGCCGGGCCGCCTGGGCCGGACGGTGGCCGGCTTGGTGCGCCTCGGCGATCCTGAACTGTGTGGTTCCTTCCCAGAGGCGCTGGCGATGTTCCGTGAAGATGCTCAGGGCCTCGGAGAACTGGCCGAGGGCCTCGGTGTGCCGGCCGGCCGTCACCAGAGCGACACCCAGGGCGTAGTGCCCGTTGGCGAGGCGCATCGTGCTGCCCACCGCGATGTGCCGGTCGAGGCCGTGCTGGGCGAACTCGACGGCCCTGCCGGTGTCGCCCATGCCCATGTGGGCGCGGGAGAGGTTGCACAGCGCCGTCGCCTCGCAGAGCCCGTTGCCGGCCGCCCGGAACCCCTCTATCGCCCGGTCGAAGAAGGCCTTGCCGTCCGCGTAACGGTGCTGGTGCAGTGCGATGAGCCCCCGGTCCTGCGCCGCCCAGCTCGCCGCGGTCGCGTCCCCGGCGGAGGCGGCCCGCTCCATGGCGGCGCGCGCTTCGTTCTCGGCCCGCTCGATGCGTCCGGACACGAGCAGGACGCCGGTGAGGGTGTTGCGGGCCCTGCCCTCGGCGCGCGGGTCACCGGCCTCCCGCGCGGCCTCACAGACGGCGACGGCCGTGACCTCGTACTGACGGGAGTTGGTGCCCGACTCGGCCAGGTCGCGCGAGGCCCACAGGAGATCGATGCCCCCGCGCAGCCTGCCGGTGCCCGCGGTCTGGCGCACGCAGGCCAGCAGGTTCGCCGACTCGGTGTACAGCCAGTCCAGGGCGGCGGAACCGTCGGTGAAGACCAGGCCCGGATACGCGGTGCGTTCGAGGTCGTCCACCAGCCGGTCCCCGGGCCGCTCGATCGCGTACACCCCCGCGGCCGTCGCGAGATAGAAGTCCAGCAACCGCGACAGCGCCGACTCCCTTTCGCTCGGGGGTTGTTCGTCCCGTTCCGCGCACGCACGCGCGTAGAGCCGCACCAGATCGTGGAAGCGGTAGCGGCCCGCGGCCGCGGACTCCAGCAACGACGTGTCGACCAGGGACTCCAGCAGGTCCTCCGTGTCCTCCGCCGGCAGGTCCAGGACCGCGGCCGCCGCCGCCAGCGAGATGTCCGGCCCGTCCGCCAGGCCCAGCAGCCGGAACGCGCGGGCCTGGGCGGGTTCCAGCTGCCCGTAGCCCAGCTCGAACGTGGCCTTCACCGCCAGGTCGCCGGCCTGGAGTTCGTCCAGGCGGCGGCGTTCGTCGGCGAGCTTCGCCGCGAGGACCGAGACCGTCCAGGTACGCCGTGCCGCCAGTCTGGACGCCGCGATCCTGATCGCCAGCGGCAGGAAGCCGCAGGCCGCCACCACGTCCAGGGCCGCCTTGCGCTCCGACGCGACCCGTTCCTCGCCCACGATCTTCGTGAAGAGCGCCAGCGCCTCCTCAGGCGACATCACGTCCAGGTCGACCAGATGGGCTCCGGCCAGGTCCACCATCCGGACCCGGGAGGTCACCAGGGCCGCGCAGCCCGCCGTCCCCGGCAGCAGCGGCCTCACCTGTGCGGCGTCCCGTGCGTTGTCCAGCAGGACCAGGACCTTGCGGCCGTCCAGGACCGAGCGGTACAGCGCCGCCCGCTCCTGAAGGGAATCCGGGATCGCCGAGTCCGCCGTGCCGAGGGCCCGCAGGAAGGAACCCAGAACGGTCTCCGGTTCCGCGGACCGCGCTCCCGCGCCCTGGAGATCGACGTACAACTGGCCGTCGGGGAAGGCGGAGCGCGCCGCATGGGCCACGTGCACGGCCAGCGTCGTCTTGCCGACGCCGCCGATACCCGCCAGCGCCGACACCGCCATCACCTGGGTCCCGGCGCCCGACGCCGACGCCAGTACCTCGCTCAGCTCCCTGACGAAGGACGCGCGGCCCGTGAAGTCCGGCACCGTCGCCGGGAGCTGGGCCGGGCGGACGGGGGCCGCCACCGGTTCCGCCGCGGGGGCCGACGGTTCCGCGAGGCCCGGGTCGGCCCGGAGGATGCGCTGCTGGAGTTCCTGGAGGCCGGGGCGCGGGTCCACGCCGAGTTCGTCGGCGAGGAGACGGCGGGTGTCCGCGTAGACCGCGAGCGCCTCCGCCTGGCGGCCGCTGCGGTACAGCGCCAGCATCAGCAGTTCGCGCAACCGCTCCCGCAGCGGATGCGCCGCCGTGAGAGCCGTCAGCTCGGAGACCGCCTCCGCGTGGCAGCCCTGCTCCAGGTCCATGTCCAGCCTGGACTCCAGTAGTTGGAGTCGCCATTCCTCCAGGCGGACGCGCTGGGCCTCCGCGTACGGGCCGGGCACCGAGGCCAGCGTCTCGCCGTCCCACAGGGACAGGGCGCGGTTCAGCGCGTCCCGGGCGTGGCGCGGGTCACCGCCGCCGCGCGCCTTCTCCGCCTCCGTCGCCAGTTCCTGAGCCATCGTCAGATCCAGCGCGCCCTCGTCGAGCCCGCGCACCGCGTAGCCGCCGGACTCGCTGACCAGGATCCCGGGGTCCAGCACCTTCCGCAGCCGGGAGGCGTACGTACGCACCGCCGCCAGCGCCTGGGCCGGCGGTTCCTCGCCCCACAGGGCGTGGATCAGTTCGGCCGCGGTGGCCGTACGGCCCTCACGCAGCAACAGGGCGGCGAGCAGGGCGCGTTGCTGGGGGCTGCCGGTGGCGACCGGTTCGTCGTCGCGCCAGGCCCGTACCGGGCCGAGCACGCCGAAGCGCAGCCCTCCGGACTCCGTCGAGGAGCCGGAACGCCGCCGCTGCGGTCCTCGCGGCGCAACCTCCATGCAGTCCCCCTATGCATCCTGAGCAACTACGCCAGTTTGCCTTGTTCATGGCGGATGCGGCAGTCGTGCGAGACCGCGGTCACACGGCGAACCGCGGGCCGCCACGGAGCCCACACATCTTCGCCCTCAGCCGTCCAGATCCACCCGCACCGTCAACAGCCCCGCCCCGAGGGCCCGTACGGCGGCGCTGTTGAAGCGGGGCAGGGTGCGCAGCCGGGCCACG
This sequence comes from Streptomyces sp. NPDC086080, assembly GCF_044540255.1. NCBI lineage: Bacteria > Bacillati > Actinomycetota > Actinomycetes > Kitasatosporales > Streptomycetaceae > Streptomyces > Streptomyces sp. NPDC086080. The sequence goes on from NZ_JBITRU010000005.1 coordinate 247,603, forward strand.
GCGTCGTCGTCGGGCAGGAGATGGGCGGTCCCGGTGTGCCAGCGGCCCCGGACGCGCACCCGCACCCGGGGGTCGGCCTTGATGTTGCGGACGTACTGCGACCGTTCGCCGAACTCCGAGACCAGCCAGAAGGAGTCGCCCACCCGTCGTCCGCCCACGGGGGTGCGGCGGGGCAGGCCGGAGACCCGCCCCGTGGTCTCCAGCACCGTCTGGAGCGGCAGCCGGCGCAGGAGGGGGTTGATCCTGCGCTGGAAGGCGGTGGCGGTCCGGTACTTGCGTTCGGCGCGCGAGGTCCCAGAAGTCATCGTGCGCCGAGCCTACCGCCGGCCGCCGCGCCTTTCCCGGGCCCGGCGGCGCGCCCGGGAAAGGCGTGGCGGCCGGGCTGCCGGGAGGCCGCGGACGTGGCGATATCCCGACCGGTCGGTATGGACAGACAGGGTCCGTCAGGGTATGGATGGGTGGTCGTCCGCGTACGAAAGGCCGCTCATGCGCATCGCCGTCACGATCTTCCTCACCGACGAGACGATCACCCCGGTCCGGCTCGCCCGTGAGCTGGAGCAGCGAGGGTTCGCCGGTCTTTACCTGCCGGAGCACACCCACATCCCCGTCGAGCGGACCACTCCCTACCCGGCGGGCGGGGAGCTGCCGAGGGAGTACGGCCGCACCCTCGACCCCTTCGTCGCGCTCGGGCAGGCCGCCGCCGTCAGTGAGCGGCTGGGACTCGGCACCGGCATCACGCTCGCCGCGCAGCACGACCCGATCGACCTGGCCAAGCAGGTCGCGACGCTGGACCACCTCTCCGGCGGGCGGTTCACCCTGGGCCTCGGCTTCGGCTGGAACGTCGAGGAGGCCGCCGACCACGGGGTGCAGTGGCGTACCCGGCGTGAGCTGGTGCGGGACCGCATCGGTCTGATGCGTGCGCTGTGGGCGGAGGAACCGACGCCGTACGAGGGCGAGTTCGGGAGCGTACGGGCCAGCCTCGCGTACCCCAAGCCGGTGCGGAAACCGCGCGGTCCTGCGGTCGGCCCGCGCACGCTGGTCGGCGGGGCGGCCGGACCGAAGCTGTTCGCGCACATCTGCGAGTACGCCGACGGCTGGCTGCCGATCGGCGGGCGGGGCCTGACGGAGTCGCTGCCGCTGCTGCGCACCGCCTGGGCGGACGCGGGCCGCGACCCGGGCGCCCTCCAGGTCGTGCCGTACGCCGTCGTTCCCAGTGCGGGCAAGCTGGCCCACTTCGCCGGGCTGGGGATCGAGGAGACCGTGGTGCAGCTGCCGGCGGCGGGGGAGGCGGAGGTGCTGCGGGCGCTGGACGCCTACCAGCCGTTCGTGGACGGAGCGGACTGAGCGGACCGAGCTGACGGATGAAACGGATGTACCGAGCGGAGCGGATGAGGCGGGCGATGCGGACGCGGTGGACCGGCCGGGGGCCTGATCGACCCGAACGTATGCTCAAGGAATGACGACTTCCGCGACCCCCGGAACGGGCGGCCCGGGCGGCCCGACCGAGAACTCCCTGCGCCGTGCCCTCCGACGTGCCCGGGACGGCGTCTCCCTGGACGTGTCGGAGGCGGCGGTCCTGCTCCAGGCGCGCGGTGAGCACCTGGAGGACCTCTCGGCGTCGGCCGCCCGGGTCCGGGACGCGGGACTCGAGGCGGCCGGGCGGCCCGGAGTCATCACGTACTCGAAGAGTGTCTTCGTCCCGCTGACCCGGCTGTGCCGGGACAAGTGCCACTACTGCACGTTCGTCACCGTGCCCGGCAAGCTGCGCCGGGCCGGGCACGGGATGTTCATGTCGCCGGACGAGGTGCTGGACATCGCCCGCAAGGGCGCCGCGGCCGGCTGCAAGGAAGCCCTCATCACCCTCGGCGACAAGCCCGAGGACCGCTGGCCCGAGGCACGCGAATGGCTCGACGCGCACGGCTACGACGACACGATCGCCTACGTCCGCGCCATCTCGATCCGCATCCTGGAGGAGACGGGACTCCTCCCGCACCTCAACCCCGGCGTCCTGACCTGGACGGACTTCCAGCGTCTGAAGCCCGTCGCGCCGTCCATGGGCATGATGCTGGAGACCACCGCCACCCGCCTGTGGTCCGAGCCCGGCGGCCCCCACCACGGCTCCCCGGACAAGGAACCGGCCGTGCGGCTGAGGGTCCTCGAGGACGCGGGCCGCTCCTCGGTCCCCTTCACCTCCGGGATCCTCATCGGCATCGGCGAGACCTTCGAGGAGCGCGCGGAGTCGCTGTTCGCGCTGCGGAAGGTCTCCCGGGCCCACCACGGCATCCAGGAACTGATCATCCAGAACTTCCGCGCCAAGCCGGACACCGCGATGCGCGGCATGCCGGACGCGGAACTGGACGAACTGGTCGCCACGGTCGCCGTCGCCCGGCTCGTCCTCGGCCCCTCCGCGTGTCTCCAGGCCCCGCCGAACCTGGTCGACTCCGCGTACGGGCGGCTGATCGCGGCGGGCATCGACGACTGGGGCGGCGTCTCCCCGCTCACCATCGACCACGTCAACCCCGAACGCCCCTGGCCGCAGATCGAGGAACTGGCCGACAAGTCCCGCGCGGCCGGCTTCGAGCTGCGCGAACGGCTCTGCGTCTACCCGGAGTTCGTGCGGCGCGGTGAGCCCTGGCTGGACCCGCGGCTGCGCCCGCACGTGGCCGCGCTCGCCGACCCGGCCACCGGTCTCGCGCGCCCCGACGCGTTGCCGCGCGGGCTGCCCTGGCAGGAGCCGGACGAGGCGTTCACCGCGACCGGCCGCACCGATCTGCACCGCACCATCGACACCGAGGGCCGCACCACCGACCGCCGCGACGACTTCGACGAGGTGTACGGCGACTGGGAGGCGCTGCGCGAGGCGGCCGCCCCCGGGATGGTCCCGGAGCGCATCGACACCGACGTCCGCGAGGCCCTGCGCACCGCGGCCGACGACCCGACGAAGCTGACCGACGCGGAGGCGCTGGCGCTGCTGCACGCGGACGGCCCGGCGCTGGACGCGCTGTGCCGGGTCGCGGACGACGTGCGGAAGTCGGCGGTGGGCGACGACGTGACGTACATCGTCACGCGCAACATCAACTTCACCAACGTCTGTTACACCGGTTGCCGCTTCTGCGCCTTCGCCCAGCGCCGTACGGACGCCGACGCCTACACGCTCTCGCTCGACCAGGTCGCCGACCGCGCCCAGCAGGCGTGGGACCTGGGCGCGGTGGAGGTCTGCATGCAGGGCGGGATCCACCCCGACCTGCCCGGCACCGCGTACTTCGACATCGCGCGGGCGGTGAAGGAACGCGTCCCCGGCATGCATGTGCACGCCTTCTCCCCGATGGAGGTGGTGAACGGCGCGAGCCGCACCGGCATGTCCGTGCGGGAGTGGCTGACGGCGGCGAAGGAAGCCGGTCTGGACACCATCCCCGGCACGGCGGCGGAGATCCTCGACGACGAGGTCCGCTGGATCCTGACCAAGGGCAAACTGCCCGCGGCGACCTGGACCGAGGTGGTGACCACCGCCCACGAACTGGGCATCCGCTCCTCGTCCACGATGATGTACGGCCACGTCGACCAGCCCCGCCACTGGCTCGGCCACCTGCTCACCCTCGCCGGCATCCAGCAGCGCACCGGAGGCTTCACCGAGTTCGTGACCCTCCCCTTCGTGCACACCAACGCCCCGGTCTACCTGGCCGGTATCGCCCGCCCGGGCCCGACGGTCCGCGACAACCGCGCGGTCACGGCGATGGCGCGGCTGCTGCTGCACCCCTGGATCCCGAACATCCAGACGAGCTGGGTGAAACTGGGCGCGGAGGGCGCGGCGGAGATGCTCCGCTCCGGGGCGAACGACCTCGGCGGCACGCTGATGGAGGAGACCATCTCGCGGATGGCGGGTTCGTCCTACGGCTCCTACAAGTCGGTCAGGGACCTGCGGGCGGTGGCCGACGCGGCCGGGCGCCCGTCGCGGCCCCGGACCACGCTGTACGGCGAGGTCCCCGAGGAGCGCCGGCGGGCGGCGGACGCCTCGGACGGCCACCTGCCGGAGCTGCTGCCGGTACTGGACTGAGAGGGGCGCGGGGGAGCGGGCCGCGCGCGGTCCCGGGACCGTCCGGACCGTCCGGACCGGTCGGGGACGGTCCGGGGAGCGGTGAGTGCTGGCAGTAGGATGATCCGACGCGCGTTCGGGACCCGTAACTGAGGAGATACGTACCGGTGTCTGCCCGTCTTCCTTCGTGGGCCTGGGTGACCGGGCTGACCGCGGGCGCGATAGCCGTGGTGGGGTTCCTGGCCGTAGAGGCGGAGCAGGGGACGAAACCCACCGCCGCCACGAGCCGGCCGAGCGTGTCGGCGACGCCGGACGCGAAGCCCTCCGCCCAGCCGGAGAAGAAGAAGCCGGTGGCGGTGCCGGCCGATTCGGGCAACGGCCGCCGTATCGTCTACTCCCTCGACCAGAAACGCGTCTGGCTGGTCGACGCCAGCGACGCCGCCCGCCGCACCTTCCCGGTCTGGCCGGGCACGGTCTCCCCGGACCCCGGCTCGTACACGATCGGCAAACGCACGGAGGCCACCACCGGCAGCGACGGTGTGGAGGTCGAGCACATCGTCTACTTCGCCGCCAAGTCCGGCATCTCCGTGGCGTTCTCCAACGCGGTCGACGGGGCCTCACCCCCTCCTGCGGCTCCGGACGCCAAGACCGGCGGAATCCGCGTGACGAAGGACGACGGCAGGGCCCTGTGGGCCTTCGGCACGGCGGGCACGACGGTACGGGTGGTCGAGTAGCCCTCGCGACCTCAGACCTTCTCGGCCACCACGCGTGGATGCCCGGCCGTGAGCAGGCCGATGTCCTCGACATCGGAGGTCAGGACGGTCACTCTGCCGGGGTGGTGCAGGGCGGTCGCACAGAGCATGGCGTCGATGGCGTACTTGTGGCCGTGCAGGCCGACCGTGCGCAACAAGGCGGCAGCGGACTGGGCGAGCGCCTGGGTGACCGGCTCCACACGCAGTCGCGACAGCGTCCATCGAAGCGCGGCATCGTTGATCCGCGGATGGATCACCTCGACCAGTACCGCGGCCGAGGTGATCACCGGGAGATCCGCCTCCCGGGCGGCTGTCAGCCACTCGTGCACCTCACGATCCCGCTGTACGGCCTTGGCCAGTCCCTCGCTGTCCAGGATCAGGGCACCGCTCACGCGGCGGCCCCCGCGTCCGAGCCCTCTCCGGTGAGCCGGGCGCGCTTGACTGCGACGGCCTCCGGGTCCGCCGGCCCGTGGACCTCCTCGAAAGCGTTGATCAACTCATCCAACTGGTCCCGCTCGATCTGTCGCTGAGCCGCCCGCTCCAGATACGCCGAGACACCCCGCTTGCCGACCCGCTCACGAATGGCGTGCAGAGTGCCGGCGGTGAGGGTGACGGATACGCCACTGCTCGGACCGTCGCCGGGAGGGAACGCGGTGTCGTCGTCAGCCATGGGCCCATTATGGCATCACGAATGCCATAATCGCGTGGGAGGCGTGGGGGTATGCGCTGCGCTGAGGCCCGTACGCCCCCGGGACGGTCGATATCGGCCGGATCCGATCACTCGGCGTACTTCTCGCATACCGATCCGCCTCCTGAACCGACCGACCGCGTTCGATTACAGTGCTGGGCGTCGCATGTACGGACGGTGCCCGGGAGGTCTTGGTGACCGGTACTGCCGGGCCCGTGTGGGGGCGCCGGGAGCAGCAGGACTTCCGCAGCCGGGTGCGCGGGACACTGCTCGGGGTGGCCATCGGCGACGCGCTGGGCGCGCCCGTGAACGGCCTGCCGATCGACGCGATCCGGAAGGCCCACGGCCCGCAGGGCATGACCGACCTCGCCCCCGCCTACGGGCGGCGCGGTGCCGTCACGCACCACACCCAGCTCACGCTGTTCTCCGTGGACGGCCTGATCCGCGCCCAGGTGCGGCGCGACACCGGGGCCTGGCATCCGCCGACCGACCTGCACCGGGCGTATCTGCGCTGGGCGACCACCCAGCGGGACTGGGGTCCGGACGAACGACGGGGGGACGACGGCTGGCTGGCGCGCGAGGAGTGGCTGTACGCCCGCCGGGACCCCGCCCGGACGCTGCTGCTCGGGCTCGGTGACGAGATCATGGGGACCCTCGACGCGCCCAAGAACCCTGGTGAGGCCGGGCCGGAGGCCGCCGCCCGGTCCGCGCCCTTCGGGCTGCTCGTCGGCTGGGAGCCGGAGCTCGTCGCCCAGCTCGCCGTGGAGTGCGCGGCGCAGACCCACGGCCATCCGGCCGGATACCTCGCGGCGGGCGGGTACGCCGTGATCGTGCACGCGCTGGCCCGGGGCGAGAACCTGGACGCGGCCGTGCAGCGCGCCCTCGCGCTGCTGGCGGCGCGGCCCGGGCACCAGCCGGTGTCGGACGCGCTCCAGCGCGCGCTCGGTGCCGTACGGCAGGGGATACCCACCCCGGAGCGGGTCACGGAGCTGGTCGGGAACGCGACCGCCGATGGGCTGCTCGCCGCCGCCGTGTACTGCGCGCTGGTGGGGGAGGACGTACGGCACGGGCTGTGTCTCGCCGTCAACCACGACGGACCCAGCGCCGCCGCCGGCGCGCTGACCGGCGGGCTGCTCGGGGCGCTGCACGGCGAGACGGCCCTGCCGCCGGCCTGGCTGGCCGAACTGGAGGGCCGCCCCACCATCCTGGAACTCGCCGACGACTTCGCCATGGAGATGACCCAGGGCCCCACCCTGCACAGCCCCACAGGATCCTCCCCCGCCTGGCTGGCCCGATATCCCCGCGCATAGCGGCGCCATCAGGGACGCGGGCAATCAGGGGCGCGGGGCTGTGCCGATATGCGGCTCCGCCGCGCGGGCGCGAAGGGGGTCTGGGGGCGAAGCCCCCAGGGACGGGACGGGAAGGGGCGGCGGGGGCGAGATCCCCCCGGCACCACGAACCCGGCAGGAAGGACGAGAACCCCGCAGCACGACGAACCGCGCGCCCCACCCGCCCGGCCAGAACTCACGGCCGCTCTTCCTCCCCCGCACCCGGCCCCGCCGCAACCGCCGCAACCGCCGAGCCGCCACCCCCGTCACCATCGGTGTTGACCCGGTCGATGATCGCCAGCCGCTCCGGCGTGTCCTCCGGCTTCGCGAAGCCGATCAGCACGTACAGGACCAGCGACACCGCCAGCGGGACGGAGACCTGGTACTCCAGCGGCACACCACCGTCGACGGCCCAGTGGACGGGGTAGTTCACCAGCCAGAAGGCGAACAGGCCCAGCCCCCAGCTGGTGAGCGCCGCCGTCGGACCCGAGCGGCGGAACGGTCGCAGCAGGCCCAGCATCATCGGGATCGCGATCGGGCCCATCAGGCCGGCCACCCACTTGATGACGACCGTGATGATGTCCTTGAAGGTGGGTGAGTCGACCTGGGTGGCGACCGCCATGGACAGGCCGAGGAAGACCACCGTCGTCACGCGGGCCGCGACCAGACCCGACCGCTCGCCCCACGCGCGCGCCCGCGCGGACAGCACCGGTGCCACGTCCCGGGTGAACACCGCGGCGATGGCGTTGGCGTCCGAGGAGCACATGGCCATCGTGTGGGAGAAGAAGCCGACGATGACCAGACCCAGCAGGCCGTGCGGCAGCAGCTGTTCGGTCATCAGGGCGTAGGAGTCGGAGCCGTCCGCCTTCTGCGACTCCACGAGCAGCGGCGACATCCACATCGGGAAGAACAGGATCACCGGCCAGACCAGCCACAGCACCGCCGACAGCCGTGCCGAACGCTCCGCCTCGCGGGGCGTGGGGGTGGCCATGTAGCGCTGGGCCTGGTTGAGCATGCCGCCGTTGTACTCGAACAGCTTGATGAAGAGGAACGCCAGCAGGAAGACCGTGCCGTACGGTCCCACCAGCGGCTCCCCGTGTCCCTGGAGCTCCGGTTCGTCCCAGGCGCCGAGGAAGCCGCCGTGGTCGCCGAGTTCGAGTACCACCGCGACGAACATCGTGATGCCGGCCAGCAGCTGGATGACGAACTGCCCGAGTTCGGTCAGCGCGTCCGCCCACAGGCCGCCGATGGTGCAGTAGACCGCCGTGACGACACCGGTGATGAGGATGCCCTGGTTGAGCGAGACCCCGGTGAAGACCGACAGCAGGGTGGCGATCGCGGCCCATTTCGCGCCCACGTCCACGATCTTCAGCAGCATGCCGGACCAGGCGAGCGCCTGCTGGGTCTTCAGGTCGTAGCGGTTCTTGAGGTACTCCAGCGGTGACGCCACATGGAGCCGGGAGCGCAGCCGGTTGATGCGCGGGGCGAACAGCCGGGAGCCGATGGCGATGCCGAAGGCGATGGGGAAGGACCAGGTGACGAAGGACGTCACGCCGTAGGTGTAGGCGATGCCCGCGTACCCGGTGAACATCACCGCGCTGTAGCCCGACATGTGGTGGGAGATGCCGGAGAGCCACCAGGGCATCTTGCCGCCGGCCGTGAAGAAGTCGCTGACGTTGTCCACCCGCTTGTGCGACCAGACGCCGATGGCGACCATCACGGCGAAGTAGCCGATGAGAACCGCCCAGTCGAGACCGTTCATGTCCCCCCTCCAGGGTCCGCCTTGTGAACACCGCCCAGCTGGTTGACACTTCGCCTGAGCGGGGTAGGGGCGTGAACGGGCGCGAAGTGCCCGCTCATCGTGGGTGGGATGGCGCGGGCACGACAAGAAAGAGTCAGGTCAAGAGCGAGTAAAGTCGTTCGTATGGCTGAATAACGTTCACCCCCGTGAACGCGAAGCTGTCAGCGCAGCTCGTCCGGGCAGGGCGTGCCCCGGTCCCACTGGTACGGAGCCGCCAGGCGGTACACCCCCGGCTCCGGCGCGAGCAGCATCGTCCACGTGTCGCCGTTCGCGTCCTCCTCCGTCTCCATCACGCAGCCGGTGACGTTCTCGTACGTCCTCGGCTCGCCCTCGGGACGGTCCTTGGACTCCTCCGTCTCCTGCGGAGGCTCCAGCGCCTTGCCGTCGGCGTCGACCAGGCCCAGCCACGGCGAGTACGGGACGCGGACCAGGATCCGGCCCGCCTTCTCCACCCGCAGCGTCCACTCGCCCTGCTCGGCCCGCTCCACGACCGTGTTCGGCTCCGCGAGCGGGGTCGGCTCGTTCACCGCGAACAGCTGCCAGTTCGCGTCGCCCCAGATCTGCCTCAGATACGGCAGCCCGCGCTGCACCAGCTCCCGCTCCCGCTGGCCGCCGTCACCGTCCGGCTCGTCCTTGGGCAGCACCACGAAGTGCACGCCCCAGCGCTTCAGCCACTCGTGGTAGTTGGCCGAGTTGAGGGTGTCGTCGTAGAAGAGCGGGTTGCGCTCCATGTCGGCCTGCCGGTTCCAGCCGCGGGCCAGATTGACGTACGGGGCGAGGGCCGACGCCTCACGGTGCGAGGCGGCCGGGACGACCTCCACGCGGCCCCGCTCGGCGCCGACCTCCTGGAGCTCGTTCACCAGCGGCGCCAGCTCGCGCGCCCAGGACGCGCGCGGGGTGGTGTGCACCACGTCGTCGACCGACTTGAAGCCGATCCAGCCGGTGAAGCCGGCGATCGCGACGGCGATCACGTACCACTTCCGGGACCTCGGCACCGCGAACGGCAGCGCCGCCACCAGCACCACACCGGCGAACAGCATCGCCAGCCGCGTCATGTTCGAGCCGATCTGCGAACTGACCAGCCAGACCAGTACGATCCCGAGCCCGTACACCGCGGCCGTGATCCGTACGGTCCTCCACTCCGCGGGGACCAGGACGTACACCAGGACCGAGTACAGCAGCGGCAGGATCACCGAGCCGATGCCCATCGGCTGCGTCCCCGAGAACGGGAACAGCCAGGCCGACACCGCCACCACCGCGGTGGGCGCCAGGCCCAGTGCCCACGCCCCCGACCGGCGCTTCTGCAGGAACAGCGCCACCGCGACCAGGCCCACGAACAGCCCCGCGACCGGCGAGGCCATGGTCGCCAGTGCGGCCAGCGGCGCCGCGCACAGTGCCTTCGCCCAGCGCTTGTGACGCCAGCGGTGGGGCCAGCAGAAGACGACGGCGACCGCGCCGAGCGCGAACATCGTGCCGAGCCCGTACGTCACCCGTCCCGAGGCGGCGTTGCACAGCAGCGCGAACACCCCGGCCAGGGCCGCCCACAGCGGGTTGCGCACCACCCGGCTGCGCAGGAGCACCAGCGTCAGCAGGCCCGCCGACACCGTCCCCGCGATCATCATCGTCGTCCGCACCCCGAGGAGGGACATCAGATACGGCGAGACCACGCTGTACGACACCGGGTGCATCCCGCCGTACCAGGCGAGGTTGTACGCGGAGTCCGGGTGACGGCCGACGAACTCCGCCCAGGCGTCCTGCGCCGCCAGATCGCCGCCGCTGTTGGCGGACGTGAAGAACCAGACGATGTGCAGCAGCCCGGCGAGCGCCGTGACGGACAGCACGGGGTGCCGCAACATGCGGGCGCGCACGGCGAGCACGACGGTCATGGCGGCGCCGTGGGTGGCACCGGGCGCGTCGCCGGGGGTGTCACCGTGGGTGTCCGGGCGGGCGGTGGCGCCCGGCGTGCCGGGAGGGGGCTCAGCGCCCTCGGCGGGGCCCTGTGCTCCGGCCAGGGGTATTCGCGGACCGGATCCCGGACGAGGATCGGGATCGGCGTCGTCGGCGCGTGTCGGCTCCGTTGTGGCCACCTGAAGGCACTCCCCGTGTCCCGTTCCTTGCCCGTTCGCTGCCCGTTCACTGTCCGTTTCGTGACGCTAGCACGCACCCCGCCGACCGTCGCCCGGGTGGGGCGTGGGCCCGCGGGGTGCGGATGTGCCGCGTCGGCCGCCGTCTCAGGCGAGACGGGTCAGCCGGTCCGTGAAGCCGGGCTCCACGAGGTCCTCCTGGAGGGCGACCGGCACCTTGACGGCGCTGCTCGTACCGTCACCCACGGTGAGCGTGCCGACCTTCGTTCCGGCCTTCGCCGTGCGCGGCAGCTCGTCCGCGGCGAACGTCAGCTCCACCGAGAGGCCCGCCCAGCCGACCGCCTTGACGTCCTCGGTGACGGCGACCGGCGTACGGCCGCCGAGACCGTCGTCCACATACCCGACGACGGTGCCCTTCTTCACGATCGTCGCCGCCTCCAGCGCGTCCTGCGCGGCCCGGATCAGCTCGTCGCCCGCGGTGAGCGCGGCGGACAGGATGGTGTTGTCCTTGCCGCCCGCCGGCTGGCGGACCACGGCGCCGACGACCGTCCGGGTCTCCCCGCCGACCTCCTTCTTCGCGGCGAACACCAGGTTGCCGAGCGCGGAGGTGGTGGTGCCGGTCTTGATGCCGACGACGTTGTTGTGGCCGACCAGCTGGTTCCAGTTGGAGTGGTTGACACCCTTGTAGTCGTCGTACGACATCATCGCGGCGACCTCGCGGAACGCGGGCTGCGTCATCGCGGCCTTGGCCAGCTTCACCTGGTCCACGGCCGTGCTCACGGTGGTGTCGTTCAGACCCGACGGGTCGGTGTACGTCGTGTCGGACATGCCGAGGTCCTCGGCGGCCTCGTTCATCTTCTCGACGAACGCCTCCTCGGACTTGGCGTCCCAGCGGGCGAGCAGCCGCGCCACATTGTTCGCGGACGCGATCAGGACGGCCTCGACCGCCTCCCGCTGGGAGATCTCGTCGCCCTCGGTGACATCGACGGTCGACTCCTGCCCCGCGTCGGACTGCTGCTCCGCCAGCTCGTCGATCTTGATCATCGGACCCTCGGCACCGCTCTTCAGCGGGTGGTCGCGCAGGATCAGATACGCGGTCATCACCTTGGCGACACTGGCGATCGGCACGGGCTTCTGCTCGCCGGAGGAGCCGAACGAGCCGATGCCCTGCACGTCGAGCGCGGCCTGGCCGTCCGCCGGCCACGGGATCTCGGGCTTGCCGCCCTCGAAGGTGTAGCTGTCCTCGGCAGTGAGCTCCAGCGTGGGCGCGGGAAGCGGACGGACGTTCTGTACGACCGCGAAGACGATCAGCAGCAGGACGACCAGCGGCGTCCAGATCTTGATCCGTCGCACGGCCGTGCGCAGCGGGGTCTGCGGGGGCGGCGGGGTGTTGGTCAGCTCGGCCAGCAGATCCAGCGGCGGCCTGGGCGGCAACGGCTGCTGCGTCGTCCGCTCCGGCCCGACCTGCGGGAGCGAGGTGGTGGCCTCGGCGGGCGGCACGGCACCCGACGCGGTGGTGGCGTCCGTGGTGCGCGGGGGCTTGCGGGCGGCGGGGTCGTCGAAGTCCTTCAGTGCGACGAACCTGCTGGTCCGCTCGGGACCGGGCCCGGCGGGGGGCTTGCTGTCGGCCTCACCGTCGACGTCGTTGTCACGCGCGGGCTTGGCGCCCACGTCGCCCAGTTTGAGCATGGTGGTCGGCTGATCGACGGAGGGCCGCCGGGTCCGGAAGACAGCGGTGGGCTGATCGACGGGGCCCTTGGCCTTCCCGCCGGACCCGGAGTCGGACCCGGAGTCGGATCCGGATCCGGAGTCGGACCCGGACCCGGACCCGGAGTCGGACCCGGACCCGGACCCGGAGTCGGCTTCCGGGGCCGCGTCGCCGGCTTCCGCACCGGGCTTGCCGGGCTTGCCGGGGGAGGGGGGCGTGCCGGTGCCGCCGGCCCACGACGGGCGGCCCGTGCCGGAATCCGCGTCCGTGTCCGGGTCGTCGTCGCGTTCGGGTGAGCGCGCCCCGGCGCTGCCGCCGGCTCCGGTGCCCTCGGCGTCCGGGTCCGTGTCGTCGCCGTGGTCGGATGTCTTGGCCCGGGGAGTGTCGTCCGTGCCGGTGTCCACGGCGGCGGGGGTGCCGCCGGCTGCGGTGCGCTTGGTGTCCGGGTCCGTGTCGTCGCGGGGGGCGTCGTCCGCGTCGGTGTCCGCTGCCGCAGGGGTGCCGCCGGTTCCGGCGTGCTCGGTGCCCGGGTCCTCGGCCGTCGGCTCGGACGCCCCCTCGGAGGGGGCGTCGTCGGCTTCCGGGCCGGGCTTGCCGGAGGCGGCGTGCGGGTCGTCGCCGCGGCCGGGCGCATCCGCCTGCGAGGTGGCGTCGTCCGGGGCGCTGTCCGCTGCGCCTGCCGTTGCCGTGGCCGCTGCCGCGCGGGAGTCGCGGTCACGGGGCTCGTCGACGCCCCTACCGGCCGTGGGGACGGCGGAGACCTCGCTCACGGAATCCTCGGGCCCGTCTCCGTCTCCGTCCCCGTCCCCGTCTCCGTCCCCGTCCTCGTCGCGGGAGGCCTCTGCGGCCGGTGCGTCCTTCTCGCCGTCGTCGGAGGCGCTGCGCGCGGCCGGGACCGTACCGGCGTCGTCGGAGGCATCGCTCGCGGACGGGACCGTACCCGCGTCCGCGCGGGCGTCGTCGTCCGCCGCCTCGGCCGCGGTGTCGTCGCCCGGTGACTCGTCCGCGTCCGGGGCGGACGCGGCGGGTCCGGCGTCGCGCTCGCCTGCCCCGTCCTCGCCGTTCCGGCCGTCCTCGCGCCCGGTGTCGCCGCTCAGGTCATCGCTCGGCTCCGCCGTGCGGACCCATGCGGCGACCGCCTCCTGCAGCCGGCCCTCGCTCGTGCCGGAGGACCGGCCCCCGTCCTCCGCCGCGGACCCGTCCCCGCTCTCCGCCGGAGAGGACACGTCGGCGGGCAGCGACAGCACCCGGGTGGCCGTGTCGGAGGTTCCACGGGTCTTCGAGGGGGACGCGTCGCGTGCCACCGCCAACCGGGGATCCCGCTTCTCGGGAACCGGACCCGCGCTCCCCGACGTCGTTTCTGCCGACGACTCGCGCTGCTTCGACCTGTCGGGGGACTCGCCCGCCACCGATGCCTCCTCCATGCGCCGCACGCCCCGCGTGCGCCATCCGAACCGTGAACCGCCCGCCCGCGACAACGCTCCGCAGCGCTGTCCGAACCATGTAACAGTGTCCTGTGTGCGGACTTCCCCCGCGTGGTAGACGGGAACGACATACCTACTGGTTCCACTACGAAGTGGTCACGCACCCTCGACAGACCAATGTGAGAGGGGTCACCCTGTCAGACATCCACGCGGGGAGGCATGGATGGGCAGGAGCCGCAGAACACTTCCGGAGGAGCTTCTGCTGCTGGCATTGGACCCGACCACGGGTACCACTGCACAGCCGCAGTCGCTCGACCTCGGTCTGGCCGGAGCACAGCTAGTGGAGCTGGCGCTGGCCGGACGGATAGCCCCAGACGGGGATCGTATCGCCGTGGTGGTGCCACGGCCGACTGGAGACCCAACACTGGACTGCGCGTTGGAGTTGCTGCGAAGGCGTGGCGCTCCTGTGCGGGCGGTCCACTGGATCGGCGGGCCGCGTCTCGGGCTGCGCCAGACCTATCTCTCGCATCTGGAGCGGTGCGGCATGGTGCATGCCGTGGCCGGTCAGATGTGCGGGGTGCTGCCGACGACTCGCTACCAAGCGACGGACACCGAGATCAGCCGGGAGATCAAGGCCCGGCTGGACTCCGCGATCCGCACCGGCGTTCCGCCGGACCCGCGGACCGCGGCGCTCGCCGCGCTGGCGCACGCGGTGGGCCTCGGCAAACACCTGTATCCGGGGAACGAGGGACGCTCCTCGCGTTCCCGGTTGCGGGACCTGATCCGGCACGACCCGATGGGCGGACTCGTCGCGCACGCGGTGATGGACGTCCAGAACGGCGCCGCGGCCCAGCCGCGCCGCGGTTCCGCACCGGCCGGCCGGCAGCCCGGCCCCGGCGGCGGCAGGGGCGCACCGGAACCCGCGCGAGGCGTGCCGGCACAACCGCACCGGGGGTCCATGGCACGCGCCGTGGCCCACTGAGCCCTGCGCCCCGTGTGTCCCCCAGGGGCGGAAAGCCGGCACGAACGGCACGAATCCTCGGCACGGCAGACCCGGTGACGGGTCACGGGAGCCGCTGACCGAGCGGGGCGGAGAGAACGCACGGGCGCTCTCCGCCCCGCTCGGCGTGCCCCCGGCCGGCGCCGACACCTGCCACCCGTACCTGAAGTGGCGTGTACCCGTCGTATATCCACCGTTTCCCAGCGGTAGGAAGCCCCTTGGTGGCAATCTGCTCATCAGCAGACACGCAAAGTGGCAAGTATGAGGCATACAGCCGGAGGTGCACGTCCCGTGGCGTCCAATGTCAATCCCACCGTCAGGCGGCGCCGGCTGGGCCAGGAGCTGCGCAGGCTCCGAGAGCTCAAGGGCATGACGGCCGAGGAGGTGGCCGAGCGACTGCTGGTGTCGCAGTCGAAGATCAGCCGCCTGGAGAACGGCCGGCGCAGTATCAGCCAGCGCGACGTCCGCGACCTGTGCGGGGTGTACGAGGTCGAGGACCAGCGGATCGTCGAGTCGCTCATGCAGATGGCCAAGGACTCCCGCCAGCAGGGCTGGTGGCACGCCTTCGGTGACATCCCGTACAGCGTCTACATCGGTCTGGAGACGGACGCGGAGTCGCTGCGCGTCTACGAACCCCAGATCATCACCGGCCTGTTGCAGACCCGCGCGTACGCCGAGGCGATCGTCCAGGGTGGTTCGCCGGAGTCGACCGGGCAGGAGAACGACAGGCGGGTCGAGGTGCGGCTGCGCCGGCAGGGCCGGATCACCGCCGAGAGCGACCCGTTGCGGCTGTGGGTGGTGCTGGACGAGGCGGCGCTGCGCCGGGTGGTCGGCAGCCGCCAGGTGATGCGGGAACAGCTCGAACACGTCATGGAGCTGAGCCAACTGCCGCACATCACCGTGCAGGTGCTGCCGTTCGAGGTCGGCGCGCACGCCGGCATCAACGGCCAGTACTCGATCCTGGAGTTCGCCGACGCGGCCGATTCGAGCGTGGTGTACATCGAGGGCGTCACCAGCGACCTGTATCTGGAGAAGCCGCACGACGTGCAGAAGTACACGGTGATGTACGAGCATCTGCGGGCGCAGTCCCTGAACGTGGAACAGTCCCGTCAGCTGGTGGAACGCCTCGCGAAGGACTACGCGCACTGATCGGCCGTCAGGCGCGAGGCGGAACCTTATACCGCTGACATGCTCGACTGGACGTACCGTTCGGGATATGCCACTCGGACGAGTGAACGGCCGCTCCGGCAGAAGAAGGTGGCGAGTAGCGTCGATCACGCCAACACCCGTGAGGGTTGGCGCAATCCGTTCTGCGGGTCCCTGTCGGACCGCGCAGGC
Organism: Streptomyces sp. NPDC086080; assembly: GCF_044540255.1. Taxonomy (NCBI): domain Bacteria; kingdom Bacillati; phylum Actinomycetota; class Actinomycetes; order Kitasatosporales; family Streptomycetaceae; genus Streptomyces; species Streptomyces sp. NPDC086080. The sequence continues at coordinate 263,759 of NZ_JBITRU010000005.1, forward strand.
CGGTGACAGCAACTCAGCATCTGGCTACGGAGCGAACATGGCAATTCGTCTGGGCGCCACGGAAACGTGGACGACGTCCTCCTACACCAACAACAACGGCGCGTGCGTGATGGTCAGGTCGACCACCGAGGTGGCACTGGAACTCGGGGACACCAAGGTCCCCGAGGGCCCGAAGCTGGCCTTCCCCGCGAACGCGTGGAGCGCTTTCGTGGCCTCGGTCAAGAACTGACGGCGCCGGCCACCGGCCGGACCGGCGTCGGTCACCGGCGCCACCGAAGAGCCCCCTCGACCAGCCCGCCGTCCTAGCCGAGGGGGCCCGGCGCGCACCCCCTCGGCCCGGCCCGCCCGGCCGCTGCCGTGAGGGCCGCCGGAGGGCTGCCGCAGGGCCGCCGGAAAGGGCTCCCGGGAAGCCGCAGACCGGCAGCCGTCCTAGCGGAGGGCCATCGGGAAGGCCACGTCACACACCGGGTCCTCCGGACCCGCGGCCGCCCAGTCCGCGAAGTACACCTCGCGGCAGGGACCCGTCGGCGTCAGCCCCTGGTCCCTCATCCACTCCTCCACCGCCTCGAAGGCGGCCAGGATCTGCGGATGCGCCACCTGGGCCTTGGTGATCCGGGTACGGGCCAGCCGCAGCGGCGGCTCCACCCGTACCGTCGCCCCCAGAACCCGGCCCCGCGCCTCGGCCCAGGCACGTGCCGCCGCCTCGTCGGCGACCGGGACGCACGCCTCCGCCGGCCCGTCGCTCTCCATCGACACCTCGGCGTGATACGCCACGAACGGTGCTCCGGTCACGCCCCCGCACTCCCGGGCCGCTTCCTCCAGCCGGCCCAGCGACGTCCCGATCCACGTCGGCAGTTCCTCCGCCAGGAGGTGCCGCGACTCGGTGATCAGCACCTGTTCCGGCACCTCGACCGTCTCGACCACGAACTTTCCGTACATCTCGGAGCTCCTCCCCGACAACCGTCCACGGAGGTACTCGGCGAGCGTCCGCTGCCCGGCGTGCCGCGCCTCGACGTCCGCCCAGTAGGCGGCGAGCCGTTCCGCCCCCGCCGCGGTGTCGTCCGCGTCGACGACCTCGGCGATCCGCGCGAGCGGCATGTCCAGCTGCCGCAACAGCGCGATCAGCCGGGCCCGTTCGACCTGACCGGCCCGGTACGAGCGGTACCCGGTGGTCTCGTCGACCCGCGCCGGGGCCAGCAGCCCCAGCCGGTCGTACAGGCGCAGGGCCTTCGCCGAAAGCCGTGCCCGCGCCGCGAACGCCCCGATGGTGAGCAGTTCCTCGTCCACGCCGACATCCTCCGTGACCGGGCGGACGGTCCGCCCGGTGGGAGAGACGCTCACCCCTGCCCCAGGGGCAAGGTCAACGGTCAGCCGATCGCCTTCTCCACCGCGGCCACGACCTCCGCCGACTCCGGCTCGGTCTGCGGCGAGAAACGGGCGAGAACCTCGCCGTCCCGCCCGATCAGGAACTTCTCGAAGTTCCAGCGGACGTCCCCGCTGTGCCCCTCGGCGTCGGCGAAACCGACCAGCCGCTCGTACAACGCGTGCCGCCCCTCCCCGTTGACCTCGGTCTTCTCGGTCATCGGGAAGGTCACCCCGTACGTCGCCGAGCAGAACGCGGCGATGTCCTCCGCGCTGCCCGGCTCCTGTCCCAGGAACTGGTTGCAGGGCACGCCCAGCACGGTGAAGCCCCGCTCCGCGTACCGCTCGTGCAGCCGCTCCAGTCCCGCGTACTGCGGGGTCAGCCCGCACTTGGACGCCACGTTCACGACGAGCACGGCCCGGCCGGCGTACTGGGCGAGGTCCGCCGAACCGCCGTTGAGCGCGCCGATCTCGACGTCGAGAGGAGAGGTGCCCTTGTTCTCTGCAGTCGTCATGCGCCGACCCTAGCCCCGGCGCCCGCCACTCCGGCGCCCGGCCCGCGCCCGGCCGTGTGCGGGCGGTTGCCCGAGCGCGGGGCCCGACAGGTCCTCCGAGAGGGCTCCCTCCCAAGCTGCCCTCCTGAAGCGGCCGTTCCATCCAGGCTCTCCAGGCTTTCCGGGCCGCCGGGCCGTACCCGATGGGGTTCTCCCCCGAGATGGGCTTCCGGACGGTCCTCGGACGTCCGGGGTGCCGCTCACCCCGGCATCGCTCCCGGGAGTCCGGCCGGGCGGGGCACGGACCGGCCGAAACGGGCCGGCCAGGGTCCTACTCCTCCGGAACCTCCCCCTCCACCAGCCGCTCCGCGATGTCGTCGGCCCACGCCTGGGCCCAGCGGCGGAGGGCCTCGATCGCCGGGGTGTCGAGACCATGGGCGCGGAACCCGGCGTCGTCCAGCCATTCCGTGCCCGCCAGCCGGGACTGCAACTCGGTGAGGTCGAAGGTGTCGGGGGCGTGGCGGCGCCCGAGCTCCTCCAGCTCCGGGTGGCTCCACCGGTCGGCGGCCGCGTGGACGTCGACGAGGTCACGGGGCAGGCCGCGGTCCGCCAGCGCCCGCACGGCCGTACCGATCAGATCCTCCAGGGAGAGCGCCGGACCCGCCCGGGTCTCCACCGCCGGCCGCCACAGCACCTCCTTGCGCAGGTCGACCCGGCACTCCGTACCGGACGCGGGTTCGCCGACGGCCAGCCGCGCGGCCAGCGGATCGGCCTCCTGGCTCCGGACCGCCCACCCGCGCCGCTCCAGCCCTGCCCGCACCGCCCCGGCGATCTCCGCCATGGCCGCGGGATGCTCCGTGGCCAGGTCCACCCCCCGGCTGACCCGGGCGTCCACCAGCCCGTGCGCCCGTACGGCGTCGCCACCGGCCAGCACGAGCCCGTACGGCGTCCCGGCGGCGAGCAGATCGCCCACCAGCCGCTCATGCACGGCGTCCACGCCGGCCGGGGGTGAGGTCATGGCCCGATTATCGCCGTAGACACGGTCCGCCACGCTCGGGTGAATCCACCCCTCCAGGGGCAACCCACCGTATTCGCCGGCCTCTCGGCCTTCTCGGCGAAGGCCCGCCGCCGCAAGCCTTCGCCGCCCGCCGCCCGCCGCCCGCCGGATCCCGCTAAGCGCGCCAGTAGCCGCGGCGGAGCAGGACGGCCAGGGGGACGATCTCGATGCGGCCGAGGAACATGAGAGCGGTGAGGATCACCTTCGACAGCCCTCCGAGGGGTGCGTACGAACCGTACGGGCCGAGTTCGCCGAACGCCGGGCCGATGTTGCCGAGGCAGGCCGCCGCGGCGCCGAGCGCGGTGAGCACACCGGTTCCGGGCGTACTCACCCGGGAGTCGAGGGCGAGGCCGAGCGTCCCGAACGCGAGAGCGAGCACGTAGAGGAGAGCGAACAGCAGCGCCGAGCGCAGCGCGGGTTGGTCGACCACCCGGCCGCTCACCCGCACCGGGAGCACCGCGTCGGGATGGACGGCCTGCGCCAGCTCACGGCGGGCGAAGCGGAAGAGGATGAGATGCCGCACGACCTTGACCGAGCCGCTCGCCGACCCGGCGCAGGCCCCGGCGAACATCAGCGCCAGCAGGGTGAGCGTCGCGAGCGTCCCCCAGCTCGACCAGTCCAGCGTCGCCAAGCCGGTGGTGGTCATCACCGAGACCGCCTGGAAGACCGCGTGCCGGACGCCGCCGAGCCCGTCCACCGTGCCGTCGGCGAACAGTTCGACCGTGAGCACGGCCGCGCTCCCGGCCAGCAGCGCCAGATACAGGCGCAGCTCCTCGTCGCGGAATCCGGCCCGGAACTGACGCAGCACGGCGAGTCGGTACAACCGCAGCAGGTTCAGCCCCGCCACCACCATCAGTGCGCACAGCACCCACTGCGTCACCGGCGCGAGGCCCCGGGCCGAGTCGGCCTCCGGGGCGAAACCGCTCAGGGCCACGGCGGACATCGCGTAGGAGAACGCGGTGAACAGATCCATCCGCCGGTCCAGCCCCGCCCATCCCAGACCGGCCAGGAGCAGGACGCCGGCGGCCGTCACCGCGAGGTAGATCTTCCAGAGCCGTCGGGCGGTCCCGCGCACGGTCGCGCCGAGTGACTCGGTCTCGACCGGCCCCGGCAGCTCCGAGCGCAGGAGCTCGCGGCCTCCGATGCGCAGCCGCGGCAGCACCGCGAGCGCCAGCACGATGATTCCCGCGCCGCCCAGCCAGGTGGTGAGCTGCCGCCAGAACAGCATGTCGGTGCCGAGCGCGTTCACGTCCGTCAGCACCGTCGCCCCGGTGGCGGTGAAGCCCGACATCGCCTCGAAGTAGGCGTCGACCGGGTGGTCGAGCTGCGGAACGTGGCCGAGGAGGAAGGGCAGCGCGCCGAACGCGGGCACCAGCAGCCACACCGCGACGACGACGAGGAACCCCTCCCGGACGCCCAGCGGGGGCCGTTCGCCCGTCAGACGCCTGAGCGTCAGGCCCGTCACGGCCACCACGACCCCGGCGACGAGGAAGGGCCAGGGAGGCTCCCCGGCCGCCAGCGCGACGGCGGCCGGCGCGACGAACGCGACCGCGAACCACGTGAGCAGCGCACCGACCACGCCCAGCGCGGTGCGCACGTCCACGCCGAACCGTCGTCCACCGGGGAGCCGCCGGCGTGCGGGGCGGGCACGACTCGGTGCCCGGGGTGAGGACGAGGGCGGGTGCGAGGGCGTCACAGGTCGTGCTCGATCCCGGGCACGCGTCCGGGCTCGGTGAGCACGATGACCCGGTCCCCGGGCCGCAGCTCGTCCTCCCCGCCGGGGAAGAACACCCCGCCGTCACGGACGATCGCCCCCACACCGGCCCCGGGAACCGCGTCGACCGGCCGATGCGCGTACCGGCTGCCGGCCCGTACGGCGATGTCGAGCACCTCGAAGCGGTCGTCCTCCAGCATCGCCACCTGACGGGTGCGCTCACCGAAGGTGAAGCGGGCCATCTTCTCGGCGGTCTCGTCACCGGGGTCGATCGCCACGTCGACGCCGGCCGCCACGAAGACCTCGGCGGCGGCGGGGTTGTCGAGAACCGTCAGGGTGAGCCCCACCCCCTGGATCTTCGCGAGCAGGGCCCCATGCAGATTGCGGGAGTCGTCGCGGCCGGCGAACACCGCCGCGCCCGCCGCGCCGATGCGCTCACGGCGCAGGAACTCCGGGTCGAGTCCCGACGCGTGGAACACCCGCGCCCGGTCGAGCACGTCCGCGGCCGCTCGCGCCCGTACCGCGTCCGGCTCGATCACCCGTACGGAGATCCCCCGGTCCGACAGCACCCGGGCGATGGCCGTCCCCATGCGCCCGGCGCCGAAGAGCGCGATGTCATCGACCGGTTCGGCCCCGCTGACCAGCCGGCTCCACGAGCGTGCCGCCGCCGGTGACGCCGTCACGATCAACCGGTCCCCGTCCCGCAGCACCTCCCGCGCGGTCGGTCCGGCCCACTCCCCGTCCCGTACGACGGCGACCACCCGGGACGCCTCGGGCAGGTCCGCGTCCCGCAGGGGCCGTCCGACGCACCAGGGCGACTTCGCCTCGTGGATGTCAACACCCAGCACCACCACCTCGCCCCCGGCGAAGAAGTCCACGTGCCGGGCACCGGGCACCTGCAGAACGCGTGCGACGGCGCTCGCGGTCTCGAACGCCTTCGAGACGAGAAGGTCCACATCGAGATCGCCCGCGTGCCAGGCCGCCAGATAGTCCATTCCGGTGGCCCGCACCACCGTCCGAGCCGACGACAGCCGGCGGGCGAGCATGGCGATCACCAGGTTGACCTCGTCCCGCGAGGTGCAGGCCAGGACGAGGTCCGCGTCGGCCGCACCGGCTTCCAGCAGGGTCTCGCGCTGTGTGCCACTGCCGCGCGTGACCCGTACGTCGTAGGCGTGCGACAAGGCCTGCAGGCGCGCCTCGTCGGTGTCGATCACCGTGCACTCGTGCGTCTCGGCGAGCGACTTGACCACGGTGTGTCCGACCTGGCCCGCACCCACCACGATGACCCGCATACCGGCATCGTGACACGCCCGGTGCCTTGCCGCCGCGACGTCGGGGGGCGGGGGACGCGCCGCGTCCGCCCGGCGCGGCCCAGGGAGGAGCCGACGGGAAACGTTCACCCGTACGGCCCGAAATCTGCTGTCGTCGCTATAGACATCCTCTGATCACAGGGCTACTGTGTCTGCTGTAGCCAAGAAGTCCGTAAGGCGCGGCAGACACGAACTGCCCGCACGCAGGATCCGCAGTACCAAGGCAGTACCAAGAAGGAACCGCAGGAGAACGAAGAGAGAAGGAGGCGGACGCCATCAGGATGGCCCGGGCGAGAACGGTCTGCCCGGGTACCGCAGGCCCCGGAACGGAAGGTGGTCCCACGGTCACGCATCTGCGATCCCCGCACTCTCCGCCCCTCGACGGGGGCTGGTGCGGAAAGAGAAGGCCGGCAGTGCAGTAAGCCGGCAGATGGTGTTACAAATCCCTCGGGGCCTTGGTGCCGGTACGGCACCAAGGCCCCTCGACGCATGACCCCGACAGAGGTGCAGATGACCGCAGACACACCGCTCGACCGCATCGACGACGACGACTACCCCGCCTACACCATGGGCCGAGCAGCGGAGATGCTCGGTACCACGCCCGCATTCCTGCGGGCACTCGGTGAGGCCCGGCTGATCACGCCCCTGCGTTCCGAGGGCGGCCACCGCCGCTACTCGCGCTATCAGTTGCGGATCGCCGCCCGGGCCCGCGAGATGGTCGACCAGGGGACCGCCATCGAGGCGGCCTGCCGCATCATCATTCTGGAAGATCAGCTGGAAGAGGCCCGGCGCATCAATGACGAACTGCGCCGCAGTGAACTCGGCTCCGGCCACAAGGCGGACGCCTGACCCGAACCTCGCAGTGAACGCCGGCCCTGCGCGGGCCGAGCCGACAGCGGACCAGGCCGGGCACCGCGCTCCGGCCCGGTGCGGCCGCGCCGACGGCATGGGCCACCCGTACGGTTTCCGGCCGGTAGGGGACCGCGCATGTCACCCCGGACGGGCCGGTGCATAGAATTCGGCCTCATGGTGAAGCCTGACGAGCTGATCGTCGAGATCGCTGCCCTGGTGGAGTCCGGGCAGAACAGCCGGATGTCCCTGACCGTGGTTACCGGTGGTGCTGTCATCACCGGTCGCCTCGCCCCCGAAGCCGTGTGGCGCCAGCGAGTGGCGGAGGTGCTGACAGGCTCGGCTCAGCTGAGCCGGTTCTCCGCCGTCTTCGACGCCCCCGTGAGACGGGAGGGGCCACCCACACATCTCCACTTCCACGTCGCCCGCATCCTGCAGGGCACGGTGGGGATCCCGGAGACCGGCGGGATGTACCGGGTGGCGATCGAAGACGTCAGCGCCTGGACCGTGGGTGATTTCAGCTACTCCGACCACTGACGGCCGCGCGCCCGGCCCGCCCGCCGCCGCGCGTCGTCCGCGACGTCGCCCAGGCGAACCTGGTCCGTGTAGGCGGGACTGTCCCGCACGGCGGTGAGCCGGACCCGCGTGACCACGTCGGTGCACCGGTCGTCCTCGTCACAGACGGCGAGGTGACCGGTGCCGGCGGCGGCCATGACGGACAACGCCACCTCGACGGTCATGCCGTGCCAGACCCGGGGCCAGGCCGCCGTCGTGTGGAGGGCGGAGGTGTCTGCCGGACGGGAATACGCCTGAATGAGGGACAAGAAGTGCCTCCCGCTGGGTGGATCGGTTTTCGAAAAGCCCGGACGGAATGCGAGACACGCACCGGCCGGGTGAAACAGATCGAAAGAAGAAGTAGAACGCGCAGAGCGAGTAGAACGCGCGGAGCGAGTAGAACGCGCGGAGCGAGCGGAGCGAAAAACGGCAGCAGCTGGGGCCCGCACCCCGAAGGATGCGGGCCCCAGCTACGTGGTGCGCGTCAGGTCAGGCGGGAACGATGTTCTCGGCCGTCGGGCCCTTCTGCCCCTGCGCGATGTCGAAGGACACCTTCTGGCCCTCGAGGAGCTCGCGGAAACCCTGGGCGGCGATGTTCGAGTAGTGGGCGAACACGTCAGCGCCGCCACCGTCCTGCTCGATGAAGCCGAAACCCTTTTCCGCGTTGAACCACTTCACGGTTCCAGTAGCCATGTCATATCTCCTTCGGGGCTGTGCGTCGGCATCCACCCTGTGCGGACACCGTGTCGCCGCGATGATCACCCCGCCGGAAAACCGGGAATGCACAAGCGCCTTTTCCGGTACGCATGCCGGAAAGAGCGCTTGAAGTTTCGGGAACCACAACTGCAACTGCGATCGACAGTAGCACGCTGAGACGCTCCGCGTATTTTGCGCAATTCTGCTCCGCTCGTCGCCGTAATGAATCTGTGGACACCTCGCGCACAACTCTGACCTCGCGGGTGCAGATAAAAGACCTCGGGCGCCGTACCACCCTGTCCGCCCGGCACGGAGCCCGCGGGGCGCGCACTCCCGCGCGGCATCGCCCCTGGTGGTGCGGCCCGCCCGGCACGGCACACCCCTGAAGGGGGAGATCCGGATACGCCTCCCGGACGATGTGCTGCTCCGCCCGGGTCGGGAAGTCTGCACGGCAGCACCGGCGATCACGAGGAAGGCAGCATGGAAGCCATCAAGGAGCCCGACTGGACCGTCGTGGGAATCATGGGATCCGCGAAAGGCGCGGCGGGGGCGGCCGACGGGGACGTCCTCGGCACCGACCACCTGCTGGCCGGTATCACCGCGTCCAAGGGGGCCGCACGCCAGGCGCTCGCGGACGCAGGCGCGACCAGGACCGCCGTGATGGCACTGCTGCGGGACGCCTGGGAACGGGGTGTCACGCGGGAGGGCGACGACGACGCCGACGAAACCGTCGCCTCCCGGGATCTCCTGGGTGAGGACGGCGACCGCCGCACCCGCTTCACGGGCGCCGCGGCCAGGGCGCTGACCTCGGCGATGGAGCAGGCGTGGGGCGAGGGCGCGAAGAAGTTCGGCGCGGTGCACCTGCTGCGGGCGCTGCTGGAGGAGAGCGCGGGGGAGGAGGACGCGGCGGAGGAAAGCACGGGGGAGGAGAAGACCGGGAAGCGGACGCGGGAGCCCAACCGCGCGGTGGTACTGCTGACCGCCTGCGGTGTCTCTCCCCGGACCGTCCTGTCGCTCCTCGACGGCGACACCCCGCCCCAGGAGGGCGACCTCGACCCCCTGCTGCACCCCACCCGGGACGTCCTCCTCGGCCGCAGCCACTACCGCCACAAAGTCCTCTGGAAGCGGTGGCTGCTCAAGCGCATAGGCGTCAACTGGGCCTCGCGCCCGGCCTGGTGGGTCAGCATGGAGACCCATGAGCAGGCACGCCGTCTCGGCCACGACACGGTGGGCACCGAGCACATCCTGCTGGCGGTCCTGGCCACGCACGAGGTCGCGCTCCGGTACCCGCACATGAAGGACGAGAGCGCCCCCACCCCCGACACCCGCTACACGGGCAGCGAGCGGCTGGCCCGTATGGGCCTCGACCACGCCACCGTCCACAGCGCGCTGACCACCGGCCGCGTCCCCCTGACAGCCGACGCACGCCCTGCCGAGCAGTACCTCGACGAGGCCGCCTCCCCGGGCAGGCCGCCCGCGGACGCCCCGGCCGACACCCCGACGACCGACCCGGGCACGGGCCCCCTCGTCGACCTCCTCCTGAAGGAGGAAACCCGCGCCCGCCAACTGATTGAGTCACTCGCCCCCACCCCGGACCACTGACGGCCCCCTTCGCCCGCCCGCCTGCCCGGGCGGGCGGGCGCGGATGTCTTGCGCTGTCCAGGCCGCCCGCATAAGTTACCGGCGAGTAGACCATTCGCCGAAGGAGACAGCCACCATGCCGTCGCTCGACCGTCATGAGAACGTTTTCGTCCTCGACCTGGGGGACGGCGAGAACCGCTTCCACCCCGACTGGATCACCGCGGTCGGGGCCGCCCTCGACGAGGTGGAGAAGGCGGAGGGCCCCCGCGCCCTGGTCACTGCCGCCACGGGCAAGTTCTACTCGAACGGGCTCGACCTGGAGTGGCTGTTGGCCAACGCCGACGCGTACCACGACTACGTCGTCTCCGTCCACGAACTCTTCGCGCGGCTGCTGTCCCTGCCGCTCGTCACGGTGGCCGCGCTGCAGGGCCACACGTTCGCCGCCGGGGCGATGTTCTCCCTCGCGCAGGACTTCCGCGTCATGCGCGCCGACCGCGGCTACTGGTGCCTGCCCGAGGCGGACATCAACATCCCCTTCACCCCCGGCATGGCCTCCCTCATCCAGTCCCGGCTCGCACCGCAGACCGCGCACGAGGCCATGACGACCGCCCGCCGCTACGGAGGCACCGACGCGGCCGACGCCGGCATCGTCGACCGGGCGGTCCCCGAGGAAGCCGTACGCTCCACCGCCATCGAGATCGCCCGGGCCCAGGTCGGCAAGGCCGGCGACACCCTCGGCACTATCAAGGCCCGCATGTACGCCCCGACCCTGACCACCCTGCGCGACACCACCGCCCCACTCGGCTGACCACCCCCACACCGACACCCCACGTCCCGTTCACCGACGCCGCCGTGCACCACCGCTGCGGAGATCGGGGCAGGGGCAGCCGCCGGAGGTCACGGGGCAGCCGAGCACGTCCGCCCCGCCCTCCCTCGTCGCTCCACTCGCGGCTGTCTCGGGCTCTCACGCCCCCCAGCTCCCGCCGTGGCCGACCGGGTCCGCAACCTCTGAGGTCAGAGTGGTGTGGAGGGCCCGATGACAAGTCCGCTGTCGACAGGGAACGTCACAGGGGACTGCTTCCGTCGAGGTCGTACCTCGCGAGGAAGGTTGTGACAGCGTCACGGAACGCTTCCTCCTCCTCGATGTGCGGCATGTGGCTCGATTCCGGGAACACGCGCATCTGCGCACCTGAGACGCACTCGACGAACGGCCCGACGCACTCGGCGGTGGCCTCGTCGTGTTCGCCGCGCAGAACGAGCGCGGGCACATCGACCGACGCCAGCCGGTCCACCGCCGACCAGTCACGGAGGGTGCCGGTCACGTCGAACTCACTGGGACCGATCATCGTGTGGTACACGGTGGGGTCCTCCTCCCATTGGGCGAAACTGGCAGCCACTTCGGTCGGATACGGCTTGATCCGCAGCAGGTGGCGATCGTAGAAGGCCTGCGCGGCCTTCGCGTACTCCGGTGAACCGGTGGTGCCGGCCGCTTCATGGCGGTCGAGGACCTCCTGCACCTCCCGGGGCAGCGCCCGGCGCAACCGCGCCACCCCGCTGCACCACAGCGGCATCGACGCCGGCGTGTCCGCCAGGACCATCGCGCGCAGCCCGGCGGGTCTCCGTACCGCATGCTCCGTGGCGAGCATGCCGCCCCAGGACTGTCCCAGCACGGTGTGGTCCCCGGTGATCCCGAGATGAGCGAGCAGCGCGTCGAGTTCGTCGAGGAACAGGCCGACGGTCCACAGACCGGGGTCGGCATCGGGCAGGTGGGTGGAGCGGCCGCAGCCCAGCTGGTCGTAGTGGACGACGGCGCGACCCGTCTCCCCCAGCCGGGCGATGTTCAGCAGGTAGTCGTGCGGAAAGCCCGGACCACCGTGCAGTACCACCAGCGGGGTGAGTCCCCGCGCCCGCGAGACATCGAGGTTCCCGGTGATCCGGTACCAGGTACGGCCGTACGGGCCCTCCATCCACCCCTGCGTGGTTGCGGACGGCAGTGGTCGCGTCGTCGGCACGATCGGCTCCCCGGGCGAAATTGCGGCGGAATCGGGTAGGTGGTGGTGCCGGTGTGGTGGCGGGGCACCCGACGTCCGGTTCACGCCGGGTGCGACGGCAGTTCGTGACGTCGACAGACGCGCGGTGAGTACGCCACAGGATCGGCGTGGAGAAAGTTTTGACGGGCCGTCCGGTCTTCTTGCCGCCTCTCGTGCAGATTCACCCATAGACAGCAGACGGGGAAGCTCGCGCGGGTCGACAGAAGCACGGGGTCCGGGCGGCCGGGCCGGCCCAGGGGGTGCAGGCCGGCACTGGTCGGGTCCGTGCTGGTCTGTGGGGCTGTCAGCCGCCGGCCGGGGAGGAGACCGGGGCAGGGCCGTGGGCGAACCGGCTGCCGCCTGACGGGTCATTGCGGTGCGGGCCCTGTTCGGCCGTAGGCCCGGCGCGTCTGCTGGCTCTCGCCCGACCCCACGGTTTTAGTGATCTCGTCGTTCTGCCTTCTTCCAGATGTTTCAGGACATGTTCGGCAGTGGGTGTCGGATACACGCCACATGGGTGGTGTGTTGAGATCGTCAGCAAGGTGTGCCGGCTTCGCGGCCGTGGTCGGCCTGGCCGGTTCCCTGGTCGTGGGTGCCTCCGTCGCCTCGGCCTCGGCCGCGCCCGCGGCCGAGGAGAGCGGCCGGGCGGGACCCCCACGCATGGCCGGTCGGACCCGGCCGCACTCCGGAAGACGGGACCACTCGGACGACCGGGGGACGGACCCAACCACCCGGCGCCACGTGTGTGCGAGGGACTGGTGCCGTACCCCATCCCGGTGTCCTACCGCTCGTTCTACTTCTGCGGTGACTGGAGGCTCGGCCCCAAGCGGCTGCCGGACCGCGGGCTGCTGGGGGACATCGTCAAGGGCTACGACCGGCTCGGGGGCCTCACGGCCGTGCAGTTTCTCAGCACTTGGTGGGACCGCACCGCGGACGCGGGGCAGGGCAACTGGAAATACCCGGCCCGCGACGGCTTCGCGCTCGACGGCAACCAGCAACCGATCGCGGCGCCGCTGGAGCTTCACGCGGGACAGTCGCTCGACAGGTTCGGCAACGAGAACGGCCGGTACCTTTCTCCCGCGGGCACGAAGTACGGGGGACGGGCCATCCCGCCGTCCAGCCTCAACACCGAGGATCCGCGCTACCCGTACAACTACCACCTGTACAGGGTGGCGAAGGATGTCACCGTGTGCGCGGGACCGGCCGCTCCGGCGTTCGAGCAGCCGGGTAGGGACATTCAGTACGTCACGTCCTCCAGTGTCTGTCCGAGCCTCCCCTTCGCCAACGTGGGCACACTCGTCTCCAACGGCACCCTCGTGCGGGTGAAGGTCCCGTACACGGAAACCAAGCCGATGAAGCAGAAGCCGCCGGCCGGGGTGCGGGCCGCCGAGTCCCGGTGACGGTGCGGAGGAGCAGGGCCCGGCGCGAGGTTCTCACCTGGCGCCCGACCCGGCTCCCGCTCTGGTGAAAGACTGGCTTCATGGACCGCCTGCAGCTCTGCCAGGCCCTTCGAGCGGCCGGGGTCCCGGAGGCGTATTACGAGATCCCCGGCTGCACCCATGGGCCCCGGCCGGTCAGAGATCGCTACTTCCTCGAAGAGCGCGACGGCGAGTGGGTCGTGGGGATCCACGAGCGCGGCACCCGCGAGGTGCTGGAGCGGTTCCCCGCCGAGGACCGGGCGTGCCGGTGGCTCCACGAACGCCTGACCGCCGAGGGACCGCCGCCCGTCACGGCCACGCCCGCGGACATCGAAGCGCTGCTGCACGACCGCGACGGCATCCAGCGGCGCGCCCGTGAGGAGTTCGAGCGTGCCCTCGCCGAGGCCCGCCGCCGGGCCGAGGAGAGTCACGCCGCCGTCGACGGCCCTACGGAGCCGCCGCCCACGCCATGAGCCGGTGACCCCAGGGTGTCTGCGGACCGGCGGCGCCATGACCGTCGGAGGGGCCGGTCCCGGGCGCCGACCGCCGGCGTCGGACACCGGCAGCGCGGCTCCCCCGGGCATGTGCTCTCCCGTGGACGATCACGGAACCCCCAGCCGCCTGTGCGGGGAGCGCCCCGAGCTCGTTCGCCGGTCGCGCCGATCTCTGGATACGCTCGCGAGATGATGGACAACCTTCCCCCCTGCCCGAAATGCTCCTGTGAGTACACCTACGAGATGAATTCCCTTGTCGTGTGCCCGGAGTGCGCACACGAATGGGCCCCCGAGAGTGGAGAGGAGAGTGAGGGTGCCGCCACTGCGGAGCGCGTCGTGAAGGACGCCGTCGGAAACGTGCTGCAGGACGGCGACACCGTGGTCGTCGTCAAGACGCTCAAGGTCAAGGGGAGCCCGACGGGCATCAAGGCCGGCACCAAGGTGCGCAACATCCGGCTGATCGACGGCGTCGACGGGCATGACATCGACTGCAAGGTCGAGGGATTCGGGGCGATGCAGCTCAAGTCCGGCGTCGTGAAGAAGGGCTGATCGGCGGTGGCCGACGGAGGGCATCGAGCGCCGCTGCCTCCCCGTCCTCCGACAGGTCCACCCGGCCGTCGGGAAAGCTCGCGGTGTGCGATGCGGGACGCGTGTTCGCGCCCGTGCCGTGCCCGCGGGCATGACCTGCCTGTCCCACGGTGTGAGCACTTCGGCTGCGACTGTCCGCATGCCGCTCGCCGGGACCGGGATCCGGCCCGTCGCGGCGCGAGCGCAGGCGCAGCGCAATGCCTGACAGAGAGGCGCCCGCTGTCTGCTTTTCCCGTTCGGTCAGGCTTGCTCGTCGTTTCGCTCGACGGCTGACCCGGTTGCCGGAAGTTCCGTGGGGGCGGGTGGTTCACTTTTCGAATCTCGCATCGTTTCTCTACGCTTGCCGGGTTTTTCCGGTGATGCGGGAGGAATCTTCTGCCGTTCCCTCGGAGGGAATTGGACGGCAGTTGAGTGACCATTCTTATGATAGAGTTTCATTGAATTCGCAGGACGCCGCGAAAAAAGGGGAATGGCGTGAAAACCGAGAAGGTCACGGCTCGACGTCTTACGGCCGAAGAGGTTTCGGAGCTGAGTCTCCGGGACGAAATCTTCGTTTCGGCAGAGATGGAAGGCCTTCCCCTCGACTGCTATGCTCCGGCTTCCCTCACGAAGCCGGGCAAGAACTTTGAGGGAGGGTCCTTCACTGCGAGGACGATATTCGGTCAGGAGATCAGTGTTCTCCCGGACGACGCCGAGGAGCCTGGGATCTGGGTTGCCGATAAGGCAGGGGAAGAGATCGAGGTTCTTCAGAATGCAGGCGTCCTCTTGAATCTCGCCCTCTTCGTACCCAACGGGAACAAGGAATCCCTGGAGGCGCTCTACTCCGCCGCCCGGGAAGCCTTCGGCGCGGGGATCGTCCAGCGCTGGAATGAGGAAGTCGTCACGGTGCCCGACGTCAAGGTCGACCTGTTCGAGGAGCCGGCCCGGGGGCGGAAGAACGCGAACAGCCAGAACCGTGACCGCCGCGCCTTGGACATCTACCCGACCCGAGTGCGCTTCATGGAGCCCAGCGATGGCTGGAGGTTCATTGTCGAACCGCACAAGGAGATCGTCGACGAGACGCCGACGATCTGACCTGATGTCAGGTTAGCCTCGGTCCTTTGCGGGAGCCCGCCAGCTTGCTGGCGGGCTCTACGTGTTCACGGTGCGGGGCAGGCTGCCGCAGCGGATCCTCGACGGACCGTTCTCGCGCCGAATTGGTCCCGCATGTGATCGGGTCGGCCATGTCCGAGCCTGCTGTATCACCGGCTCTCCGAGGGAACGAGTACGGCGATCGTCCCTCCGCCGCACTCGTGCAGGCTGATCAGTTACTCGCGCGTCGATGAATGACGGACTGGGTCATGGCCTGGGCATGGCCCAAATAAACGGAAGGGTCGCTCAGCTGCCGGATCCGGTCTTCGCCGAGGCTCACGACGACGTCCGGGGTCCTGAGCAGCTCATCGACCAGGTCGGTGCCGCTTTCCGCGGCTCGGGCACAGGCCTCGTAGACGATGTGGTGGGCCCGTTGGCGGCCGAGGTCGGGCACGAGGGCCATCATGACCGCCTCGGCGAGGATTTGCCCTCCACTGAGGCCAAGGTTTTCACGCATGCGGGCAGTGTCGACGTCCAGGTGTGCCACCGTGTGGGTCGCCTGGGCGAGGGAGGAGGACAGCAGCAGGAACGCTTCTGGGATGACGGCCCATTCGATGTGCCAGGGACCGGTGGCGCGTTCGAAGTCCTGCATCGCCGCATCCAGCATGGCTGAGGACTTGTCCCGCAGAAGTTTCGCGGCAGCGACCATGAGTTCACTGGAGATGGGGTTGCGCTTCTGCGGCATGGTGGAGCTCGCGCCGCGCCCCGTGACGTATGGCTCGGCCAGTTCCCCGAACTCGGTCGAACACATCAGGGCGACGTCCATGCCGATCTTCCCGACGGATGCGCCGATGGCAGCGAGGAGCCAGACGATTTCCGTCAGACCGTCCCGCGCCACGTGCCAGGTGATGTCGGGGTCCCGCAAGCCGAGTTCCACGGCGAGTTCAGCACGTATGCGCAGAGCTTCGGGTCCTGGTCCGAGAGAGGCCAGGGTGCCGACGGCTCCTCCGAATTGGACCATCAGGTCGCGTCGTCGCACGTCGGCGAGACGCTCGGCGTGTCGGTCCAGTGCCGAGAGCCATACGGCGACGCGGTATCCGAAAGTGACGGGCAGAGCGTGCTGGAGGTGAGTGCGGCCGGCGGTGACGGTGTTGATGTGTGTGGAGGCCAGTTGCCGCAGCTCGTCCCGGAGACGGTCGAGGCCGGCGGCGATCATTCCCAGGCCCTGGGCGCACTGCAGGACTGTCGCGGTGTCCATGATGTCCTGGGTGGTCGCACCCCAGTGCAGGTACCCGCCGGAATCCCCGCACTGCGCGGCGAGTTGGGTGACGATCGGGAGGATGGGATACCCGACATGGGCAGTGTCATGACGCAGCTGCTCATGGTCGAGCTGCGCGGGGTCGCAGAGCGTGGCGATGGCGTCCGCGGCTGCCTGCGGGATGACGCCGGCGCGGGCCTGTGCCTGCGCCAGTGCCACTTCCACCCGCACGACCGTCTCCACGTACGTCTCATCGCTGAAGACGGCACGCATCTCGGGGGTTCCGAACATGTCCCGGAACAACAGGGAGTCGAAGACGGTGCTGCCGCTCATCGGACGTTCTCCACCGCCTGCTGGGTGCCGGGCGGGGTCCGTACCGAGGGAGGTGCCATGTCGATGGCGATGTACTTCTGTTCCAGATACTCGTCGATACCGGTGTTGCCGC
The DNA here is from genome assembly GCF_044540255.1 of Streptomyces sp. NPDC086080. Lineage (NCBI taxonomy): Bacteria > Bacillati > Actinomycetota > Actinomycetes > Kitasatosporales > Streptomycetaceae > Streptomyces > Streptomyces sp. NPDC086080. The sequence goes on from NZ_JBITRU010000005.1 coordinate 280,681, forward strand.
CTTCACGGCCGACCCCGGACTGCTTCATGCCGCCGAACGGGGCGCTGGGGTCGGACACGTAGCCTCGGTTGAGACCCACCATGCCGGTTTCGAGCCGCTCGCTCACTCGTCCACGGCGCTGAGCAGGGCGGCCGGGCCGTGGCAGACCGCGCCGATGGGCTTGCCGGCCCTGTCCGCCTCCGATGAGAAGGCGGCCGAGGTCGGCGTCTTCGAAGAGATCCACGACCGGACCATGACCGCCGGGCAGGACGATCGCGACGTAGTCGTCGACCTCGTCGAGCCTGAGCAGCGGACCGAAGTCACGCAGCGCCTTCTCGGCGTGCGCCACATGGCGTGCGCAGTCCTCACCGGCGATCTCGGGGTCGGCGCTGTGCCGGTCGAGCGGCTGCAGCACACCTCCCGGGGAGGCGAAGTCGACCGTGTAACCGGCCTCGACGAACTTCTCGTGCGGAGCGGCCACTTCCTCGGCCCAGTACCCGGTCGGGTAGCGCGAACCGTCGGTACGCACCCAGACGTCGGCGGCCGACATGACGATCAGGACCTTGCTCATGAGCGATACCTCCAAGCTGCGCGCGTCGTCAGGCGGTGGCAGGAAAGTCGGTGGCGGGCGCGGACTGCACGGTCGCGTCCAGGTTCGCCTGCAACGCCCGCACCTTGGAGGTGGCATAGGCGTGGGAGTCCGAGCCGAGGACCTGACGCAGCGGACCCTCGCCGGCCACGACCCGGTCGATGATCGCCGCGGCACCCCTGACCGGGTCGCCGGGCTGGCTGCCCTGCAGCTTCAGGTGGTTGTCGACCATCTCCCGGATGCTCGGGTAGTGCCCCGTGGTGGCGGCCGGCAGTACGAGGGAGTCCTGGGTGAGGAAGTCGGTACGGAAGTAGCCCGGCTCGACGACGGTCACCTCGACCCCGAAGTCCGCCACCTCGGCGGCCAGGGCCTCACTCAGGCCCTCCAACGCGTACTTGCCCGCGCAGTACAGCGCCCAGCCCGGGACCGAGACCAGCCCCAGAACCGACGACACGTTCACCACATGCCCGCTGCGCTGCTCACGCAGGATGGGCAGCGTGGCACGAAGCACGTTCCACACTCCCGCGACCTGCACATCCAGCATGTTCCGCACATCACGGTCGGTGGTCTCCTCCACCGCGGCCAGGAAGCCGTAGCCCGCGTTGTTCACCACGACATCCAGACCACCGAAATGCTCGGTGGTCCTCACCACTGCCCGCTGCACCTGCGCCTCATCACGCAGATCCACCGTCAGCGGCAGAAGACGCGAGGTGTCGACCCCCTCACCGAGCGCCGCGAGCAGTCGTTCGGACGAACGCGTCGTCGCCGCGACACTGTCGCCACGCTCCAGCAGTTGCCGGACCAGGTGCAGCCCCAGGCCACGAGAGGTACCGGTCACGAACCAGATGGCGGATCGGTCAGTGGGAAAAGTCATGATCGATTTCCTTTGCACGGTCAGCGGAATGGAATGCGTGGCCGGCAGAAAACGCCTGCCGGGCACGTATCCAGACTGGCCCGTGATTCGGGCACGCGGAGCCGAATACCGTGCCCTGCAAAACCGTGTATGGAGGAAACCAGTACGGGTAGGGCCAGCTTTGAGCGTTGAGCATCATTGACACCGGCCTGTGTGACGCTCAACGAGAATTCGCTGACCTTCTGAGAAGAGCCCGTGCTCAGGTCGTCCCCTCGCGGGGCGGACGCTCGTTGAAGGCGCCCAGAAGATCCGGCCGCTGCTGCAACCCGATGCCGACCGGGCGCAGACGGAGTGAGCCTGGCGTTCAGCGGTGGAAGCGCGTCGTCTCCAGCATGGGCTCACGGCCGACGTTGACGGCGTTGATCGGGGCGTCGGGGTCGGCGTAACCGAACGAGATACCCAGCAGCAGCTTCCCGCCGGTGACGCCGAGCGTGTCGCGGATGGTTTTGCTGTAGAAGCTCAGCACCCCCTGGGGGCAGCTCGCCACGCCGTGGGCCGCCAGGGCAAGCAGCAGTGTCTGCGCGTACATGCCGACATCCGCGGTCAGCCTCGGGTTCGCCGACTCCGGCGCGTACAGCAGCGCGACGTGCGGTGCGTCGTAGAAGCTGAGGCTCTTGAGGTCGTAGTCGGTGCGCAGGTCCTCGTCACCGCGGCCGATGCCGAGAGCGTTGTAGACCGCGGTGCCGAAAGCGGCTCGGCGGCGCTGGTGCACCGGTGAGTAGATGCTCTCGTCGTAGGGGATGTCCAGCGTCCGCCGACCGGCTTGGTGGGCGGCCACCAGTGCGTCGGCGAGCTTGTCCCGCGCGGTACCACTGACCACCTCGACCTGCCAGGGCTGCGCGTTGGCGTTCGACGGAGCAGAACCGGCCAGGCCGAAGACGGTCTCGATCGTCTCCGGCGGGACGGGGTCCGGCAGGAACGCCCTCGTGGCGCGCCGATCCCGGATCAGCTGCCCCACGGCCTCGGCGATCTCGATCGTCATCGGTGCCACTCCTTAAGTACACGATTGCGTTTACTTGAATGACTGTAGCGGACCCGGCTCGCCACGTAAACGCTGGCGTATACTTGAAGGCATGAGCGCAGAACCGGTGCGCCGGGCCGGGCGAGGTGGCCGTGAACGGGTACTGACCGCCGCGATCAGCCTGTTCGCCCGGCGCGGTATCGCAGCGACCACGATGGAGGACATCGCCGCCGAGGCCCCCGTCTCCAAACGGACCCTCTACGCGCACTTCCCCACGAAGGAGGATCTGGTCCTCGCACAGCTCGAGCACGTCCTCGGATCGGGCCACACCCTGTTCGAGACCCTGACGCGCACCGATGTCCCGCCCAGGGACAGGATTCTCGCGATGTTCACCCTGCAGCGGTGGCCGGACGGTGTCGTCCATGGCTGCCCGTTCATCCACGCCGCAACCGAGCACCCGGACCCCGCCGACCGGGTGCACGCCTTCGCCCGCGAGCAGAAGATGCTCATGCTCACCCTGGTGACCGGTCTCGTGGCCGAGCTCGGCATCGACGACCCGGAGTCGCTCGCCGAGCAACTCGTCACCCTCGCCGACGGCGCCGTCAGCCGCGCCATGGTCCTGAACGACCCCGACTACGGCCGGCACGCCCGCGCAGCCGCCGAGACCCTTCTCGACCACGCGCCACGCCGCCCCGGCGACGCGTAGGCACGGCTGTCGTTCCCGCGGTGTCAGGTGACCACGGGAATGAGCATCTGCCACGGCGGCCGCGCGACCCGACAGATATGACGGATATGACGGCCATGACGGACGGGGAGTGGGCCGTGGTCCGGCTCAGGTCGGGTTCGTGGTGGGAGCTTGGGGGGCGGTCCAACTGCTCAGCAGTCGCAGCGCTTCGGCGGTGGAAGTCTCAGGTCGGGGGTTGTAGACGCAGAGGGTCTGGTCGGTGTCGCCGGGTGCCTGGAGGCATTCGTAGGCGAAGTGGAGGTCGCCCACTACGGGGTGGTGGTAGTGCTTGGTGCCGTGGGTGCGTCGCAGGACGCGGTGGTCGTTCCACCAGGTGGTGAATTCGGGGCAGCGCAGGGTGAGTTCGCCGACGAAGTCGGCGAGCCTCCGGTCGTGTGGGTGGCGACCGGCTTCGAGGCGGAGCATGGCGACGGTTTCGCCGGCGATCTGTTCCCAGTCGCGGACGCGGTCCCTTGCCTCGGGCTCCAGGAGATAGAAGCGGGCGAGGTTGCGCTGTGTGGCAGGGAGGGCGTCGAAGTCGGTGAGGACTTCGCAGGCCAGGCGGTTGGCAGCGAGGATGTCGGTGCGTCGGCCGATGATGAAGGCGGGGACGTGCCCCAGGGTCTGGAGCAGGAGGTGCAGGCCTGGGCGAACGCGTTGTGGACCGGCCGGGGTGCGGCGGGTGGGTGTGGGGCGTGCGAGCAGGTCGGTGAAGTGTTCGCGCTCGGCGGCGTCGAATCGCAGGGCGCGTGCGAGCGCTTCGACCACTTCGGGGGATGGGGTTCCGGCGCGGCCCTGCTCGAGGCGGGTGTAGTACTCGGTGCTCATTCCGGCCAGGCGAGCGACCTCATCGCGGCGCAGCCCGGGCACCCGGCGGATGCGGCCGTCATTCCCGAGCCCTGCCTGGTCGGGTGAGATCCGAGCACGGCGCGAACGCAGGAAGTCGGCCATCTCGCTGCTACGGTCCATGCGTCCAGTGTGAAGCAACGGCGCAGGCTGCGACGGGCGCCGGGTGGTACTGCGAGTACCTGCCTCCCCGGACCACGCCGGCACCACGCGGCTGCGGCACCGCAAACTTGCCGACCGCACCCGCGAGCGGAACGAGTCGGTGATGCGGCTGCACATCCTGGGAGCTGGCGGCCCTGCGGCTGGAAGGGCTGACCGTCATCGTGCGCCGTGCTCAGGCCGAGTTCCAGGACAGCCGGCTCTTCGACAAGGCGCCGAAATCCGCGGCCGGGGTGCGCTCCGTCTCCTTCCCGGCCGAACGGCTCGACACGGTCACACACCACCTGGAGCACTTCGCCGCCCCCGGCCGCGACGGGCCGGGCAGAAGAGCTGGCAGCCGGTATGGATGACGAGCTGGTCGCCCAGCTGGTAGCGCGGGCCCAGGCCGACGGGCTGCGGCCCCGGTACTCGGGGCCGCACCCAGCCGTTTCGGGCCGCGGAGTGAAGGCGGCTGCGCGGGCAGCCCGTTGCCGTCAGACGCGTTCGGTCGTCGGGAGCTTCGCGGCGAGGACGTCCACCGGCCGGATGTCGGGCGCCTCCGCGAGCAGACGGGCACCCTCCCCGAGGAGCGCCTGTGCGATCTCGCCGTCGAGGTGGGCGCGCCGGGCCTCGTCGGTGCCGAAGGCGTCGAAGATGCCGAACGTGGTGGGACCCAGGCGGAAAGCGAACCAGGTCAGGGTGCCGTCCTCCGCCTCCGCGAGGGACAGCGCGCCGGTGAGCAGGTCGTGGACGTCCTGGGCGTGCTCGGGCTTGGCTTCGATGCGGGCCAGCAGGCCGAGGGAGAGACGCATGGGAATGGTGCTCCTTGGTGTGTCGGGGATGTGAGTCCAACCTAGGCAGTCCGGGACGCGCTCCCCAGAGGCGGATCCGACAGATCCGCTACCGTTTCCGTCATGAACGTGGAAGTGCTGGTCCTGGACGGCGTGTTCGACTCGGGACTCACGTCCGTGCTGGACGTGCTGCAGTCGGCCAACGAACTGCGCGGTGAACTGCCGCAGCCCCCGCCGCCCTGGGAGATCAGCCTTGTCGGCGTCCGCGACACGCCCGTACGCACGGGCTCGGGCTTCGTCGTCGAGACGACACCGGCCGATCTGTCCGGTGCTCGCGGCCGGCCCGACGTACTGGTGGTGCCAGGCAGCACCCACAAGCAGCCGGAACCCCTGCTGGCATGGGCGACGGCCGACGAACAGTAGCCCGCGCGCGACCTGTTGCACCGCTGCCGCGCGGACGGCGTGCCCATGGCCGCCGCTTGCACGGCGACCTTCCTGCTCGCCGAGAGCGGCGTCCTCAACGGCCTCCAGGCCACGACGAGTTGGTGGCTGGCACCGCACTTCCGCCGCCGCTATCCGCAGGTGCACTTGGACGAGACCCGCATGCTCGCCCACGCGGACGGAATCACCACGGCAGGAGCCGCCTTCGCGCACCTCGACCTCGCACTCGATCTCATCGGACGCCGCAGCCCCGCGCTGGCCGAACTCACCGCGCGCTATCTGGTGATCGACCCCCGCCCCACCCAGTCCACGTACGCCATCCCCAGCCATCTGTCCCGCGCGGACCCGCTCGTCGACGCCTTCGAACGCCGTCTGCGCGCCCAACTCGACCAGCCCCTGAGCATCGCCGACACCGCACGCGCCCTGGGCAGCAGCGAGCGGACACTGCAACGCGCCTGCGACCGGACGCTCGGCATCTCGCCCGTGCAGTTCGCGCAGGAGATCCGCCTGGAGCAGGCCATGCACCTGCTGCGCACCACCGACCTGTCCACCGAGGCCGTGGCGCGCCGCGTCGGCTACAGCAACGCCACCACGCTGACCACCCTGCTGCGCCGCCACCACACCAGCCCGGGCCAACTCCGCCGCCCCCGGCCAACGGCCCGGCCGGGGGAGTAGGACGCGGCCCCACCGGGCTCTCCCCGCCCTCGCGCCGGACAAGTTGCCTCACCGACGCGGCGGTTCCCGAACAGCGGCCCCGGGCCCGCACCACGACGTACCCCGGGGGCGGTCCTGCGCGGGAGCGCAGACCCGTGTGCCGCTGGTGCCCGGCACGGGCGCGGCGCCGATCCCCGGTCGGCGGTGCGGTCACAAGACGGCGTGAGCGCAGCAGCGGGTACAGCCCGGCCCTTCCGCCTGCTGTGCTCTGTCCGTGGCGGGCAGAAGGGCCGGACGTCGTGTGGTTGTCACCGAGCGCAGCCCCTGGGCTGGGCTGGGTCACAGCAGGTGCCGGTCAGTCGCGATCGGGGTGCTCAGCTCGGACAACCCCGCTCCCTCCCCGCGATCCGATGGTGCTCCCCGTATGGCGACGGATCGTAGGCGGACGCTCACCGACGAGACGGGGAACTGTCTTCCAGCCGAGACGACGCCCCGCCTCCCTAGCGGCATGCCGGACGTCCTTGAGTTCGCCCAGCTTCGCGAGATCGTCGCCGCTCAGGATCAGCTGCCCGTAGCAGCCCTGGTACTCGGGCTTGAGCGCGGCCCGCATCAGCGACTCAAGCCGCTCGACCAGCTTTTCGTACCGGCGCCGGGCCGGCTCATCCTTGACGGGCATCCTGCACAGCTCCCCACCACCGGCGCGCACGGCATGTGTGCCATATGTGTGCTGCAAGCGCAGGAGCCCTCCCGTCCGCTGGACGGAAGGGCTCCTGACCTGGTGTTTCTCTGTTCCCCCGGCAGGATTCGATGCATCCACGTGGCATGAGTGGCGTGGCAAACCCGCGCGCGCTCGCTGGCACGATGATCTCGTGGCGGACCTGGAGCGCATCAAGGCGGAGACCGTGGCGTACTTCCGAGCACTCGATGAGAACGCTCCCCTGCGGCACCACTTCCGGGGCGCTGATGAGGAGGGCGGCTTGTGGTACTTCGAGGCAGTACCCGACCGCGGCGAGTTGATCGCCGTCAAGCAAGCCGAGCTGGCGTCGGCCGGCCAACTCCACCGGTACAGCTGGGAGCACCTGGAGGACGAGCACGGCTTCCTTACAGACCAAGCGATCGACCTCGAAGAGGCCCCGCTGGAGGTCATCCCGGCCGAGGAGTTCCAGCGGGTGTGGACTGGGTGAGCGGGCTGGACAACCACTTTGAGAGCGGGATCGGATCTCTGGCGGGTGGTGCGTGGTTGTGCCGCGTGGTGCTCTGTGCCTGATCAGCGCCGTGCGGCATCAGCGGTCCATCCGGCTCAGGACGGCTTCTGTTGCGTAGTCCGCTCACCCGCGGCTCACGCATCCGGCGACCGTGGGGCGTCCAATGGCGGCCTCTGCTGGGGCGCGCGGAAGTCTGATCTTCTCCTGTGCGTGCACCGGGGGAGTAGCATCTCCCTGAGCCTCTGTAACTAACATTTATGTTACTAACTCGAATGTAAGCTACTGCGGGATTAATGGTACTGGGGAGGTGGCGGCATGGCAGATTTCGTGGGCAGGCGGCACGAGCTCGAGACGCTGGATCGGGAGCTGGGCAAGGTGACGGCCGGGGTCGGTGGGGAGCGGCCCGGGCGGTGCGTGATGCTTCGAGGGCGCCGCCGGGTGGGCAAGTCACGGTTGGTGGAGCGGTTCGCCGAGAGGTCCGGTGCGCCGTTCCTCTTCCATGCCGCCACAGGGGCGTCGCCGGGGGCGGACCTGGAACGGTTCAGCCAGGATGCGCAGTCGTCCAGCCTTCCGCTGGCGAACCTGCTGTCCGCGGCCCGCCCGGCGAGTTGGGATGCGGCGTTCGACGTACTGGCGGCGGCACTTCCGCACGACCGGGCGAGCGTGGTGGTCATGGACGAGGTGCCCTATGTGATGGATGCGGAGGGTGCCTTCGAGGGCATGCTTCAGCGGGCCTGGGACCGAGTGCTGGAGAGGAAGCCGGTTCTGCTGGTTCTCATCGGCTCCGACTTGTCCATGATGGAGTCGCTGAACAGCTATGGACGCCCGTTCCATCAGCGTGGACGGGAGATGGTGCTGGGTCCGCTCAACCCGGCGGAGGTGGGCGAGATGCTCGGCCTCGATCCTGCCTCGGCCTTCGATGCGGCCTTGATCACCGGTGGACTGCCTCTGATCTGTGCGGAGTGGCCGCACGGCGCCGGGATGTGGGAGTTCCTGCAGGCGGCGCTCAGCGATCCGGTCTCGGCCTTGCTGGTGTCGGCGGAGCGCTCGCTTGCTGCGGAGTTCCCCCAGCAGGTCCAGGCCCGCACCGTCCTCTCGGCGATCGGCAGTGGTGAGCGGACGTTCTCCAATATTGCCCGCGCCGCCGGCGGGATCGGGGCGACCCCGCTCCAGCGGTCGCTGGGGATCCTCGCGGACAAGCGGGTGATCGCGGCGGAGCTTCCCGTGTCCACGCGGCCCTCGAAGGATCGTCGCTACCGGGTCGCGGATCCCTACCTCCGCTTCTGGCTGAAGCTCCTGGGCCCGGCGATGGAAGAGATCGAGCGCGGCCGGGGCGACCTGACACTGCGGCGCATCCGCGAAAGCTGGACCAGCTGGCGTGGCAGGGCCGTTGAACCTCTGGTGCGCGAGGCGCTCGCACGGCTGCTGCCCGATGCAAACCTCCCGGCTGCCCCCGCCATCGGCGGTTACTGGACCCGTACCAACGATGTGGAGATCGACATCGTGGGAGCGGACCGCGCGCCGATCGCCAAGGAGCTGTTGTTCGTCGGCTCGGTGAAGTGGCTGGAGAACTCCCCGTTCGACCGGCACGATCTCGCGGCGCTGCACCGGCACCGCGCCGCGCTCACACCCGCTCCCGTGCCGGTGATCGCTGTCTCGCGCAGTGGAACCGACTGCGCGGGCCTCGACGCTGCGTACGGCCCGACGGAACTCCTCGCGGCGTGGTCCTCCTGAGGGTGCCGGAATACGTGTTGGGGCCAGGTGTCTATCGCCTGTTGCCCCCACTTGGGTCATCCGCGAGCCTCCGGCCCCACCCCGACGGTGACGTCCTCCCGCTCACGCAAACGGCCCCGGACGAGGAGTCCGAGGCCGACCAGGGCCCCTCCCCGGCGGAGAAATCCCAGTTCAGAGCGATAACGCGTTGTGCCCCCGGCAGGATTCGAACCTGCGACACCCGCTTTAAGCCTGCGTCGTCTGCGCCGGCCCCCCCAGCGCGCCGCCTGCGAGCGGAGCCTCGACGAGGCGCACCTGACGTTCGCACCACTGGACTGACGAGAATTTTCCCGAGTGCGTCGAAGATCCGCCCGGCAGGCGGGCGGGTCGCTCCAGCGGTACTCCTCGCGGTCAGCGCCGACAGGTACCGGGCGGGGCGCAGTTGTTGGGCCGGTTGCCGTACACGGCACTGTGCCGCAACGTGACGGTCCCTGGAATCGCGTTGTAAATGCCGCCGCCGTCTGTTCCGGCGGTATTGCGCGACACCGAGGTACGAACGAGCCGGAGCGTTCCCACGTTGTAGATGCCCCCGCCGGTGCTGGGGGAATGATTACCCACTACCTGGCTGCGCATCAGTGTCGTCGTTCCCTCGTTGTCGACTCCGCCTCCGGGGACTGCCGCGGTACCGGTGTTGCCTGTCACGACACTGTCGATCACATCGGTGGTCATGTGGACGTCGGTGGCGATGCCGCTTCCTCGGTTGTCGGACACCCTGCTCGACCGCACGGTCGCGGTCGCCGTCGGGCCCGGAGTCGAGCCGCCGGTGGCGATACCTCCGATCCCCACGGTTCCGGTGTTGGCGGTGATCTCACTGGCCTTCACCAGCAGGGTCCACCGGTTCCAGATCCCTCCCCCGCCGTAACTCGTGGAGTTGCGGGTGATCTGGCTGTGGTCGATCTCCAGTGGGCCGTCGTTGAGTACGCCTCCGCCCCATCGCGCGAATCCATGAGTGAGCCGGCTGTGCACGAGCTTGAGGCTCGCGGTGGGCACGAAGACGAAGGCGTTACCACCGAAGGAGAAGTTCGGGTCCAGCTTGCCGTTGGTGAGAGTGGTGTTCTCGACGGTCAGGGCGCCATGACCGCTCACCTGCAGAATGCGCATGTCGGGAGCGGTGTTGGCACGGGCCAGTGTGGCCCCGTTGCCTTCGATGGTGATGTTGCCGGTGATGGCGGGCAGCGCGTTGTCTCCGTAGTCGCCCGGAAAGGCACGGCTCAGGATATACGTACACTTCCGGGCGAGTCTGATGACGCCTGAGCCCGCGGCGTTGGCTTCGTTGACGGCGCTGATCAGCGCGGTGTTGTCGTGGCAGGGGATCATCCTGGTGTGGGACTCGGCGGCGTCAGCCGTGACACCCGAGAGGGTCGTCAGTACGGCCGCGGCAACAATGGTGCGCAGGGCGCACGCGGAAAAAGACGGCATGGGCTCTCCCGGCTCGTCGGGTCTCGGTGAAATCACGCCTGCTCTGAACCGGTTCGGCCGGTCAGCCGGTGCAGCCGGGCACGCTGCCGGGCGCCGCAGGCGTCATCACGCAGATGCAGTCTGCGAAGGTCCTGGACCAGAGCGACGGGAAAGGGATGACGCATCCACTTGGCCTGATAGCCGGCCTCGCCGTGCTCCGTGAGCACGTCCTGCGCGGCGTTCAACACTGCGTGGGAGAACAGGCGGCGCGAGTGTGCCGACTGCCAGATCACCGTGCCGTCGGTGTCCGGCAGGCCGGGGCTGACTGCGACATCGGGGAACTTGTAGATGGTCACGCCGATCGCTTCCTCCGTGGCACGGGATGGCGTCCCGCCGGGTGGTGTAGCCGATCAACGGACCGGAACTCGCAGGTCACTCCGGGCACGTCGACCGGCTGGGGCACTCCCGGCGCCTGACCGGGCCACTTCACGTGCCGCGCCGACGTGGAGATCATCGCGAGCCGGGTACCGGAGGGCGAAGCGCCTGATCGCTTACACCACCTCGCGGGACGCGACCTGGCACGGAGCACCCAGCGGAGTTCCTGCGGCTCGGCGTCGAAGAAGAACCGGGTGGTGAGCTGCGGCCCGTACAGCCCGCCGGCGGCTGCCACGAGATCCGCCAACGCGTCGGTGCAGTAGCTGACTACGAGCGAAGCCTGATGGGAGTCATCGGCCAGGTGACACATCGCCCAACCATGGCTCCCGAGCTCCCACTTCAACTGAAGCGCACCCGTTGGCGCCTGAGCAAATGACACAGGGAGCAGGCTATCGGCAGCGATCGGCCCTCAGCTTGGGAAACTGCGGGCATTTACAGGGCGGTTCGAGGGCTGACCTGGGCGAAGGCCTATGCTGGGGGATCGTCGGGCTTGGCTGCTTTCACCGTGCTTCCCCGCCATATCTGGTGTGCTTGTGGTGCGTTTCATCGACGCCTCGCGACACTCGGCGGGCCGCTACAGATCCACACGGGTCTCGCTGTCGCCATGTCTGAGAAGGACGTGCGCCGGCCGGAACGGCAGACTACGCAGAGTCGGTTCCAGGACTTTGAACAGAGCATCGGCATCGGGTCCGTAGGCGTACAAGACGGCTTCGCCCCCTCCGAACTCGTTCCCGTCGACCTCCCCGACGCCTGCCTTCTCGGTCGCTGCCTCCATCGCTTGCTCAGCTTCGTAGATTCGCTCGCGCTGGTCGACATCGCCAAAACCGTCGCTGGCAAGCCGGAAGTGCGCGATCACGGCGTGCTCCTCATTCCCGCAGTCAGGGGCATTGGCTGTCTCCATGCGGTACAGACTGTCATCGAGGTCTGACACCTTCACCGCTATATCCGATTCGGATCCGCCCCACCAACACGCTTTCCAACTGTGGTGGTGGTCCTGAGCAACTCGGACGGGGCCGTTCACCTGCGTTCATGGGTGGCTGACCGCAGGAGCGGCCACCGCCTCCGGCCCTGTCTGAACGGCCGTGAACGGCGCTGAATGAGACGGAAACTGAGACGGACGGCGGGGCCGGGCTCGCTAGCATCGGGGCTGTTGAAAGAGGCGTCATGGGGCTGGTCCGCAAGGGATCACGACGAATCGTTGTCGACAACACGGTCTACCGTTGGCGGCTGCGAGGCAGGCCGACCTACTTCCAGGGCCTGGCCTGGTCACCGTGCTCGTTCGCGGTCGAGCATGCGGACACTCCAGGGTCGACGCTCGTGGTCACCACCGACCAGCCGCATCCGAGCAACTGGATCGGTCGTGAGGCTGAGCCTGTACTGCCGTCTCGTGTGGCTGCGGCTGTTCGACTTGCCCTGATTGATGGTTGGACCCCGACGGCTCCGGGTTCGGCGTTTCACCTCGACCGTCCGCCAACTTCACGCCCTCGTTCTGAGGGCGTGAAGAGTGAGCACCACTTTAGGAGTTCGATCTACGCCCGCGCCTGGGGTCGTCGTCGGCTGGTCCGGCGGTCGCGTGGGGGTGCTGCTGTGTGCTGCCGTCCGGCCTCGTTCATGTCAACGTTGGATGTCACCGAAACAGCTCCGGAACTGGGCAGACCTCCAACGGTTCCTCCGGTCGGTCCGCCCACCGCCACCATGTGTGCCGATCGGGGCACCGCCACAGAGACCGGCAGGTCCTCCGACCGTCTTCGTCCCGCTTGGAGAGCAAGAGACCGCCGGACTTCATGGCCTGGCTGCATTCGGGACAGGACGCGGCCTTCTCGGCCATAGGGCGAACTCCAAGCGGGGCTACCGGTTGATCGGGATCTCGTAGACGATCTCGCAGTGAGCCGCGGGCACCACGATGTCCGCCGTCTCCACGGGCCGCCCGTCGTCGCTGTAGTACGTCCGTCGGATGTGCGTGACGAGTGCGGCCTTCTGGATGCCCAGGAGTGATGCCTCCTCGGCGGTCGCCTGCCGCGGCTCCGGCTGCTCCACGGCATGGCCGACGGTGATGCCGATCGCGGCCATGCGGTTCACGACACCCGCCCCGGCGTGCGGCCCTCCCTCGGGGAGGACGACGAGCGTGCCGGCCGTGAGGTCGTACGGCTCCCAACTCGTCGACAGCTGCACAGGCCTGCCGTCCGCCAGGAACTCGTACGTCGTACGGACGCACAGCTCGCCCTCGGCGATGCCCAGCCGTGCCGCGATCTCCGCCGGCGCCGGCACCTTGGCGTCGGTCCGGCTCTCCCAGTCCCCTTGCCTGCCGACGGCCTTCATGTCCGCGCGGAAGGGCGAGCCGTTGGGCTGCTCGCGCGCCGAGGAACGGACCACCCGCACGCGCTGCCGGGGCTCGGCGACGTACGTGCCCGATCCGGCACGGCCCTCCAACACACCCTGGGAGATCAGCAACTCCTGAGCCCGGCGGACCACGTTCTCGCCCACGCCGCACTCCTCGCCGATCTGGGCGCGGGAGGGCAGGCGGTCTCCCGGCTCCCACACGTGCTCCGCGATCCGTCGCCGAAGTTCGTCGGCGATGCGGAGATAGGGCGGCTGCTCAGGCATATGGAAAATCTAGTCCACTAGCTCTAATCTAGTTAACTAGCTTCACTCAAAGTGATCGCTGGTGACGGAGGCTGCCCTGTGCCCGCTTCGGGAGTTAGCGCGGCGGCCCTCGCCGCCCGGCTGTCCGCCCTCGGGCTGCTCACGCGAGTGGAGGAACACCCCCGGCACACGTCGGTGGAAGCGGAGGTGCCGGACACGCTCTCCGCCGAGTCGTGGCGGGAGGTCCTGGACGTGGTGGCGGAAGCCGACCGCTTCGGTCTCCTCGCCACCAGCATGAACGGCCGCACCCTCTGGGCGGTCGTACGCAAAGCGGTCCCCACGACGGGCGATGTCGGGGGACCGGGCCATCAGCGATAGGAGCTGACTAGCGTGCTCAACCGTATCCGCCGTGCCGTCTCGCTCACCAGAGAGCGGCACTTCCCCAGGGGGCGGCACCGCCGCCCCTTAACGACCTCCGGGCCGGCGGCCACTCCCGCCGCCTCCCTGTCTCCGGACAGGACGACGGTCGTCCGCCGGCGTGACTCCGACGGCGTGAACCACCGGTCAACGCTCAGGGGTGAGGACATCGCACTCGTCCGCCCGTACGTACTGGCCTGGGAGAAGCGCGTGAGAACGCGCGAAGTGGTCGTCGCTCCCTATCTGCCGGCCGACGCGTGGTCGGCCCTGGTGGGGGTCCACTGATGCCTTCCCGTCGACAGACCCGCGTCACGGACACCTCGGCCGTCCCCTACCGATCGACCGCATGCCGGATCGGCACCCACCACGCCTGCGCGGAGTCCTCTCCTGCCTCGGCACCGGTCGACCTTCCGGTGGTGTACGAGGCGTGCGACTTCCCGTGCCATTCGATGTCCGGTCAGACGACGCCTTCGGAGGTGCAGGAGCGGGCACCCGGCGGCACGCTGGCATCCAACGTCGAGGTGACCGCGGCCACCGTGCAGCGCGGTGACATCATCCAACTCGGAGGCCGGGCCTGCCGGGTGCAAGGTCTCTTCCAGCTCGCCCAGGGCGCGAAGCAAATCCTCTTCGACTCGGGCGAGCTGCTGACCATACACACGCGGACCCGGCTCGTCGCCGTGCGGATGATGAGGCGGCGGTGATCCGGTCTGTGTCTCCTCGCCACCACGACATCGCCGACGATCTCCGGCACCAGATCACGACCGGCCACCTCAAGCCCGGCGAACGACTCCCGTCCGAAACCGGCTTGGCCGACCAGTACAAGGTCAGCACAGCAACGCTGCGGAGTGCCCTCGCGGTGCTCCAGGGCGAATGCCTCGTCGAGAAGATCCACGGCAAGGGCAACTTCGTCCGCCGCCCTCTCCGCCGGATCATGTACGTCGGCGGCTGGGGGACGCTGGACCCGTGGACCGCCGCCGAAGCGGCCCTACGCGTTACCGTTCGCACCGCCACGGTCCAGGCCGACGGACACCTGACGACCTCAAAGGCCCCTCACCTCCGAAAATCCGGAGGTGAGGGGCCTTTGAGCTGGTGCCCCCGGCAGGATTCGAACCTGCGACACCCGCTTTAGGAGAGCGGTGCTCTATCCCCTGAGCTACGAAGGCCGGGCTTGGTCGAGGCCCTGTACGGAACTCGGTGGAGTGTCCGTGGGCAGGTCTCTCTGGCAAGCCCTGAGCGTCCTGGGGCGACCGCTGTGGCGTGGGCAGGCTGGGCCTGGTGGCATGCCGCAGCGCCCGCCGGGGCGCTCGATCCACAGGGTACCGGATCGGGGCTCGGGCGGTGCTGGTGTGGGGGTGGGGGACAGGGAGGAGGGCTAGGTGGAGGGGTGGCCGTTTCGGGGAGGCGGCGGTGCTGGGGGTGGGGTGTTGGTGGGATCGCTGGTCGTGTCGTAGCGGGGGCGGCGGTGTGTAGTGCGGGGGCACCAGGGGCGGGTCGGGGCTGGTGCGGGTGGACCAGGGTGGGACGGGTGCGGGGGACGATGTCCGCGACGGCGCCGGAGGGGAGCGTGGGAGGCGCGCGGGATCTCGCGTGTTTCCCCCTTTTCCTGTGGTGTCTGGAGTGATCAGCAGGTGGCTACTCTTCTTTATCGGCTCGGACGGTGGGCCTTCCGGCGGCGCCGGCTTGTGGGTGGGGTGTGGCTGGGTGTCCTGGTGCTGGCCGTCGTCGCCGCAGCCGTGGCGCCGGCCGGGGAGGACGAGGGACTCTCCATGCCCGGTACCGAGTCGCAGAAGGCGTTCGATCTGTTGGACGAGCGCTTCCCGCAGAGTAACTCCCAGGGTGCCGAGGCCCGTTTGGTGTTCCAGGCCCCGGACGGGCAGCGGGTGACGGCCAGGGAGAGCAAGGCGGCCGTCGCGGACACGCTCGGCTCGCTGGAAGGGGGCGATCAGGTCGCGTCGGTCACGGATCCCTTCGAGAGCGATGCTGTCAGTGGGGACGGCACCATCGCCTACTCCACGGTCACCTACACCGTGGACGCCGTCGACCTGACCGACGCGACGAAGAGCGCCCTCGAGGACGCCGCGCACCGGGCCCGGAACGCGGGGCTGACGGTCGAGATCGGCGGCTCGGCCCTGGACGCGGAAGAGGAACCGGGCGGTACGACGGAGATCATCGGTGTGGCGATGGCCGCGGTGGTGCTGGTGCTCGCCCTGGGGTCGCTGGTCGCGGCCGGGCTGTCGCTGCTGACCGCCTTCCTGGGGGTCGCCATCGCCTTCGGCCTGGTCTCCGCGCTGGCCGTTCCGCTGGGCCTGACCTCCACCGTCGCCATCCTGGCGCTGATGCTCGGGCTGGCGGTCGGTATCGACTACGCGCTCTTCATCACCTCCCGCTTCCGTGACGAGCGCGCCGAGGGCCGTGAGCCGGAGGAAGCCGCCGGCCGGGCGGTGGGTACGGCCGGGTCCGCCGTCGTCTTCGCCGGTGCGACCGTCTTCATCGCCCTGGTCGGTCTCGGGGTCGTCGGGATCCCCGAACTCACCAGGATGGGCATGGGTGGTGCGGGTGCCGTGGCCCTCGCCGTGCTCGTCGCCCTGACCCTGGTCCCCGCGCTGTTCGGTTTCTTCGGGGGGCGGGTACTGTCCCGGGCCGTTCGCAAGGCAGACGGGCTGGGGGGCGGACGTGCGCGCGGGGGGCGTGCCGCGGCCGGCCGGCCGGGGCTCGGTACTCGCTGGGCGCGGTTCGTGCTGCGTCGGCCGGTGGCCGTGCTGTTGGTCGCCGGACTCGGTCTCGGGGTGGTGGCCCTGCCGGCGCTGAGTCTCGAACTCGGGCTGCCCGGCGACGAGTCCAAGTCGGTGGAGACCACGCAGCGGCGCGCCTACGACCTGTTGTCGGAAGGCTTCGGGCCCGGATTCAACGGCCCGTTGACCGTGGTGGTGGACTTGTCGGAGTCGGCAGACGACGCCCGGGCCACCACGGATCTGGTCGCCACGACCGTGGAGGGTGTGGACGGGGTGGCGTCGGTCGGCGCCCCGGTTCTCAGCGGGGCCGAGGACACGGCCGTTCTCACCGTCGTCCCGCGGACCGCGCCGAACAGCGGCGAGACCAAGGACCTGGTGCACGCGATCCGGGGTGCGGTGTCCGGCGTCGAGGCCGGCACCGGAGCCGGTGTCCTGGTGACCGGCACCACCGCGATGAACATCGACATCTCCGAAGCCATGTCCGACGCCCTCATCCCCTATCTGACCGTGGTCATCGGCCTGGCGGTGCTCCTGCTGATGGTGGTCTTCCGCTCGGTGCTGGTGCCGGTCAAGGCCGCGCTCGGTTTCCTGCTGTCGGTGGGCGCCGCCTTCGGCGTCCTGGTCGCCGTCTTCCAGTGGGGCTGGGCGGGGGGCGTGATCGGCATCGAGCAGACGGGTCCGGTCATGTCGCTGATGCCGATTCTCATCATCGGCATCGTCTTCGGACTCGCCATGGACTACGAGGTCTTCCTCCTCAGCCGGATGCGGGAGGCCTACACCCATGGTGCGGCCCCCGGCGAGGCGATCGTCAGCGGGTTCCGGCACAGCGGACGCGTGGTGGCCGCGGCGGCGATCATCATGATCAGCGTGTTCGCCGGATTCGTCGGGATGAGCAGCCCGACCATCCAGACGATGGGCGTCGGCCTGGCCGCCGCCGTCGCCTTCGACGCGTTCGTGGTCCGGATGGCGATCGTGCCCGCCGTTCTGGCACTGCTCGGCCACCGGGCCTGGTGGCTGCCTCGTATCCTGAACCGTGTGCTGCCGGATGTGGACGTCGAGGGTGAGGCACTGAGCAGGGCCGTCCCGGCCGCCGCGACCGTGCCGGAGGCGGCGGTGCGGCGACTTCCCGTCGGCCGGGACTGAGTTGACGGCCGTGACGGAACCGGGCGGCGGTGGCTCGCGAGGACGCGACGCGTGGTGGCGGGAGGGCGCGGTCACGGCGACGGCCTTCGCGCTCTGTCTGCTCGGTGGGGTGATACAGGTCGACGACACCCTGTCGGCTCCGTCTGCCGCCGCCTACGTCGTCGCCGTGGCGTCCTGTGCCGTGCTGCCGGTGCGGCACCGGGCGCCCCTGGCCGCCCTGGCGGCCACGACCGCGGTCGGCGTGCTGGTGCCGCTCCTGGGGCTCCTGCTCACTCCGCTGATGGTGGCCCCCGCCCTGATCACCGCCTACTCCCACTCGCTCGTCGCGCGCACCGAACGCCGCGCGGCGAGCGCGGTGTTGCTCATGTCCGCGGCGCTGGCCGCCTCCGTCCCCCTGGGCGGGGACTTCTCGTGGAAGGACGCGAGCAGGATGGCCGTGATGGCGGTGTCCCCCCTGGTGGCCGGCGCCCTCGGCCACTCGGTACGGAACAGGCGCGCCTACCTGGCGGCCGTGGAGGAACGGGCCCGGCGGGCCGAGCAGAGCAGGGAGAGCGAGGCGCGCAGGAGAGTCGACGAGGAACGGGTGCGCATCGCCCGGGAACTGCACGACCTCGTGGCCCATCAGATCACCCTGGCCAACGCGCAGGCCATGGTCGCCGTCCATCTCTTCGACACCCGCCCGGAACAGACCCGTAGGAGCATCGAGGAGCTCGTCGAGACCACCGCCGGCGCGCTCGACGACCTGCGGGCCACGGTCGGCCTGCTGCGCCGGTCCGGGGACGCGGCCACCCCCACCGAACCGGCACCCGGGCTGTCCCAACTGCCCACGCTCCTCCAGTCCTTCGGCCGCGCGGGTCTGCGGGTGTCGGTACGAGAGGAGGGCACGGCCAGGTCACTGGCGCCGGGGGTGGACCTCACCGCCTACCGCATCGTCCAGGAGGCCCTGACCAACGTGACCAAACACGCCGGCACCGGGGACGCGCGGGTGGTCCTCGCCTGGGACCGCCATCACGTGACCATCACCGTCGCCGACGACGGGGAGGGCTCCCGTACGGCGCCGAGCACGTCGACGCGGCCCGGTGCGCCCACCGTGCCCCACAGACCGCCCGGTTACGGTCTGATCGGCATGCGGGAACGCGCCACCGCGGCCGGGGGACACCTCTCCGCGGGCAGGCGCCCGGAGGGTGGCTTCCTCGTCTCCGCCCGGTTGCCCCTGCCACCCGTCAAGAACAGGACACCCGGAACGGGCGATGGACTGGCGGGCGATGGCCTGGCGGGTGACGGGCCGGCGGACAACGGCCTGGCGGGTGACGGAGAGGTCAGGGACACGCCATGACGTACCGGGTGCTCCTCGCCGACGATCAGGCGCTGCTGCGTGGCGCCTTCCGGATGCTTCTCGACAGCGCCGACGACATCACCGTGGTCGGCGAGGCCGGCGACGGCAGGGAGGCGGTGCGCCTCACTCGGGAATTGCGCCCGGACGTGGTGGTCATGGACATCCGTATGCCCGAGGTGGACGGCCTGGCCGCCACGTCGGAGATCTGCGCGGACCCGGACCTGCGGGCCAGCCGCATCCTGATCCTCACCACGTACGAGACCGACGAGTACGTCGCCCAGGCGCTGCGCGCGGGGGCCGGCGGCTTCATCGGCAAGGGCATCGGGGCCGAGGAACTGCTGGACGCCGTGCGCACCGTCGCCGAGGGCGAGACCCTGCTGTCTCCCGCGGCCACCCGCTCCCTGGTGGCCCGCTTCCTGGCCACACCGGAGCCGGTCGCGCCGCGCCGGTCCGCGCAGCTCGCCGCGCTCACCCCGCGCGAACGCGAGATGGTGGCCGCGGTCGCGACCGGCCTGTCCAATCAGGAGATCGCCGACCGGATGTTCCTCAGCCCCTTCACCGTCCGCGCCCACGTCCAGCGCGCCATGACGAAGCTGGAGGCCCGCGACCGGGCGCAACTCGTCGTCATCGCCTATCAAACGGGCCTGGCCCACGCCGCCCCCGACGACGGCACGGGCCATCCGGCGTGATCCGGGAGGACCAGGAACAAGCCCCACCGGGGGCGTGCGCGGTGTGTCCCGCACGCCCCCGGTGAGGTGAGGTGGTTCCGGGTCATGGCCTTCGGGCGAATGCGGGCAGGGTGAGGGCCGAGTGGGCCGGGCGGGCTGCCGCGGAGGGCAGGGTGTCGAGGCCACGCAGCAGGGTGTTGCGTTGTTCCAGGGCCTGCGCCGTGGTGGGGAAGAGCGTGGCGGCACCGCTGTCGACCAGCGCCTGATTCATGGTCACGAACGGGCGGATGCCGCGTTCGTAGGCGGCGAGGCCCGCGGTGTGGTCCCGGTGCGTGGCCAGGGCGTGGGCCAGCATGTAGGCGCCGACCAGCGCGAGGCTCGACCCCTGTCCGGTGAGGAACGAGGGTGCGTACGCGGCGTCGCCGACGAGCGCGACACGGCCGCTGGACCAGTGGGGCATACGGATCTGACCGACCGTGTCGAAGAACAGGTCGTCCGCGTCGCGCAGGGCGTCGACCATGGCGGGGACCTTCCAGCCCGCGCCCGCGAAGGCCGTGGCGACCAGGTCCCACTGGGCGTCGGGGTCCCGCAGGGCGTCGACCTGTGGGTGTGGCCGGTGGAAGGTCAGGAAGGCGTGCAGCTCGTCCTGGTCCCCGACGGCGTAGAGGGCGGCTGCTCTTCCCGGGGTGTTCCACATCATGATTTCGTGGGAGAGCCCGGCGGTGTTCGGCATGGTGAAGAGGGCGAAGCAGTACCCGAGGTAGCGGTGGAACCGGTCTTCGGGGCCGAACAGCGACTCCCGGGTGGGTGAGTGCATACCGTCGGCGCCGACCACCAGGTCGAAGGTGCGCCGCTGCCCGCCGCGGAACGTGACGTCGACGCCCCGACCGTGCTGTTCGAGGGTGTCGATGGAGTCGTTGAACAGGAACTCCACGTCGTCGCGGACCACCGCGTGGAGGACCCTCGCCAGATCCCCGCGACGCACCTCCAGGTCCTGTGACCCGGCACCGTCCGCGACGGCACGCGGGGTGAGGGCGACGATCTCGCCGCCCTCCGCGTCGAGGAAGGTGGCGCGACGCGATGCGATGTGCGCGTCCCGCAGGCGCGGCAGTACGCCCATCCGCCGGACCACCTCGGTCGCGGTGCCACGGATGTCGATGGGGTAGCCACCGTCGCGCAGCGCGCCCGCCTTCTCCACCACGGTGACCGCGCATCCGGACCGGTGCAGCCAGTACGCCAGCGCGGGTCCGGCAATACTGGCCCCGGAGATCAGAACCTTGCGCTTCACGGTCGTACGCACGCTCCTCGACGAACCGGTGGGTGTCATGCCCGGACTCCTTTCCTGGTGAGGCGGACGACGAGCAGGGACGACGCGGTGACGAGGCCGGAGACGGCGAACCCGGTGACGAAGGCCGATTCGGCCGGCAGGCCCGTCACGGGGTCGACCCCGGCGTCGAGGATCGCCCCGGCGACCTGGGCGCCCAGGGCGACGCCGATCACGCGCGTGACGACGAGCAGGCTGGTGGCGACGCCGATGTCCTTGGTCTCGACGGCGGTGGCGGTGCCGGCGAGCAACGCGGTGGTTCCCGCTCCGGCGGCGAACGCGGTCAGCACCTTCGCGAGGGCCGGCTGCCATTCCGCGGTGTGCAGCGACGCCAGGGCGATCATCGTCGCCGCCGTGACGACGGTGCCGACAACGACCACGGCTCGCGGACCGAAGCGCCGCGCCGCGATCCCGCCGACCGAGTCGCTCACCGCGCCGGCGATGGCGCCGGGCAGCAGGAACAGTCCGATGTCGGTGGTGTCGGCTCCGAAGCCGTACCCGTCGGCCGGTGCCGCGAACAACTGCGGGAGCAGGAAGAGCACCATGCCGGAGCCGGCGCTGATGACGAAGGTGAGCGCGCAGGCGTTCCATACCGTGGGCTTCGCCAGCATGCGGAGATCGACCATCGGAGAGGCCGCCCGGCGTTCGACGACGACCCACCCGGCCGCGAGGGCGGCCACGACGACCGCGAGGGCGACGACCGTGAGGGGCGGCAGGCCACCGTCCCTCGTCACCGTCACGAGCCCGAGCATGAACGTGAGCAACGTGGCACTCAGCAGAACCGTGCCGGGCCAGTCGATCCGGCTGTCGGACGGCATCGGCGGATCATGGGGCATCAGCAGGCTCACGACCGGCGTCGTCACGATGATCGCGATCGTCGGCAGCGCGAACATCCACTGCCAGGACAGCCCTTCCGCGATCGGCCCGGCGAACAGCATGCCCACCATGCTGCCGCCCGTGAACAGCGCGACGACCACTCCGATCGCCGCCTGTGACTGTCCCGTGGTGAGGTGTTTGCGCACCAGGATGAAGGAGAGGGGCAGCGCGCCCACCATGACGCCCTGCAACACCTGACCGAACAGCAGCACCGGCAGATTCGGCGCCAGGGCGGCCGACAGACCGCCCATCGAGACCACGGCCATCAGCCGCACCAGCACCCGCTTCCCGCCGTAGCGGTCGCCGAGCGCGCCCGCGACGGGTGTGACGACGGCGCCGGTGATGAGCAACGTGTTGCCGATCAGAGCCCCTTCGGCGGGACTGACCCCCAGCTCACGCTGGAGCAGCGGGAGGGCGGGCTCCACCACCGACTGCAGGGTGCCGAGGGCGAGTGCCAGGATGCCGAGGGCCGTGATCGGCAGCCACCCGACGCGAACCGGTGGGACGGCGACGGTTTCGTCCACGGAGGTCGTGCTCACCGGATCACGTCCAGCGGTTCGGACGCCTTCTGAGACCCGGTACCGGGTAACGCCCTCCGTGACCCGGTACCGGGTCCGGTACCGGGTAAGGAGAGCCGTGGACCGACCACGAGCGGGCGCCGCCGGAAGGTCCACCGTCCGGACCGCCGTTCGGTCCGGTAAGGAAAAGTAGCCATCTGCTGATCACTCCAGACACCACAGGGGGAAGGGAACGCGCGGGATCCCGCGCGCCTCTCACACTTCCCTCCGGCGTCCTCGCGGGCATCGTCCCCCGCAGCCGTCCCGGCCCGGTGCGCCCGGACCAGCCACCCACCGCTCCTGGTGCCCACGCACTACACACCGCCCCCGGCCCCGAACGGAGGGACACCGCAGGGGGCGGGTGTCAGCTCGGGGAGGTGCGGGTGACCCGGATCCGGTACTGCTGTTCCCCGGACGCCACCACCGCCACGCGGATGCCTTCGCCGCGGTCCACGAAGCTCTCGCCCGGGGTGAAGGTGGCGTCCGAGAGCTCCGCGTGGACGTTGGGGGTGCGGGTGCAGCCGCCGCTGTCCCGGGTGGCGTCGTGGACGGTGATCGGGCCCATGCCGGTGTCCACGTCCGCGTCGACGTGGTAGATGAGGATGCCGGGGCGGCACACCGCCTCGTCGTTGCCGGCGCGGGTGCGCAGTTCGACGGCGTAGCCGGAGTGGGCGTCCACGGGGATGAAGACGAGTTTCGGGCCGCCCTTGAGCGCCAGGGGGGTGAGGACGTACTCCCGTGTGCCCCGGCTCGCCGCGCAGCCGACCTGGGAGGCGTCCAGCCAGCCCAGTTTCCACTTGTGCCAGGCGAGGAAGTCGTTGTTGGCGCCCCAGTCCTCGCTCATGATGTCCCAGTGCCCCACCGCTCCGCCGCCCTCGGCGGTGTAGAGGTCGGGCAGGCCGAAGACGTGGCCGTTCTCGTGCGGCAGGACGCGGTAGCCGGTGCGGTCGTAGGAGCCGGAGCCGTCGTCCTGGCGGGAGTAGACGAAGGACGCGTTGGAGACGGGGACGCCGTCGGCTCGCGGGGCCTCCCCGTTGCCGGCGAAGGTGACGGACAGGACCGTGTCGAGGGCGGCCGGTCCCGCGTTGGGGGTCACCAGCACGTTGAGCAGGTCGTACGCCTGGAAGTCCACCTCGGGATCGGCCTCCGCCACGATGTCGCGGACCAGCGCGCGGTAGCCGGGTTCGAAGGGGGCGCCGCGCTCTATGCCGTACGCGCGGAACGACTTGGGCATGCGCAGCCAGTCGGGGACGGGGAGCTCGGGGCGGTAGTCGAGGCGGCCGTAGGAACTGGTCGCGAACCATTCCCGGGTCTGGGGGAAGAACTCCCGGTAGCGGTCGAGGGCGTCGCCGTCGCCGGGCGCGTCGGAGAAGTCGATCATCAGGGTGAGGGCGCGGACGGTGCCGGTGGAGCGGGTGTAGCCGGGGCCGGTGGGGATGCCCTCGGACATCTGGACCTCCCGGGCGCTGCCGATCAGGCAGGGGCCGTGGGCGGAGGTGTGGGAGAGGGCGCTCGGGCCGGCGCCGTGGGCGGAGGTGCCGGGGGAGAGGTGACCGTTGCCGGCCGAGGTGCACAGGGCGAGGGTCAGGGCGGACATGGAGGCGAGGGCGGCCAGGCGGCGCGGGGATATCCGGCGTCGGCTCGGCTGCGGCTGCATGCGGGGACCTCCGCTCCACACGGCAGCCGCCCGTCTCCGACTGCACCCTCCTGGTCACCCTGCGTCGCCGGGTGTGTCGGCGCTCGCTGGGAGGGCCGATCGTGCGGCGCGCCCGCGCGTGGAGCGGCGGCGCCCCTTGGGTGCAGCGTCGCGACGCCCTCGCGTGGAATGTGGTGTGGGTCACACGAATTCTTCGCGGCCGCGGGAAATAAGCGGGGATCCCTTCCCCGTTTAGACCTGTGTCCGCGCGAAACGGGGACCGACTCCCCGGATCCGGGACAGCAGAGAGCGGCAGGACACCGGCCGGCTACACCGGCCGGCCGCAGCGACCAGTTACACCGACCGGCATACCGACCAGTTACACCGACCGGTCATACCCACCAGCCATCCGACCGAGGAGTGCACCGTGCAGACCGCGACCCCCGTCACGCGCAAGGCGTCCCGGCCCCGCGCCGACGCCCTGCGCAACCGGGAGCGGATCGTCGCCGCCGCCCGCGAGATGTTCGTCGAGCTCGGGTGCGAGGTGCCGCTCGACGACGTCGCCCGCCGGGCCGGCGTCGGCAATGCCACGGTGTACCGCAACTTCCCCGACCGTGACGCGCTGATGCGCGAGGTCGTCTGCTCCGTGATGGACCGTACGGTGCGGGCGGCCGAGCAGGCGCTGAGCGAGACCGGGGACGCCTTCGAGGCGCTGGAGCGGTTCGCGCACGCGGCCGCCGACGAGCGGATCAGCGCGCTGTGCCCGATGGTCTCCAGCACCTTCGACCAGCACCACCCCGACCTGGAGGACGCGCGCAGGCGGGTCGAGCGCCTCGTCGCCCAGCTGATGGACCGCGCCAAGGCGGCAGGCCGGCTCCGGGCCGACGTGGAGTACGGCGACCTGATGGTGGGCGTCGCCCAGCTGAGCCGGCCCCCGGCCGGTACGGGGTGCGACCACGCCGACCGCTTCGTCCACCGCCATCTGCAGCTGTTCCTGGACGGGATGCGGGCCCCGGCCCGGACCACCCTGCCGGGTTCCCCCGTGACCGTGGAGGATCTGCGCCGCTGAGCCAGCCCTGAACCCCCGTCCGCGCCGCCCGTCCTGAGCACGGGCTTCGCTTCGAACGGCCGTCCCGGGGACGAGCCGTTCCTTGAAGACACCCGATTTTTCCTTACACATTCGCGATTTCCGTCACAAGTACCGAAGTGGGTACCCCCATGTCTGAAACAGTCTCAACGGCCGGAAAGGCCCTGGGCGGCGGCCCTGACACCAACCGCTGGAAAGCGCTCGTCTTCATCGCGCTCGCCCAGCTGATGGTCGTCCTGGACGCCACCATCGTGAATATCGCCCTGCCCTCCGCCCAGCAGGACCTGGGCATCTCGGACGGCAACCGCCAGTGGGTGGTCACCGCCTACGCCCTCACCTTCGGCGGTCTGCTGCTGTTCGGCGGCCGGATAGCCGACCTGTGGGGACGCAAGCGGGCCTTCGTCCTGGGTCTGGGCGGCTTCGCGCTGGCCTCCGCGCTCGGTGGCGCGGCGACCAACGAGGCCATGATGTTCGGCGCCCGCGCGCTGCAGGGCGCGTTCGGCGCGCTGCTCGCGCCCGCCGCGCTGTCCCTGCTCGCGGTGATGTTCACCGACGGCAAGGAGCGCGCCAAGGCGTTCGGCATCTACGGTGCGATCGCCGGTGGCGGTGGCGCCGTGGGTCTGATCCTCGGTGGTTTCCTCACCGAGTACCTGGACTGGCGCTGGACGTTCTTCGTGAACATCCCGTTCGCCGTCGTCGCGGCGGCCGGCGCGTACTTCGTCATCCGTGAGCCCGCCGGCGGCCGCAACCGCTCGCCGCTCGACATCCCCGGTGTGGTGCTGTCCACCCTGGGCCTGGTCGCGCTGGTCTACGGCTTCACCCGCGCGGAGTCCGAGGGCTGGAGCGACTCCCTGACGGTCGCGATGTTCGTCGCCTCGGCCGTGCTGCTCGCCGCCTTCGTGGCCGTCGAGGCCCGGGTCAAGGCGCCGTTGCTGCCGCTGCGTGTGATCACCGAGCGCAACCGTGGCGGGGTCTACCTCTCGCTGGGCCTGGCGATCATCGCGATGTTCGGTCTGTTCCTCTTCCTGACGTACTACCTGCAGGTCGTGAAGGGGTACTCGCCGGTGCGGACCGGGTTCGCCTTCCTGCCGATGGTCGCGGGCATGATCACGGGGTCGACGCAGATCGGCGCCCGGCTGATGACCCGGGTCGCGCCCCGGCTGCTGATGGGCCCCGGCTTCCTGGCCGCGGCGCTCGGCATGCTGCTGCTGACCCAGCTGGAGATCGGCAGCTCGTACGCGGCCGTGCTGCTGCCGGGCATGCTGCTGCTCGGCCTCGGCATGGGTACGGCGTTCATGCCGGCCATGTCGCTGGCCACCCTGGGGGTGGAGCCGCGTGACTCCGGTGTCGCCTCCGCGATGGTCAACACCTCGCAGCAGGTGGGCGGTGCGATCGGTACGGCCCTGCTGAACACGATCGCCGCCTCGACCACCACGTCCTACGTCGCCGACCACATCGGCGGTGCCACGAGCCGCTCCCAGCAGCAGCTCGTCCAGCTTCAGGGGCAGGTGGAGGGCTACACCAGCGCGATCTGGTTCGCGGTCGGGATCCTGGTGGCGGCCGCGGCGATCGCCCTCACCCTGATCAACGCGGGCCGGCCGGGCGGTACGGCGGTCGCCGGGTCCGCCGAACGGGCCGTCGAGGACGAGCGGGCGGTGCCGGTGGCCGTGCACTGACGGCCCGCCCCGCACCACCCGGACACACCACCGTGCGGAGGAGGAGGGGACGCCTCCTCCGTACGGCTCGCCGGACCTGCCCCGGCTTCCGCCGCGTCAGCGGAGCCAGGGCAGGTCCGCACCCGCTTCGCTCGGCTGGAGTCCCTCGGCGACGATCCGCATGATCTCGCCGAGGGACTTCTGCTGTTCCGGGGTGAGCCGGCCGAACACGGCCTGGCGTACGGCCTCCACATGACCGGGCGCGTGCCGGGTCAGCACCTCCAGGCCCTCGTCGGTCAGTACGGCGAACTGGCCCCGCTTGTCGGAGGGGCAGTCCTCACGGCGTACCCAGCCGCTCTTCTCCAGCCGGGCGACGGCGTGCGAGAGGCGGGAGCGGGTGATCTTCGCGGACATCGCCAGTTCCGTCATCCGCAGGCGCCGGTCCGGGGCCTCCGCGAGCTTGACCAGCAGGCCGTAGTACACGTGCGGCATTCCCGCGTCACGCTGGAGCTGACGGTCGAGATGGTCCTCCAGAAGGGTGGTGGCGTCGATGTACGCGCGCCAGACACGCTGTTCCTCGTCGGTGAGCCAGCGCGGTTCCTCGGAGTCTGCGGATGCGGGTGCCGTCTTCATGTCCTCCACTGTACGAGGAACCTCCTTGAATGTTAAACAAAAATGACGTACTGTCGACGATGGAAGTTGAGAGTTCAAATAACACGAGTAACCTCCAGCACCTCAGGGAAGCCTGCCGAAAGGAGTCGCCGTCATGACCGCCGCTACTCAGGAACGCATGCCCGCGCTCTATCTCAGTCACGGCGCCCCGCCGCTGGCCGACGATCCCGTCTGGCCCGGAGAGCTGGCCGCGTGGTCCGCGGGCCTGCCGCGCCCGAAGGCGATCCTCGTCGTCTCCGCCCACTGGGAGGAGGCCCCGCTCGCCCTCGGGGCCACCGGGACGGTCCCCCTCGGCTACGACTTCTGGGGCTTCCCCGAGCACTACTACCAGGTCACCTACGACGCCCCCGGAGCCCCGGCCCTCGCCGACTCCGTCCGGGGGCTGCTGCGCGCCCCGGGCATGCCCGTGCAGGACGTCCCGGACCGGGGCCTGGACCACGGTGCGTACGTCCCGCTGGTCGAGATGTACCCCGGGGCCGACATCCCCGTGCTCCAGGTCTCCATGCCGACGCTGGACCCGGTGAAGCTGATGGAGATCGGACGCAGGCTCGCGCCGCTGCGCGACGAGGGTGTGCTGATCATCGGCTCCGGGTTCTTCACCCACAACCTGGCCGCGCTGCGGCAGGGCGGCATCCCCGCCTGGTCGGCGGAGTTCGACGCCTGGGGCCGGGAGGCGCTGGAGGCGAAGGACGTGGACGGGCTGCTCGACTTCACCCGCAAGTCCCCGGCGGGCCTGCTCGCCCACCCGCGTACGGAGCACTTCGCCCCCCTCTTCGTGACCATGGGCGCCGCGGACGCGGCCGGTGAGCTCGGAAAACAGAAGTCCGTGATCGACGGGTTCTGGATGGGGCTGGCCAAACGGTCGGTGCAGTTCGGCTGAGCCGGCGCCGGGTGGGGTGGCCGGACACTGGACACCGGGCACCGGGCACCGGGCACCGGTCACCGGCCGGGCCGTGACTCCTGGACGGGCCGCAGCTCCTTCTCGTACCAGGCCACGTCCCACCAGCGGCCGAACTTGCGCCCCACCTCGCGGTAGGTGCCGACGTGCCGGAAACCGAAGCGTTCGTGCAGGCGGGTCGACGCGTCGTTCGGCTCGGCGATGCCGGCGTAGGCGCGGTGCAGTCCCTCGCCTGCCAGGGCCGCGAAAAGGGCCGTGTAGAGCAGGGTGCCGATGCCGCGCCGGCCGGCGTCCGGGGCGACGTACACCGTCGTCTCCACGGAGGTCGCGTACGCGGGCTTGGGGCGGAAGGGGCTGGAGGTGGCGTATCCCAGAATCTGCCCCGGAGTGCCGTCCGTGGCAACCATCAGGCGGTACGGCCCGTCTACAGGGTGAGAGAGCAGCCAAGGGCGGCGCTCCTCCGGGGTGAACGGCGAGGTGTCGAATGTGATCGCCGTCTCACGCACGTAGTGGTTGTACAGGTCGGTGAGGGCCGTCAGGTCGTCCTCCCCGCCCGGCCTGACCTGGACCTCCGCGTGCTCCGACGGCATCGCACCTCCGCGCATGGGCCGACAGGGTACTGCATGATCAGAAAAATCGGGGGTCGGGTTGGGAATTCTGTCCGGATTCCAGTCGTTGTTTCCTACGGATGCGGGCACCCGAGCAGAGTCCGGAAGAGAACCTGAAGAACGTGCCGAGCGTCCGCAGGACCACCCGCTGACCTCAACATCGCAAGGGAGCACGCATGGCAACCCGTGCCGTCGCCCGTCGTAAGTCCGCCTCCGGCGAGACGGCCGACGTGGCAAGCAGTGTTCGCGCTGTTCGCGCCCACAGTGGCGAGATCGCCGATCGCGACCTGGTCGGCATGTACCTCGACGAGATCGCGCGCACGCCGCTGCTCGACGCCGCCAAGGAGGTCGAGCTGTCCCAGATCATCGAAGCGGGTGTGTTCGCGAAGCAGATCCTCGACGGCGAGGAGGAGAACAAGGCCGGGGCCACCACCGAGGAGCTCCAGGCCCTGTACGACGCGAGCGAGCGCGCGAAGGACGTGTTCATCCGCTCCAACCTCCGTCTGGTCGTCGCCGTGGCCCGCCGGTACCCGAGGAGCGGCCTGCCGCTTCTCGACCTGATCCAGGAGGGCAACGCCGGTCTGGTGCGCGCGGTCGAGAAGTTCGACTACCGCAAGGGCTTCAAGTTCTCGACCTACGCCACCTGGTGGATCCGGCAGGCCATCACGCGGTCCATAGCCGACCAGTCGCGCACCATCCGGCTGCCCGTCCACCTGGTGGAGGAGCTGGGCCGGATACGGCGCGTGCAGCGCGAGTTCAACCGTGAGCACGGCCGGGACCCGGAGCCCGCGGAGATCGCCGCCGAGCTCGGCTCCACGCCGGAGCGGGTCACCGATGTGCTCGACTGGGCGCGTGACCCGGTCTCGCTGAACATGTCGGTGGACGACGAGGGCGAGACCCAGTTCGGTGACCTGCTGGAGGACACCTCGGCGGTGTCGCCCGAGCAGTCGGTGCTGACGCTGCTGCGCAGTGAGGAGCTCGACGACCTGATCGGCCGCCTCGACCAGCGCACGGCCTCCATCATCAAGATGCGCTACGGCATCGAGGACGGCCGCGAGCGCACGCTGACCGAGGTCGGCAAGGAACACGGCCTGACCCGCGAGCGCATCCGTCAGATCGAGAAGCACGCGCTGCTGGAGCTGAAGAAGCTGGCCCGCGACACCGGCTTCGACGCGGCGGCGTGAGCGCCGGCTCCGACGCGCCGGGGTGGCTGCCGCGACCGTCGCGGTAGCGTGAACACCCCGGCCGCGTACGCCGGGTGGCGAAAGACCGCGCAAAACATGGCCGTTCCCCGCCGCTTCAACCCGCTGGGCCCAGGGAACAAGAATCCAGAGCCCAGGAGTTCGGACCTCGGGGACTTCAGCCCGCTGAGTCCGACCCCGGATTCGCACGAGCCACGTCCCGACGCACAACCCCCCCGGCGCCGGGACTTCCCAAGGCCGGGTTCGGCGCCCCTCCCCCCGGGCGCCGGGCCCGGCTCTTTCGCTGTCCACGAGCCGAACCGGGGCATGCGGGAGCGGGGGATGCGGGAGCGGGGGATGCGAGAGCGAGGCCTGCGAAGACGGGGCCCTGCGGAAACGGGGCATGAGAAAACGGGCATGAGGAAAGCGGGTCACCCCGAACCTGAACCCCGGGGTGGCCCGCCAGATGGCAGATTGTGCCACATGGGCATAGCCTGCCGCGGGTGAGCAGCACCACCCCGACCCCGCCCCTGCCGCCCCCCGCGCTGTCGCTGACCGAACGGCGCAAGGCCGAGACCCGTATGGAGATCGCCCACGCGGCGGCGGGGCTCTTCGTCCGGCAGGGACTGCGGACCACCCGGGCCGAGGACATCGCCCGGGCGGCCGGTGTCGCCCCGCGCACCTTCTACCGGTATTTCCCCGGCAAGGAGGAGGCCATCGGCCCGCTCTACGCGGCGGGCGCCCAGCGCTGGGTCGAGGCGGTGCGTACCGCCCCGGCCGGGGTGTCGCTGCCGAGGGTCCTGGAGGACGCCGTGCGGCATACGCTGACGCCCGGTGCCGGGGTGTCGGTGGCCTCCTGGGACTGGGTCCGCGCCCTGATCCGGCTGGCGCAGGAGAACCCGGCCCTGCGCAGGGTGTGGGCGGAGGCGTGCCAGGCGTCGGAGCGGAGCCTGTCCGAGGTACTGGCGGAACGGCTGACGGCCGCTCACGACACCTACGGCGCCTGTGACACCGACGACACCTACGGCGCCTACGACACCGGCGACATCGCCGCACGCGGCCGGCTGGGCTTCGCCGCGGCCGTCGCGAGTGCGGCCGTGCGCACGGCCATGGAGAACTGGGCGGCGGGCGACGGGCCCGCGGAGGGGCCACAGGGTCCGGCGGAACTGGCCGTGGCCAACCTGGCGGCGCTGCGGGACTTCCCGTGGGGAGACTGACGTCCGGTGCCGCGGCCGGCTCACGGCCCGTCCGCGCCCGCCGCCGCCCGGGTCATGCGCGCGCCCAGTTCCCGTACGGACTCGACGAGTTCCGCGGGTTCGTGCACGGTGAAGTCGTGGCCCAGCATGGCCAGCCGTACCGCCATCCAGTGCTTGGCGTCGTGCACCGTCGCCCGTAGCCGGCAGCCGCCCTCGTCCAGCGGCTCGGGCGTGCCCAGCCAGCCCGGCAGGCGGGCCGCCACCGCCGCCGCCGGTGCGGCGAAGGTGACGACCATCTCGTAGGACTCGTGCCCTCGGTACATGGACCGGCGCAGATATTCCGCCGCGCTGCCCGTCGGCAGCTCCCTCGGGGTGAATCGCGCCCCGGTGGCGAAGGGGTCGCTCACCCGGTCGACGCGGAAGGTCCGCCAGTCCGCGCGGTCGAGGTCGTACGCCACGAGGTACCAGCG
This sequence comes from Streptomyces sp. NPDC086080, assembly GCF_044540255.1. Classification (NCBI taxonomy): domain Bacteria; kingdom Bacillati; phylum Actinomycetota; class Actinomycetes; order Kitasatosporales; family Streptomycetaceae; genus Streptomyces; species Streptomyces sp. NPDC086080. The sequence goes on from NZ_JBITRU010000005.1 coordinate 312,567, forward strand.
CCGTCCGGTCGACACCAGCCGGTACGGCTCCGTCACGCGCCGGGATTCCGTACCGTCGGCCGCCCGGTAGGCGAACCGCAGGCGTTCGTGCCCGGCCACCGTGGAGGCCATGACGGTGAGGGTCTCCGGTGCGATCGTCGCTCCGTCGCCGCTGGTCAGCGGGGTGGTCGCGGCCTGGAGTGTGCTGACCCGGTGGCGCAGCCTGCTGGGCAGCACCTGTTCCAGCTTCGCCAGGGCCCGCACGGACGCCTCGTCCACGCCCTCCAGCGCGTGCCCGGCCCCGGCCCGCAGTCCGACGGCGATGGCCACCGCCTCCTCGTCGTCGAGCACCAGGGGCGGCATCGCCTTGCCGGCGACGAGCCGGTAGCCGCCGTCCGCGCCGAGGGTCGCCTGTACGGGATAGCCGAGCTCACGCAGCCGGTCGATGTCCCGCCGGACGGTGCGCCGGGAGACCCCGAGCCGGGCGGCCAACTCGCCGCCGGGCCATTCGCGGGGTGTCTGGAGGAGGGAGAGGAGGGTCAGGAGCCGCGCCGGTGTGTCCGTCGTCATGCGTCGAGGATGCCGCAGAAATAGGACCCGATCCGACCTACTTGGGTCATAGCTTCGGGGACATGACCTTCACCGACACCCCGCACACAGCGCCGCGGCCCGTCGCGGGCGACCGCCGCCGCTGGTTCGCGCTGGCGATCGTGATGACCGCGGCCTTCATGGACCTCGTCGACGTCACCATCGTCAACATCGCGATCCCGTCCATCCAGCGCGACGAGGGCGCCACCTTCAGCCAGATCCAGTGGATCACCGCCGGTTACGCGCTGGCCTTCGCCGCCGGGCTCGTCACCGGTGGCCGGCTCGGCGACATCCACGGCCGCAAGCGGATCTTCCTCGTCGGCATCGGCGGCTTCACCCTCGCCTCCGCGCTGTGCGGGTTCGCGGTGAACCCCGAGATGCTGGTCGCCTCGCGCATCCTGCAGGGCGCCATGGCGGCGCTGATGGTGCCGCAGGTGCTGTCGATCGTGCACGCCACCTTCCCGGCGCACGAACGCGGCAAGGTGTTCGGGCTGTTCGGCGCGATCGTCGGCCTGGGGGCGGTGTCCGGACCGTTGCTCGGCGCGCTGCTGACGGAGTGGAACCTGTTCGGTCTGGAATGGCGGCCGATCTTCCTGATCAACCTGCCGGTGGGCATCGCGGGCCTGGTCCTCGGCAGCCGCTTCATCACCGAGTCGAAGGCGCCGCGCGCCCTGAAGCTGGACCTGGTGGGCGTCGCGCTGGTGACGCTGGGGCTGCTGATGCTGCTCTACCCGCTCACCCGCGGCCGTGAGCTGGGCTGGCCGCTGTGGGGATACGCGTCGATGGCGGGCTCGGTGGCGGTCTTCGGGGCGCTGGTGGCGTACGAGCGGGGCAAGAGCGCGCGGGACGGCTCCCCGCTGATCGAGCTGTCGCTGTTCCGGGTGAAGAGCTTCGCGGCGGGCATCGCGGTGCAGACGGTGTTCGGCATCGGCCTCGGCATCTTCTTCCTCGTGTGGACGCTGTACCTGCAGATCGGCCTCGGCTGGAGCGTGCTGCGGGCCGGTCTGACCGGGGTGCCGTTCTCCGTCGCGGTGTCCGTGGCGGCCGGGTTGTCGGTGCAGTTGCTGGTCCCGCGCTATGGGCGCAAGGTGCTCCAGGCCGGGGCGCTGGTGATGGCGGCCGGTGTGCTGATCTACCTGTGGGAGGCGGGGCGGTACGGCCAGTCCATCGCCTCCTGGCAGATGGCGCTCCCGCTGGTGGTCATGGGCGCCGGTATGGGGCTGATCGTGGCTCCGCTGACCGACGCGGTGCTGTCCGAGGTGCCGCGTGAGCACGCCGGGTCGGCGTCGGGGCTGATCAACACCGTGCAGCAGATGGGCAACGCGCTGGGGCTCGGCCTGGTGTCGGTGGTGTTCTTCGGGGTGATCGACGAGCGGCTCGCCCCGGCCGAGGTGGGTCCGGCCTTCGTGGACGGGTTCGAGCACGCGCTGGGCTGGGTGGCCGCGGTGCTGGGCGTGATCTTCCTGCTGATGTTCGCCCTGCCGAAGCGCCCGGCCCAGCATGTGGAGGGGGCGGGGGAGACTCCGGCGGCGGCAGCGGTGGGTGTGGAGAAGGAGCCGGAGCTGGTGTCCTGAGGGGGACAGGACACGTCGTCGGCCGACGGAAGGGCCCGGCACCCGGGGATGGACAGCTCCCTGGGTGCCGGGCCCTTCCGTCGCTCCGTGGAGCCGAGGACCGGGCACAAACAGAAGCCCGATTGTGCCCACTCCTGCCCGGATCTGTTTACTTTCCGGACATCCCGACGTACTCTCCGAGCTGAACCACACGTTCGGGCAGCACCGGACCGGGAGGCAGGCGGACATGTACGCACCGGAACGCCAGCAGGAGATCCTTCGGCTCGCCCGTGACGGCGGCCGGGTGGACGTGGTCTCGCTGGCCGAGGAGTTCCAGGTGACCGCCGAAACCATCCGCAGGGACCTGAAGGCGCTCGACCGCGCCGGACTGGTCCGCAGGGTGCACGGCGGGGCCATCCCCGCCGGACGCCTCGACTTCGAACCGGACCTCGCCGAGCGGGAGACCACCGCAGCCGACGAGAAGGACCGCATCGCCCGTGCCGCACTGGCGGAACTCCCGGCCGACGGCACCGTGATCGTCGACGCCGGTTCGACGTCCGCGCGGCTCGCCGGCCTGCTGCCGGTGGACGCCTCGCTCACCGTCGTCACCCACAGCCTGCCCATCGCGGCCCGCCTCGCCGACCACCCCGGCATCCAGCTGCACCTGGTCGGAGGGCGCGTCCGGCACCGTACGCGGGCCGCCGTGGACGCCTGGGCGCTGCGCGCGTACGCCGAGATCCGCGCGGACGTCCTGTTCATCGCCGCCAACGGGTTCTCCGCCGAGTACGGGCTGACCACCCCCGACCTCGCCGAGGCCGCCGTGAAACGCGCGGCCATGGCCGCCGCCCGCCGGGTGGTCCTGCTCGCCGACTCCTCCAAGCACGGCCAGGAGCACTTCGCCCGCTTCGGCGACCTGGGCGATGTGGACCTGCTGATCACCGACACCGGGCTGAGCCCTCAGGAAGCCGCCGCGATCGAACGCGACGGCACGGAAGTAGTACGCGCATGATCCTCACCGTCACCCCCAACCCGTCCCTGGACCGCACCTACGAGGTCCCCTCGCTGGACCGCGGTGCGGTCGTCCGGGCCACCGGCGAACGCGTCGACCCCGGGGGCAAGGGGGTCAACGTCTCGCGCGCCGTCGCCGCGGCCGGCCGGCGCACGATCGCCGTCCTGCCGCTGGGCGGCGCACCGGGCGCCCTGGTCGCCGACCTGCTCGACGCGCAGGGCATCGAGGCCGCCCCGGTCCCGGTCGCCGGAGCCACCCGCTCCAACATCGCGCTCGCCGAGGCCGACGGCGTACTGACGAAGATCAACGCGCCCGGTCCCGAACTGACGGCGGCCGAACAGGAACTGCTCCTGGACACCGTGCGCCGGCAGGCCCCGGGCGCCGACTGGATCGCCTGCTGCGGCAGCCTGCCGCGCGGACTCGCCCCCTCCTGGTACGCCGAACTGGTCGCCCGGGTGCACGCCGCCGGCGTACGGATCGCCCTGGACACCTCCGGACCGGCGCTGCTCGCCGCCCTGCGCGAGCGGCCCGATGTGGTGAAGCCGAACGCGGCGGAACTCGCCGAGGCCGTGCGACGCCCGCTGAGCACGGTGGGCGACGCGCTGAAGGCGGCCGAGGAACTGCGCCAGGCGGGCGCCCGGGCCGTCCTCGCCAGCCTCGGTGCCGACGGGCAACTGCTCGTCGACGACGACGGTGCCTGGTTCGGCTCCGCCCCCGTGGACGCCGTCCGCAGCAATGTGGGCGCCGGAGACTCCTCCCTCGCCGGGTTCCTCGTCGCCGGCGGGCGCGGACCCGAGGCGCTCGTCTCCGCCGTCGCGCACGGTGCGGCCGCCGTCCGGCTGCCCGGCAGCGTGATGCCGACGCCGGGCGACCTGGACCCGGCCGCGGTGACGGTCACGGCCGAGGTCCCCGTGAACCGTGTGCTGAGGGAGCCGGTGTCATGAAGCCCCGCGCCACCGCCGGCCCCCGCCTCGTCTCTCCCTTCCCCACCCCCGTCCCCTCCCCCGCCCACCCCGCTGTACGGGCGATACGCGTGCGAAGGAGCCCGCGATGAGCGAGATGATCACCGCGGACCTGGTCGACCTCGACCTGTCCGCCGATACCAGGGAAGCGGCGGCCCGCGCGCTCGCCGAGCGCATGGTGGCCCAGGGCCGGGTGACCGACCTGGAGGGCTTCCTCGCCGACGTCGCCACCCGCGAGGCCCAGATGCCGACCGGTCTCGACGGCGGCATCGGCATCCCGCACTGCCGCAGCGAGCATGTCACCGAGCCGACGCTGGCCTTCGGGCGCAGTGCGGCCGGGATCGACTTCGGCGCGGCGGACGGGCCCGCCGACCTGATCTTCCTGATCGCCGCCCCGGCCGGCGCGGACGACGCCCATCTGACGATCCTGTCGTCGCTGGCCCGGCAGCTGATGAACACGGAGTTCACCGACGCTCTGCGGTCGGTGGACGGAGCGGCGGCAGCGGCGGCGCTGATCCGGGGCGAAGAGGCCGGCTCCGAGGACTCCATGGGCCCTGAGGTCTCCGTGGGCCCTGAGGACTCCGTGGCGGTGCCGGCGGCGGCCTCCGCCGACACCGCCACGGGCACCATCGCCACCGCCATCGCCACCGCCACCGCCACCGACACGGACCGGCCGTTCCGGGTCGTCGCCGTCACCTCCTGCCCCACCGGTATCGCCCACACCTACATGGCGGCCGAGTCGCTGGAGAACGCGGGGCGGGAGGCGGGCGTCGAGATCGTCGTCGAGACCCAGGGCTCGGCGGGCTTCACCCGGCTCGACCCGGCCGTGATCGCGGCGGCGGACGGCGTGATCTTCGCCCATGACGTCCCCGTACGGGAGAAGGACCGCTTCGCCGGCAAGCCCACCGTCGACACCGGGGTCAAGGCGGCCATCAACCGTCCCGCCGACCTGATCACCGAGGTGAGAGGCAAGGCGGAGCGCGGCGAGGTCACGGCCGCCGCGTCCGCCGGAACGCCCGTCGAGCGCGGCGGCGAACCCGGTGAGGGCTATGGCAGCAGACTGCGCAAGTGGCTGATGTCCGGCGTCAGTTACATGGTGCCGTTCGTCGCGGCGGGCGGTCTGCTCATCGCCCTCGGCTTCGCGATCGGCGGCTACGAGATCAACGAGGCGCCCTCGGTGATGGACCACTTCGTGTGGACCCAGGCCGACAGCTGGGGCGCGCTGCTCTTCCAGATCGGCGGCGTCGCCTTCGGCTTCCTCGTCCCGGTGCTGGCCGGATACATCGCCTACGGCATGGCCGACCGGCCCGGCCTGGTGCCCGGCTTCGTCGGCGGCGCGATCTCGCTCACCATCAACGCCGGATTCCTCGGCGGTCTGGCGGCCGGCCTGATCGCCGGTGGCGTGGTGATCGCGATCCAGAAGGTGCGCATCCCGACGGCCCTGCGCGGCATCATGCCGGTGGTGGTGATCCCGCTGATCTCCGCGGCGGTCGTCGGATTCCTGATGTTCGTCGTCATCGGCAAGCCCATCGCCGAGGCGCAGAAGGCCATGACGGACTGGCTGAACGGCCTCTCCGGCGCCAACGCCGTCCTGCTCGGCGCGCTGCTCGGCCTGATGATGTGCTTCGACCTCGGCGGTCCCGTCAACAAGGTCGCCTACACCTTCGCCACCGCCGGGATCGCCGTCGCGAGCCCCAGCGACTCCGCGATGAAGATCATGGCCGCGGTGATGGCCGCCGGCATGGTGCCGCCGCTGGCGATGGCCCTGGCCACGACGGTCCGGGGCAAGCTCTTCAACCGCACCGAACGGGAGAACGGCAAGGCCGCCTGGGTCCTGGGCGCCTCCTTCATCTCCGAGGGCGCGATCCCGTTCGCCGCCGCCGACCCGCTGCGTGTGATCCCCGCCTCGATGGCGGGCGGCGCGGTCACCGGCGCCCTGTCGATGGCCTTCGGTGCCACTCTGCGTGCTCCGCACGGCGGGATCTTCGTGGTTCCGCTGATCGGCAACCCGTTCCTCTACCTGGTCGCCATCGCGGCCGGCGTCGGTGTCACGGCGGCCCTGGTGATCGTCCTCAAGGGGCTGCGCAAGGCGGCTCCGGCCGGTGCGGGGACGGGTGAGGGAGCAGCGGTGCCGGCGTCGGAGAGCAGACAGCCGGTCACCGCGTGACGCCACGACGGTGCGTCCATTTGGGTAGGTATAGGGGGTTCATGCCTACTGCGATATAGATCACGATCCTCACGGTCCGGGGCTCAAAGTCCCGGACCGTGGTGTGTACTGGGCCGCATGTCTGAGCACGAGACGAGTCCGCGGACGACGGGTGTCACCGTCCTCACACTGGTGGCCGTGGCCTGCGCGGCGGGTCTGGCCGACGCCCTGCGGCGCCGACGGGAGCGGGAGCGGGAGCGGGCGCGCAGGCGCGCGCCAGGGCACCTGGAGGTCTCCGAGACGCATACGCCCCATGGCGTCCCGACCGTCCCGCGCCAGCGGCGGACCGGACCGGGAGCGGTACGGCTCACCGACGCGGAACGCGACGCCTTCGCCGGGCTGGTACGGCGCTTCGGCGAGTACGACTGAACCGCGGGCAGACCTCCGGCGCCTGTCCGCCCGTCAGGAAACCTGTGCGGCCCGGCGCTCCATCGCGTCCCGCGCCGCATCCTCGCTGGTGTACACCTCGCACATGTGCCGACCGTCCGGCGTGAGGGTGTGCTCGACCTCCCACAGGGACAGCTCCACGCCGTCACCCAGCAGGAACGCGTGCTCGTAGAGCGAGAAGCAGAGTGCCGGCCGCCCCCCGGTGAAGGGCCGGCCGAAGGCCTGGGTGATCCGGTGCGCACAGGCCGTGGCCAGCAGCGCGGCCGTCTCCGTGCCCGGCCGGTCCGTGTTCTCCGCCCGGCGCAGTAATCGGCGCGCGTGGTCCGCGGATCCGTCCGGAAGGTACATCTGCCGCAGCACCGGAGCCGGGGACAGGTGCACCACCACCGGCAGTTCGAAGTCCGGGGTGTCCGGCGGCAGCGGCAGCCGGGTCGTGGCCGTGCGCAGCTCCTCCTCGTCCGTGTAGATCTCGTGCTGCGGCTCGCCGCCCGGCGCGGTGTTGTGGACCAGCTCCCAGAGCGTGACCGCCGAACCGTCGGCGAGCAGCCAGGTGTGCCGGTACGTCTCCCGGTGCAGTCCCGCGCTGTGGTGCGCGGAGTGCAGCGAACCGTCGTGCGCCAGCGCGCAGTCCAGCCGGCCGATCGTCTCGTCCGGCAGCTCGAAGGAGTTCAGGGCGCGACCGAGGAGTCGCGCGAGGTGCTCCTCAGGAGACTCGGGCGAGTCAGGTGGTTCGTACGCTGTCGTCTCGTACGGAACGCTCAAGGTTTCTCCCGGCGTCGCTGCATGTCACCTTGTGGGTGCATACCGTAGCCCCTCGGCCGGACATCATGCCCGGTAACCGAGAAAACGTCTGGCGGGAAAACGACCGGGCCGCACGAGGAATTCCCATCCCGTCCCGCGGAACGGCAACTCTTCCCGGCCGGGCGGCACTTCGGCGGTCCGAGTGCGTATCGCGCCGCGGACCGGTCCGGTCCCGCTCACGATGCCCGTCCGGCTCTCCTCGCCACCCCCTACGGCTCTCCGTACGCCTCTCCGTACAGCTCCCCGTACGACGGCCAGGCCCCGCCCGGACCGTCCACCGGCCCGGCGGCACGCACCGCCCGGACGATCGCCCGGGTCACCATGTCCGCGCCCGCCGCCAGCACGTCGTTCAGGGCGAGCGGGTTCGCCGCGTCGAGCGGACGCGCGCCCGTGGCCAGGGTGAAGACGGTGTCCCCGTCGCTCAGCAGATGCACCGGCCGTACGGCTCGCGCGATGCCGTCGTGCGCGGTGCCGGCCAGCTTCTGCGCCTGTGCCTTGGACAGCCCGGCGTCGGTGGCGACCACCGCCAGCGTGGTGTTCAGCGGGGGAAGGGCGTTGCGCTCCGCCGACTCCGCCAGCCGCCGCAGCGCGGCCTCGTGCACCTCCGCCCCCGGGTAACGCACCCGGCCCTGGAACAACTCCCCGTACAGCACCCCCGTTTCCGGATCCACCACCGATCCCGCCGCGTTGGCCACCACCAGCGCGGCCACCGTGATCCCCGAGTCCAGCACCGTGCTCGCCGTGCCGACCCCGCCCTTCAGCTGCCCGGCCACCGCCCCCGTACCGGCGCCCACACAGCCCTGGGGCACCGGCGCGCCAGGCTCGCTCGCCGCCGCGGCCTCGACCGCGGCCCGGCCGGTGGCCGCGTCCGGGCGGGCCCGGAAGTCGCCGCCCCGGCCCAGGTCGAAGACACAGGCGGCCGGTACCACCGGCACCACATGGGTGGGATCCGGCCCGACGCGCACCCCGCGCCCCCGCTCCTCCAGCCAGGCCATCACGCCGGTCGTCGCGTCCAGCCCGTAAGCGCTGCCACCGGTCAGCACGACCGCCTCGGTCTTCTGTACCAGGTTGCGCGGATCGAGTGCGTCGGTCTCCTTCGTGCCGGGACCGCCACCCCGCACATCCACCGCGGTCACCGCCCCGCCCTCGGGCGCGAGCACGACCGTGGTGCCGGTGAGCCACCCGTCGCCGGCACACGTGGCATGCCCTACGCGCACACCGGCCACATCCGTCAGAGCGTCAACTGTCATGGGCTCAGGTCTGCCCGGTCCGGCGCGGCCGTACCCTGGAGCCATGAGTAACGCCCCCGATCCCCGGCCGCGCCGGCCGAAGCCCGCGCTGGTCTTCGACGACCCGATGGACCAGCAGTCGTCGGACGACACGGACAGGGGGTGGGGCGAGCGCCCGTCCGGCGACAGCGCCGCCGATCTGAAACGCTTCCTCGACGAGAAGCCGCCCCACCACCTCTGAACCCGGCCCACCGGCGGGCGCCGTGACGTCGGCCGCGCGGTCCGGACCGCCCGTCGGCGTGGCGGCCTATCGCGCGCCGTCTCCCCAGCCGCTCTGCCCCGAGCCGCCCAGTCCGGGACCGCCCGGTGCCGAGCCGCCCTGTGCCGAGCCGCGCTGCGCGACGAGGGTGTCGCGGATCTCCTTGAGCACTTCCAGCTCGGTGATCTCTATGACCTCGTGCGCGCCTTCCTTCGCCTTGCGGCGGGCCTCCACCCGGGCCAGGTACTTCGCCATGGGAAGCACCATCAGGAAGTAGACGACCCCGGCGGTGATCACGAACTGCAGCGTCGAACCGAGGACCGACCCCCACAGGATCCTGACGCCCGTCGCGGCATCCCCGGTACCCTCGCAGGGGCCCTTCAGACACGAGCTGTAGCTGTCCAGGTTCTGGGTGCCGAACGCGCCCACCAGCGGGTTGATGACCCCCTTCACCACCGCGTTGACGATGTTGGTGAAGGCGGCGCCGATGACGACCGCCACGGCCAGATCGACGACATTGCCCCGCATCAGGAAGGCCTTGAAGCCTTGCAGGACGCTCGTCTTCTTCTGGTCGCTCACTGCGGGCCCTCATTTCTTGTGCGTGTCGTGCGGATGAAAGCGTTCCGCAACTTACGTCACGCCCGTGCCGGGCTGTCCAGTGGCGTCGTTCGGAGCGGGAGGTGTGCGGGGGCTCCGGGGCCGAAGGGGTACGGTTCAGCACAGGGTCACAGCCAGTCGTGCCGTGGCGCTCGCGCCGGCCAGACCGGCCGCCGTCGTGCGGGGCACCGACAGCACGACCAGTGCCCCGCCGTCGCCCGGCCCGCCACCGTCCGCTCCGCCGTCCGGTTCCGGGACCTCGGTCACCCGTGCCCCGCGCGCCACCACCCGGGCGTCTCCGCCGGACGCGGTCTCCTCGGCGGCGATCACATCCACCAGGTCGCCCGGCCGCAGCAGCCGCACCGTGGCCGCGTCGGCGATCCGCACCGGTGCCTTCACCCTCGTCGCCGCGTGCCGCGTCCGCATGGGACGGTCTCCGGGTGACGCCGGGGCGGCCCGGACCGCGGGAGCCCCTTCGGCGGGCCCCCGGGACCGGTCCGCGTCCCGGGGGCCCGCCGCGACGAGCGCCGCCGCCGTGACCACGAGGCCGGCCGCCACCGCCCGCCTCCGGTGCCGTACGAGCCGGCCCGCGAGCGGCAGGCCGCCGCGCACCCGCACCGGGGCGAAGTGCGGCACCTCGCACGGGGGCGGCACATCGGCGCCGGGCGGGCGAGGAAGGTCGGGGGAGGGAGAGGGGGAGGGGGAGAAGAAGGGGGAGCGGAGCGAGGAGGGACGGCGGGACAGGGACTCGGGCACGGACACGGGGACCACCACCTGCGACGAGGGACCGGCTTGCGGCTCCCACGATGGGGCCTTGGGCCAGGGGCCGCCGGGCCCTGTGGACGCTCCTCGGTCCTGTGGAAAACCCCGCCACCCGAACGGAACCCTCCGCCCCGTGAGCCGCACGCTCCCGGCCGCGAGCCGGACCCACCGCAGACACGAGCCGGCCGTGCGGTCATCAGCGCTGAGCCGGCCCTGACCCGCCCCCGACCCGCCCCCGGCTCGACCCGGCCCCGCCCCGTCCCGGCCGCGAGCCGGACTCTTCGCGACTGTGAGCCGCACGTTCCCCGGACACGAGCCGGACGCGCTGCCATCGGCGTCAGCGTCGAGCCGGACCCCGCCCCGCCCCGTCCCGGCCGCGAGCCGGACTCTTCGCGACTGTGAGCCGCACGTTCCCCGGACACGAGCCGGACGCGCTGCCATCGGCGTCAGCG
>NZ_JBITRU010000005.1:323449-371790 GCF_044540255.1 Streptomyces sp. NPDC086080
GTCGAGCCGGACCCCGCCCCGCCCCGGCCGCGAGTCGGCAATGCCGCCATCGGCGCGAACCGCACGCCCCGCCGTCGCAACGGGACGTCGGGCTCGAGAAGGTGCCGCCCCGCGCCTCCGCGCTGCCCGGGGCCACCAGCAGCCGACATCCCGCCGTCGGCCAGAGCCACCGGGCCCGCGGCGCCGCGACCCCTACGGCAGCGCGAACCCCGGGTCCATCCCGCCCAGCGCCGACGTGCACGGACAGTCCCGTTCCGCCGTCGCCGGCAGCGCGGCCACCGCGTCGAAGAGCACGCCCCGCAGCCGGTCCACGTTGGCGGCGAACACCCGCAGCACCTCGTCGTGGGAGACGCCCTCACCGGTCTCGGCGCCGGCGTCCAGGTCGGTGACCAGGGTGAGGGACGTGTAGCAGAGCTCCAGCTCGCGGGCGAGCGCCGCCTCGGGGTGGCCGGTCATGCCCACCACCGACCAGCCCTGCGCCCGGTGCCACAGGGATTCGGCGCGGGTGGAGAAGCGCGGCCCCTCCACCACGGCCAGCGTGCCGCCGTCCACCGGCTCCCAGTCGCGGCCCCGCGCCGCCTTCAGCGCGGCCGCCCGCCCGGTGGGACAGTAGGGGTCGGCCAGGGACACATGGACCACGTTCGGCACGGTGCCGTCCGGGAGCGGCAGCCCGTCGAAGTACGTGTTCATCCGGGACTTCGTACGGTCCACGAGCTGGTCCGGGACCAGCAGCGTGCCCGGCCCGTACTCGGGCCGCAGCCCTCCCACCGCGCACGGCCCGAGGACCTGGCGCGCGCCGACCGACCTCAGCGCCCACAGGTTGGCGCGGTAGTTGATGCGGTGCGGCGGCAGGTGGTGGCCGCGTCCGTGCCGGGGCAGGAAGGCGACCCGCCGGCCCGCCACGTCGCCGAGGAACAGGGAGTCGCTGGGAGCCCCGTACGGGGTGTCCACCTGGACCTCGGTCACGTCGTCGAGGAAGGAGTAGAAGCCGGAGCCGCCGATCACGCCGATCTCGGCCTTCGCCATGTTCGCCATGCCCCGCACCCTAGCCGGACCCGGAAACGCCGAAGACCCCGTCGTCGGAGAACGACAGGGTCCCGTAAGGATGCGGTCCTACGCGGCGGTGGTGCTGGTGGACCCGGCGGAACCGGACGAACCGGACGACGAGCTCGAACCCGAACCGGACGTCGCACTCGCGCCGGAGCCCGAGTCCGACGAGGAAGAGGAGGAGGACGCGGAACCGGAGGACTTCGACGCGGCCGGGGAACTGCTCGACGAGGAGCCGCGGCTGTCGTTCCGGTAGAAGCCGGAGCCCTTGAACACGATGCCGACCGCTGAGAACACCTTCTTGAGGCGGCCCTGGCAACTGGGGCACTCGGTCAGCGCGTCGTCGGTGAACTTCTGCACCGCCTCGAGGCCTTCGCCGCACTCGGTGCACTGGTACTGGTAGGTCGGCACTGTCTTCCTCCTGGCACTCTCACTCGATGAGTGCTAACGACGGTCCATAGTGACGCATTCCCGGGGTTCAGTCCACTGCGACGGGCTCGCGGTGACCCACGCCACGTGCGACGGTGCGTCCGCGCGGGTGGGTCAGCAGCCGTGACCGCAGTGCCAGCAGGGTCGCCAGGGCCAGCGCCGTACCGGCCATCGGCACCAGGAATCCGGCGCCGTCCCACAGCCGGTCCTCCAGCTGTCCGGCGGCCGTGACGGCCGCGGCCTGGCCCAGCGCGACGGCGCCGGTCAGCCAGGTGAAGGCCTCGGTGCGGGCCCCGGCCGGGACCAGGTCCTCCACCAGCGTGTAGCCGGTGATCAGGGCGGGCGCGATGCACATGCCGACGAGGAGGCCGAGCCCGGCCAGCAGCAGCGCCGAGTGGGTGGTCCACAGGGCGGACGCGGCCAGCGCGAGCGCCGCGTGGGCGAGGACCAGACGCCGCTGCGGGGCGGCCCTCCAGGCGATCGCGCCGCAGGCGATGCCGGCGAGCATGTTTCCCGCGGCGAAGACGCCGTAGAGGACGCCGTTCATCCCGGGGTTGCCGATCGACTGGCTGAACGCGGCCAGGGACACCTGCATACCGCCGAAGACGGAGCCGATGCCGAGGAAGGCCACGATCAACACCCGCACCCCGGGGACCCGCAGCGCGGAACCGTGCTCCACGCGCGCGCGTCCCGCATCGGCGGCGACCGCGGGCTGGGTGCCCTTCTGCGCGGCGAACAGCAGGCCGCCGACGAGGGTGAGGGCGGCCTCGGTGACCAGGCCGGCGGCCGGGTCGACGGCCGTGCACAGGGCTGTGGCCAGCAGGGGTCCGACGACGAAGGTGAACTCGTCGGTGACGGACTCGAACGCCGCCGCGGTGGGCATCAGCGGGGAGCCCTTGAGTTTGACGCCCCAGCGGGCGCGCACCATGGGCCCCACCTGGGGCACCGAGGCGCCCGTGGGCACGGCGGCGGCGAACAGGGCCCACAGGGGTGCGCCGGTCAGTGCCAGCGCGGTGAGCGTGAGGCCGGACACCGTGTGCACCAGGACACCGGGCACCAGGACGGCGCGCTGTCCGTGGCGGTCGGCGAGGCGGCCGCTGTAGGGCGCGAAGAGCGCCATGGAGACACCGGTGACGGCGGCGACGGCGCCGGCCGCCCCGTACGAGCCGGTGGTGTGCTGCACCAGCAGCACGATGGAGAGGGTGAGCATCGCGAACGGCTGGCGTGCCGCGAAGCCGGGGAGCAGGAACGTCCACGCGCCGCGTGTGCGCAGCAGTCGGCCGTATCCCGGGCGGGAGGTGGCCTGGTCCTTCGACGTGGTGACCGTGGATGCCACGGCCCGTGCCTTTCTGCCACCTGGTAGCGCTCCGCGCGGGTGATGCGGGGAGCCGCCGAGAGCTGTCCTCTTGCGCTGACTGCGGTAGGTACCGGCGCCACAGCTCAGGGCGTTCCGGCCGCCATACGGTCGCGCCAGCTCTGCGTCAGGCAGAGTTGGTTCGATCTGGGTCGTTCGTATACTACAGGGATCTCACGTAACAAAGGGCTTGCGCGCCTGTGAAAAGGGGCACCCGGTCAGCGTTCCGCCTGCGATCCATCGGTGCCCAGCCAGCCCGCGAGCTTGCCGCCCCGGCCGACCGCGCGCAGGCGCCGTTCGGCGGCGTCCCGTACCGGGTCCGTGGCGACGACGAGCAGTTCGTCGCCGCGCCGCAGCATCGTCGAGGGGAGCGGGACGAAGGACGCCCCCTCGCGCACGACGAGGGTGACGGCGGCCCCGGCGGGCAGCCGCAGCTCGCCGACCTCCACGCCGTGCATCCGCGACCCGTCGGGGATGGCGACGGACAGCAGATGCCCGCGCAGCCGTTCCAGGGGCGCCGACTCGATACCGAGATCGGCGGCGCCGGCGTCCCCGCCCAGCCGCAGTTGGCGGGCCAGCCAGGGCAGGGTCGGTCCCTGGACGAGCGTGTAGACGACGACCAGGACGAAGACGATGTTGAAGATGCGCTCGCTGCCCTCGACGCCCCGCACCATCGGGATGGTGGCCAGGACGATCGGCACGGCGCCGCGCAGCCCGGCCCAGGACATCAGCGCCTGCTCCTGCCAGGGCACCCGCAGCGGCAGCAGGCACGCCACGACGCTCAGGGGCCGGGCCACCAGGGTCAGTGCCAGTCCGATGAGCAGCGCGGGCACGATGTCGTCGCCGAGTTCGTGCGGGGTGACCAGCAGGCCGAGCAGCACGAACATGCCGATCTGGGCGATCCAGCCGAGCCCTTCGGCGAACCCGCGGGTGGCGGGCCAGTGCGGCAGCTTGGCGTTGCCCAGCACCATCGAGGCGAGATAGACGGCGAGGAAGCCACTCCCGTGGGCGGTGGAGCCCACCGCGTAGGCGGCGACGGCGATGGCCATGACGGCGATCGGGTAGAGGCCGGAGGCGGGCAGTGCCACGTGCCGCAGCCCCAGGGCGCCCAGCCAGCCCACCGCGAGTCCGATGGCGGCGCCGATGACCAGCTCCAGCGCGATCTCGCCGATCAGGACGTACCAGTGCTCGACGGGTCCGGCCGCGGAGAGGGAGGCGACCAGAAGGACGACGGGGGCGTCGTTGAAGCCGGACTCGGCCTCCAGGGTGCCCGTCACCCGCGAGGGGAGGGGAATCTTCCGCAGCACCGAGAAGACGGCCGCCGCGTCGGTCGAGGAGACCACCGCGCCGATGATGAGCGCCTGCCGCCATTCCAGCCCGACCAGGAAGTGCGCCGCCGACGCCGTGACCCCGACGCTCACCGCGACGCCGACCAGGGCGAGCGCGGTGGCGGCCGGCAGCGCCGGTTTCGCCTCGCTCCACTTGGTGCCAAGGCCGCCCTCGGCGAGGATCACGACCAGGGCCGCGTACCCGATGACCTGTGTCAGCTCGGCATTGTCGTACGAAACGTGGCCGATGCCGTCCTGGCCGATGGCGATGCCGATGCCCAGATAGATGAGCAGGCTGGGGAGCCCGCTGCGCGAGGAGATCCGGACCGCGACCACGGCCACGAGCAGGACGACCGAGCTGACGAGCAGGAGCTGGTTGAGGTGGTGGACGGTCAGCGGCTGTTTCCTTCCCTTGCTCAGGCGCATCCGCCGCTCAGGCGCATCCGCGCGTGAGCTCACGTACATCGCTCTGCGGTCCACCGCTGCTGCGGCAAACTACTTCGTTACCTTACCTAACTCTTGACGCTTTCTTGACGCGAAGCAGGGCATGATCGAACGTCCGTCCGGGCTGGTTCCCGACTCCGCGTCAAGTGGCGCGGGGCCCTGCGCCTATCGTTGCTCCAGCGCTCAGTTAAAAGCGCAGCCCGACCTGCCGCTCGCGTTAGGACAGCAAGGACAGCGATGCCCACCGACACCACCGCCTCCACGGGCCGGCAATCCGGCAAGTCCGGCAGGAAAAAAGGGCGCAAAGCCCGTCTGATCGTGCTGGTCCTGGTGCTGGCCCTGATCGGCGGTGTCGCCTACGGGGGGTACTGGTCGGTCAGCACCGTGCGTGCCTCCTTCCCGCAGACCAAGGGCTTGATCACGCTCCAGGGCCTGTCCGGGACCGTCGATGTCCGGCGCGACGGTCATGGCATCCCGCAGATCTACGCCTCCTCCGACGAGGACCTGTTCATGGCGCAGGGCTATGTCCAGGCGCAGGACCGGTTCTACGAGATGGACGTGCGCCGGCACATGACCGCCGGGCGCCTGTCGGAGATGTTCGGCGAGAGCCAGGTCGACACCGACGAGTTCCTGCGCACCCTGGGCTGGGAGCGGGTCGCCAAGGAGGAGTACGACAAGAAGCTCTCCCCCGCCACGAAGAAGTACCTCCAGGCGTATGCCAAGGGCGTCAACGCCTACCTGGCGGGGAAGGACGGCAAGGAGATCTCCCTGGAGTACGCGGCCCTGGGCTTCGAGAACGACTACATGCCGGGGGAGTGGACCCCGGTCGACTCCGTGGCCTGGCTGAAGGCGATGGCCTGGGACCTGCGCGGCAACATGCAGGACGAGATCGACCGCGCGCTGATGACCAGCCGTCTCGGCCCGAAGCAGATCGCCGACCTGTACCCGGCGTATCCGTACGGCCGGAACAAGCCGGTGGTCCAGGAGGGCCAGTACGACGAGCTCACCGGGGCGTACGAGCAGGGCGGGACCACGGGCGACTCCGACTCCGACTCCGGGTCCGGCGAGGGTGAGGGTGACGGAGACGGCACGGGCACAGGGGACGGTACGGGGGCCGGCGACGGTACGGGCTCCGCACTGGAGAACCAGCTGGCCGGCCTTCAGGAGATCCTGCAGGACCTCCCCACCGCCGTCGGCGTCAACGGCGACGGCATCGGCTCCAACTCCTGGGTCGTCTCCGGTGACCACACCATCACCGGTCAGCCGCTGCTCGCCAACGACCCGCACCTGTCGGCCTCGCTGCCGTCCGTCTGGTACCAGATGGGCCTGCACTGCCGCAGCGTCTCCGACACGTGCCGGTACGACGTCGCGGGCTACACCTTCGCGGGCATGCCCGGAGTGATAATCGGCCACAACCAGGACATCGCCTGGGGCCTGACCAACTCCGGCGTCGACGTCACCGACCTGTACCTGGAGAAGATCACCGGCGACGGTTACCAGTACGACGGCAAGGTGGTGCCGTTCGAGACGCGCGAAGAGATCATCAGGGTCGCCGGCGGCTCCGCGCGGAAGATCGTGGTGCGCGAGACCAACAACGGCCCGCTGCTCTCCGACCGCTCCGACGAGCTGGTGAGGACCGGCAAGAAGGCCACCGTCGACAGCGCGGCCCCCGACCGGGGCGACGGCTACGGCGTCGCGCTGCGCTGGACCGCCCTGGACCCGGGCCGCACCATGGACTCCGTCTTCGCGATCAACCGCGCGAAGGACTGGGACGACTTCCGCGAGGCGGCCACGCTCTTCGAGGTGCCGTCGCAGAACCTGGTCTACGCGGACACCGAGGGCCACATCGGCTACACGCTGCCCGGAAAGATCCCCACCCGCGCGGAGGACCACGACGGTTCCCTCCCCGCCCCCGGCTGGGACGCCGACTACCGGTGGACCGGCTGGATCGACCAGGACGCGCTGCCCTACGAGTTCGATCCCGAGCGCGGCTACATCGTCACGGCCAACCAGGCCGTCGTCGGCAAGGACTACCCGTACACCCTGACCACGGACTGGGGCTACGGCGCCCGCAGCCGGCGCATCACCGACCTGATCCAGTCGAAGATCAAGGACGGCGGCAAGATCTCCACCGACGACATGCGGCAGATGCAGCTCGACAACTCCAGCTCCATCGCCAAGCTGCTGGTGCCCGACCTGCTGAGGATCGACACCGGTGACGAGGACGTGCGCGAGGCGCAGAAGCTGCTGGAGGGCTGGGACTACACCCAGGACGCCGACTCGGCCGCCGCCGCCTACTTCAACGCGGTGTGGCGCAACATCCTCAAGCTGGCCTTCGGCCACAAGCTGCCCAAGGAGCTGCGGGTCAAGGGCCAGTGCCTGTGGGTCGACCCGGTCAACACCACCGGGCCCGCCGACGAGGCGGGCAAGGTCCGCGAGTGCGGTCTGCGCGCCGCCGACCAGGCGCAGCCGGACGGCGGCGACCGCTGGTTCGAGGTGGTCCGCACGCTGAAGGACGACGAGGACAGCGAGTGGTGGACGACGCCCAAGCGGGGCACCCGTCCGGGCGCCGAGAGCAACCGTGACGACCTGTTCAAGCGGGCCATGATCGACGCCCGCTGGGAGCTGACCGCCAAGCTCGGCAAGGACATCGACTCCTGGAGCTGGGGCCGGCTGCACCGCCTGTTCCTGGAGAACCAGACCCTCGGCACCGAGGGCCCCGGCTTCCTGCAGTACGTCCTCAACCGCGGCCCGTGGAAGCTCGGCGGCGGCGAGGCCACGGTCAACGCGACCGGCTGGAACGCGGCCGGTGGCTACGAGGTCGTGTGGGTGCCGTCCATGCGCATGGTGGTCAACCTCGGCGATCTCGACAAGTCACGGTGGATCAACCTCACCGGCGCCTCCGGACACGCCTACAGCGCGCACTACGTCGACCAGACGGACAAGTGGGCCGCAGGCGAGCTGCTGGAATGGCCGTTCTCGCGCAAGGCGGTCGAGAAGAACACGAGCGACACGCTGCTGCTCAGGCCCTGATCCCGGCCGGCCGGCGAGCGGAATCGGTCCCCACGCGTGCGCGCGTGGGGCACCCCCGCGTCGGCGGGGAGGACGATGGCATCTCGGTCCCCACGCGTGCGCGCGTGGGGACCGACGCGCGTGTCAGGGGGTCTCGTCGGCGGTCCCGTCGCCGGGGCGGCCGAACCGCCGTACCCCCGACGGGGTCACCACCGCGTGCACCGGCCGGTCGTGCGGCTCCTCGGGGATGTGACCGACGACCTCGGAGCCGTACAGCAGCACCACCAGCGCCGGGCGCGCGCCCGCACGGTCCAGCCGGGCGAGGACACGGTCGTACGAGCCCCCGCCGCGCCCCAGCCGCATCCCGCGCGCGTCGACGGCCAGTCCGGGCAGCAGTACGGCGTCCGCCTCCGTCACGGCGTCCGGTCCGAGGCGTTCCCCGGTCGGCTCGAGCAGGGTCATGCGGCCGCCGTGCCGCACCGGAGCGAGGGAGCCCTCCCCGGCATACGCGGCCCAGTCGAGGTCGTTGTCGGGCAGCAGCGCGGGCAGCAGTACCCGTACGCCCCGCGCGCGCAGTGCGTCCAGCAGCGCGAGGGTGCCGGGTTCGCTCCCCACGGAGACGTACGCCGCCACGGTGCGCGCGTGTGCCAGTTCGGGCAGCGCGAGTGCCCACCGGGCCAGCGCGGCCGCGGACACCCGCACGTCATCCGCTGTCAACCCGCTCCTCACGCGGAGGACTTCGCGGCGCAGTGTCCGCTTGTCAGACTCGTCCGCGCGATCGTTGTGTCTCAAATCTGTACCCGTACCGTTCTAATATGCTCATATGAGTGGTAATTAATCGGAGCCACAGATTCCCTGCAAAGACACCGGATATGGTGTCCGGCATGTCACAGTCACACCCGCGGATCAGCAAGGCTGTCATCCCCGCAGCAGGTCTCGGCACCCGGTTCCTGCCGGCCACCAAGGCCACGCCCAAGGAGATGCTGCCGGTCGTCGACAAGCCGGCGATCCAGTACGTGGTCGAAGAGGCCGTCTCCGCCGGTCTCGACGACGTCCTCATGGTCACGGGCCGCAACAAGCGCCCCCTTGAGGACCACTTCGACCGCAACTACGAACTGGAATCCGCCCTTCAGAAGAAGGGCGACGCCGGCCGCCTTGCCAAGGTCCAGGAGTCCAGTGACCTGGCCACCATGCACTACGTCCGCCAGGGTGACCCCAGAGGCCTCGGCCACGCCGTCCTGTGCGCCGCCCCGCACGTCGGCGACGAGCCCTTCGCCGTCCTCCTCGGTGACGACCTGATCGACCCGCGCGACCCCCTGCTCCAGCGCATGATCGAGGTCCAGCAGCAGTACGGCGGCAGTGTCATCGCCCTCATGGAGGTGGCCCCCGAGCAGATCCACCTCTACGGCTCCGCCGCCGTCGAGACCACCACGGACTCCGACGTCGTCAAGGTCAGCGGCATGGTCGAGAAGCCCGCCGTCGAGGACGCGCCGTCCCACTACGCCATCATCGGCCGCTATGTCCTGGACCCGGCCGTCTTCGGCGTGCTGCGCGAGACCGAGCCCGGCCGCGGCGGCGAGATCCAGCTCACCGACGCCCTCCAGCAGCTCGCCGCCGACGAGAAGATCGGCGGCCCGGTGCACGGCGTCGTCTTCAAGGGCCGCCGCTATGACACCGGCGACCGCGGCGACTACCTGCGTGCCATTGTTCGTCTCGCGTGCGAACGTGAGGACCTGGGCCCGGAGTTCCGGACCTGGCTCCAGCGCTATGTCACCGAGGAGATGCAGCAACGTTGAGCACCGCCGCGCCCCGCACCGCAGGCCCGGACCACCTCTGGTCGGTGGACGAGCACCTGGACGACATCCTCGCCGCTGTCCGGCCCCTCGAACCCATCGAGTTGCACCTCCTCGACGCCCAGGGCTGCGTCCTGGTCGAGGACATCACGGTGCCCGTGTCCCTGCCCCCGTTCGACAACAGCTCCATGGACGGGTACGCGGTACGGGTCGCGGACATCGCGGGCGCGAGCGAGCAGTACCCGGCGGCCCTCGAGGTGATCGGGGACGTCGCCGCCGGACAGGCCGACCTCCTGCACGTCGGCCCGGGCCAGGCCGCCCGCATCATGACCGGCGCACCGCTCCCGCCCGGCGCCGAGACCGTCGTCCCCGTGGAGTGGACCGACGGCGGCCTCGGTGAGGGCCCGGCCACCGGGATGCGCGCCCGCAGCCTCGCCCCCGAGGGCGCCACCGGACAGGTCTGCGTCCATCGCCCGGCCGCGGCACGCGCGCATGTGCGCGCCAAGGGCAGCGACGTCAGGGCCGGTGACCGGGCCCTGGAGGCCGGCACCGTCCTCGGCCCGCCGCAGATCTCCCTGCTGGCCGCCATCGGCCGCGGCACGGTACGGGTGCGCCCGCGCCCGCGTGTGGTGGTGCTCTCCACGGGCAGCGAACTCGTCCAGCCCGACGAGGAACTGCGCTCCGGCCAGATCTACGACTCCAACAGCTTCGCCCTCACCGCCGCCGCGCGGGACGCCGGCGCGATCGCCTACCGCGTGGGAGCCGTCGCCGACGACGCCACGGTCCTGCGGGACACCATCGAGGACCAGCTGGTCCGTGCCGACCTGCTGGTCACCACCGGCGGCGTGAGCGTCGGGGCGTACGACGTCGTCAAGGAGGCGCTGTCGTACGCGGCGGACGAGGACGAGCCCGGCAGCGGCGTCGACTTCCGCAAGCTCGCCATGCAGCCGGGCAAACCCCAGGGATTCGGCTCCATCGGCCCCGACCACACCCCGCTGCTGGCCCTGCCCGGCAACCCGGTCTCCTCCTACGTCTCCTTCGAGCTGTTCGTCCGCCCCGCCATCCGCACCCTGATGGGCCTGGCCGACGTCCACCGGCCGAGAGCCCACGCGAAGCTCACCACGGACCGGGCACTGACCTCGCCGGGGGGCCGCCGCCAGTTCCTGCGCGGCCGGTACGCCGACGGCACGGTGACGCCGGTGGGCGGCGCCGGATCCCACCTCGTCGCCGCCCTCGCCCAGGCGAACGCGCTGATCGTCGTCCCCGAGGAGACCGAGTCCGTGGCGCCCGGCACCGAGGTCCAGGTGGTCCTGCTCGGCTGAACCCGGTCGGTTGGCGGTACCGTGTCGCGCACAGCAGGCCCGTGCGCCGCACACCGCGACGGGCCAGGACCGGGAGCGTCACACGATCATGACCGTGCCAAGCCGGGGGGCGCCCCCCGGACCCTCCGACCCCTCGAACCCGTCGGACCCCTCGGACCCCTCCGGGCAGTCCCGTCTGACCCACATCGACGCGGCGGGCGCCGCCCGTATGGTCGACGTGTCCGCCAAGGACGTCACCGCGCGCACCGCGCGGGCCACCGGCCGCGTTCTCGTCGCCCCGCGCGTGATCGAGCTGCTGCGTGGCGAGGGCGTTCCCAAGGGCGACGCCCTGGCCACCGCGCGCATCGCGGGCATCATGGGCGCCAAACGCACCCCCGACCTCATCCCGCTGTGCCACCCGTTGTCGGTGTCCGGTGTGAAACTGGACCTGTCGGTCGCGGACGACGCCGTGGAGATCGCGGCGACCGTGAAGACGACGGACCGCACGGGCGTGGAGATGGAGGCGCTCACCGCGGTGTCGGTCGCCGCGCTCACCGTGATCGACATGGTCAAGGCGGTCGACAAGGAGGCGGTCATCACGGACGTACGGGTGGAGGAGAAGACGGGCGGCAAGTCGGGCGACTGGAGCCGGACATGACACTCGACGCGAGTCTGGGCGGCGCCCTGCCCGCTCCGTATGCCGCGCTGGTGGTCACCGCGTCCAACCGGGCCGCCGCCGGCGTCTACGAGGACAAGGGCGGCCCGCTGATCGCGGAAGGGCTGCGGCGCTTCGGCTTCACGGTCGACGGACCCCAGGTGGTCTCCGACGGCGACCCGGTGGAAGCGGCCCTGCGCGCGGGCGCCGCCGCCGGATACGACGTCATCGTCACCACCGGCGGCACCGGCATCTCGCCCACCGACCGCACCCCCGAGGCGACCCGCGGGGTGATCGACCGCGAGGTCCCCGGCATCGCGGAGGCCATCCGCGCGTACGGCCGCGACAAGGTGCCCACGGCGGCCCTCTCGCGGGGCCTGGCCGGGGTCGCGGGCGGCACCCTGATCGTCAACCTGCCCGGGTCCAGCGGCGGGGTGAAGGACGGGCTCGCCGTCCTGGAGCCGTTGCTGAAGCACGCCGTGGACCAGTTGCGCGGCGGGGACCACCCCCGGCCGGACACCAGTGGCGGGGGTGCGAGCTGAACAGCCCCTACTGGCCGGTCGAGCTGGTCGACGGCGACATCGTCCTCCGGCCGATAAAGCAGCGCGACCAGAAGGCCTGGCGCGAGGTCAACCGGCGCAACCGTGACTGGCTGCGGCCCTGGGAGGCGACCATCCCGCCGCCCACGCCCAGCGGCCCGGTCACCCACCGCCCGACCTACCGTCAGATGGTCCGCCACCTGCGCTCGGAGGCGGGCGCCGGCCGGATGCTGCCGTTCGTCATCGAGTACCAGGGGCGTCTCGTAGGGCAGTTGACGGTCGCCGGGATCACCTGGGGTTCGATGTGCTCGGGCCATGTCGGCTACTGGGTGGACCAGTCGGTGGCCGGGCGCGGAGTGGTGCCGACGGCCGTGGCGATGGCCGTGGACCACTGTTTCCGCACGGTCGGACTGCACCGCGTCGAGGTCTGCATTCGCCCGGAGAACGGGCCGAGCCGCAGGGTCGTGGAGAAACTCGGATTCCGCGAGGAAGGGCTCCGGCCCCGGTATCTGCACATCGACGGTGCCTGGCGGGACCATCTCGTCTTCGCGCTCACGGCGGAGGAAGTCCCCGACGGTTTGCTCGCCCGGTGGCACCGGGCACGCTCCCGGGAGGGGGCCGGGCATGAGTTGCGGGAGGGGTCCGGGCATGAGCTGCCCGGACACGAACGGCGTCACCGCGGAATCCCGCACGGACCTGGTAATTGAATAAACGTTCGAATTTATGCGGGAGATGACCGCATCGGGTTGCGGAATTCCTGGTTCGAGTGGCCCTCTGATCGAGCCGGTCACAAGAAAAGTTCGAAATATCAGCCAGATCGTGCGACACACCGGCCCAATTGGCGGATGGCCCCGTCCAAACCCCTCTACCGTGTGAGGCGTGAGCAGCAGCGGCCTCATCTACGCAGTCATTGTCGGGGCCTGGGCCGCCTACTTGGTGCCGATGTGGCTCCGTAGGCAGGACGAGCTGAACGAGGCCCGTCCGACGGAACGCTTCAGCACCGCCATCCGATTGTTGTCCGGACGGGCGGGCATGGAGCGCCGGTACGCCAAGGACCTGCGGGCGCGCTCCACCGACGAGGGGGAGCAGGGCGTCCACGACCCGGACGCGGTCACCGACTCGGTGGACGTCCGGGCCTTCGCCGTGTCCCGGACCCGGCCGCAGACCCAGGTGCCCGTACCGTCACCCCCCGAGGAGCGGCCGGAACCCACGGCGGCCGACCGGACCGGCAGGCCCCCGGGCGAACGCGCGGAACGGCAGGCGCAGCGGGGTGCGGCGCCCGAACCCGCCTCCGCGCGGGCAGGCATCCCGGCCGCCCGCCGCGCACCGGACATCCGACGGGAACGGGCGGCGCAGGCCGCCGCCGCGCGCGCCCGGCGCACCAAGGCGCTCGCCCGCCGCCGCCGTACCACCACGGTGCTGTTCGTCGCCTTCACCCTCGGCGCGGTCGTCGCGGCGGTCGGCGGACTCGCCTTCCTCTGGGCACCCGGTGTACCCGCCGTGCTGCTGAGCGCCTACATCGCGTACCTGCGCTCCCAGGAGCGCCGCAGGTTCGCGTACCAGATGGACCGCCGGCAGGCGGAGGTCGCGGCGCAGCGGCTGCGCGAGCGGGAGCGCCAGCCGCGCCGCCGCCCGGCCGCCGACCACGCGGACCCCGACGAACCGGAGGGTCCGGAAGCCGGGGTCGTCGTCGACCCGGGCCTGACCGCGCTCGCCGCGGACCGGCGCGCGCTCGTCGAGCAGACCGACCACGCCGAGTGGGTCGACCAGCAGCGCGAGCGGCAGCGCCGCCCCGACCAGGGCGGCGACAGCTGGGACCCGGTCCCGGTACCGCTGCCGACGTACGTGACGGCGCCGGTCGCCCCGCGCGCCACCAGCGACGTGGACCTCGGCGCACCGGACACCTGGAGCTCGGCCCGCTCGAGCGCGGTACCGGCCGGCGAGTCGGCCGCCGATCCGGCCGAGGAAGCGGACCCGGATCCCGCCCCGGCCGACGGCCGCACCGACGCCCGCCGCGCGGCCTCGGCCCGCCGCTCCCGCGAACGCGGCCGCACCCCCCTCTTCGACCAGTACGAGGACGGCGACCGCCCGAAGGCGGCCAACGAGTAGCGCCCCCGGCTCCACCGGCAACGGATTTCCGAGCACCCCGATCGGGATGCTAAGGTTTCACTCGTTGCAAGGGCCTGTGGCGCAGTCTGGTAGCGCACCTCGTTCGCATCGAGGGGGTCTGGGGTTCAAATCCCCACAGGTCCACCGCGCAACTGTCCTTGGGGTAGCTCAGGTTCAGTTGACGAGGTCCCGACCGATCATCGCGATCGGTCGGGATCTTCGTCGTTTCCGGGGCTGTTCAAGCCTGTTCGGGGTGAAAGCCCTGTCCTTCGTGGGCCCCACCGCCCGCCACATCGACCCCGACGTACCGCGCCGGCGGATCGCCTTACCGGGCACGCCCTTTCGGACGACTGCGTCCTTCGTCGTATCGGTCCACTGGCCGCGGTGGACGACCAAGGGGCGTGACAGGACGACCGATTCCTGGCCGAGGCCGCATCCGCGAGGCGGACTTCCCCGTGACGGTCAGCCGGCGGTGTCGTCTTCATGTGCCGATGCGTCGCCGGAGGGCGCTTCAGGGCGTACGAACGTTCCCTTGATGGGAACGGTGATGACCAGTCCCTGGTCGCGTAGGTCACGGACGGCTCGACGGATCGTGTTGACGGCTACGCCGTACTGCTCCGCGAGATCGCGTTCAGCAGGGAGGCGCGCGCCCGTGGGAAGCCGCCCGGTGCGGATCTGCTCAGCGATGTGGTGCACGACCTGTAGGTACACGTAGACGTGACTCGCCGGGTCGGGTCTCCACTCGCGCTCATCAGCCATGGCTGCACGCTAAAGCGAGTAAAAGCGGCCCACCACGTATGGGTGCAACCGTATGCTTCCTATTGCTACCTAACGCATCCTGATGCAAGGTGGCGAACAAGAGACCCCGGCGAGGTGGTGAGACCTCCCGGGGCGTGGCCAACGCTACGAAGGAGCGTCGACATGCCCGACCTTATCCGCCGCCTCGCCCATTGGCTGGGCCTTCTCTTCAGTCCCGGTACCGGAACCCACCGCGCCGGTGACCTCCGCCTCGCGCACCTCACCGCCGCCCCCACCCCCACCACCGACTCCCCCTGCCTCCCCCTCCACCGCTCCCCGTACTGCCTGCACCTCCCCCTCGACGGCGCCGACTCCCGGCTCGTCCGCCCCTACCTCACCGCCCACGAACAGGAACGCGCACGTCAGCGGCGCCGCCGCAGGGTCACCCTCGTCCTCGCCACCGACTTCGGGATCGACCTCGACCAACTCCCCACCGGCGCGGGAAAGGTGGCCGCCTGATGGAGCCGTACCCCTCGCTCCGGCTGCTGCCTTGGTCTTCGCCGGACGGAAAACCCTGCTTCCTCGCCAACGGCGAGGACGGTTACGTCTCGCGGCTGGCCGATGAGATGGAGGCCCAGCAGCTTGCCGACGGCCTGGACGTGCTCGAACGCGCCCGGCGTGTGCTGGAGGACCCGATGTCCCCGCACGTCGAGGTACGGTACGGCGCCATCCGCCTCACCGAGTGCCTCGCAGACGCCCTGCGTATCGCGGAGTCCCGCGGGCGACGCCTGCCGCCGTCCGACGATGCCGACCATGACGACACCGGCGACCGCACCCCGGGAGCGCCCGCGTGAACCCACGTGCCGTAAGCCCCGCCCGGCCCCGGCGCTCCGGCGCCGACCGGCTCACCCAGGCCATCGGGGCAGGCTATCGTCGTAGGAACGGTGCGCCGACGGAGAACGAAGGAGTGCCCCCGGTCATGACCGCACACGCCGCAGAACCCACGCCGACCGTTCCGCCCATGCCCGAGCGGAACCCGAAGGCGCTGCGTGCCGCCATCGCCCGGCACACCCCCCAGCTCCTGCCCGACTTCGACGAGCACTGGAAGCGGGCGATCGCCGACACCTATGACATCGGACCGCTGCCCGCGTTCATGACCCGTTGGTGGGGCGAGTACGCGATCGCCCGTGACCCGGAGCTCGATGCCCACATGGCTGATCTCCACCACAGGGCGACGGAGTCCACCGACCTCGCGGAGGCCAAGGTACTTCTCGAGGAAGCCTCGATGATTCGCCACAGGGCGCGGGACCTGGAGCCCGGCCGGTGACCGATGCGCTCACGGGGCCGCCCTGGCAGATGGACTGGCGGCTCGACGCTCTGGCAGACCGTGACAGGCTGCCCGAGCAGGCCCGGAGGATGGTCGATGAGGCGCGTGCCGAACTGGTCACGGCCAAGGACCCGTTTTTCCGGGGGATCGACGCCGACAGTGATCTCCCGACATCGATGTACGTCGAACCGGTCCGATCCACCGACCCGAAAGGGCCGCACATCCTGCACTTCGACCACCACAGGGGCTGGATGATCTACACCTTCGTCCCGCGCACAGAGGATCCGCAGATCATCGTGGAAGAGATCTTCTGGCAATGATCCGCTGACAACCTCCCAGGTCCCCGTGCACCATCCCTCCCCCGCCCCGTCGAGCTGGCGGGATGGAAGGGATGTGTGCGGGCGTGGGGGATCGGTGTGGGGGATCGCTATGCCCCGCCGGACGGAGCCGGGCCGGGTGGCGGCCAGGGAAGACGCTGTGGGACCCAGGGCCGCTTGAGCGCCGGCGTCGCCGTCCAGCTCGCCGGTGCACTCGACCGACGGGTGTGGACCGAGGCCGTCCCCAAGCCCCGGCGGGCACCGAGGCCGCCGTCAGGCGGCGGTATCGATGCTGCCGTCCGTCACCCGCACCAGCCGCTTCTCGCTGCTGTACGGACAGCCCGCTGACGGTGGCGCCAGGCAACCTGATCAGGAGCCCAACAGGTTGTCCCAGTGTGAGAGACCGAGAGGAACGGCGGGACGGCGATGCGCGGGGGGCAGGGCAGCGAGGACTTCGAGGCGTTCGTGAACGCCCGGGGCCCCCGCCTGCTCCGGGTCGCCTGGCTCCTGACCAGCGACGCGCATCTCGCCGAGGACCTGCTGCAGACGGTGCTCGCCCGCGTATGGCCCAAGTGGCCGAGGATCGCGGACGATCACCCCGAGGCGTATATCCGAAAAGCCCTGGTACATACGCATGCGTCCTGGTGGCGGCGGCGCTGGCGCGGCGAGGTGCCGCACGGTGAACTCCCTGACCACGCAACCTCCTTCGACCCGTACGAGGGTGTGGAGCTGGAGCAGTCCCTCGCCGTGGCCGTACGGGCGCTGCCGGTGCGGCAGCGGGCGGTGGTCGTGCTGCGTTACTTCGAGGACCTCAGCGTCGAGGAGACCGCGGCGGTGCTCGGCTGCGCGCCGGGCACCGTCAAGAGCCAGGCGTCCAAGGCCCTGCGCACGCTGCGGGCTGTGCTGCCCGAGCAGGTGGAGCGTGCGTGATGACCGCGGATGACGAGCGCGAGGCGGCGCTGTACGACGAGTGGGCCCTGCGCGAGCTTCTGGAGCGGGCCGTGCCCCGTCTGCCCGCCCCGGACTCACGGATGCGCCGGGTACGGGAACGGGTCCTGCGACGCCGCCGCCGGCGTACGGTCACGGTGGCGGCGGCCTGCGCGGCGGTCACGGCCGTGCTCGCGGGCGCCACCGTGCTCGGGGGCGCGCTACGGCCTGGCCAGGAGGCGGGCCCCGGGTCCGAGCTCGTACCGCCGGCGGCCTCACCGTCCCGTGAGCGCCTGGTCCATGCCGAACTCGCCGGGCTCACCCTCGACCTGCCGCCCGGCTGGTACGGACTCGCGGTGCCCGAGGCGCCCACGGCCAAGCGGCAGGCGGTGGCCTTTGCCGCCTCGCAGCCGGTCGACGGCAGCCTGGAGTGCGCACACCACCGGTACGAGATCTGTCCGCCGCTCGACCGGCTGTCGGCGTCCGGTGGTTCGCTCCTTGTCCTACACCTGCAGCGAACGTCGGGGCTGGACGGCACGCAGCTTGACGAGCTGTGCCGGGACCTCGGTGCCACGCACCGGCACCTGGGCCTGATCAAGGTGCCGGGGCAGGACGCGGTGATCGACGCGACGGTGTGTGTGGGCGGCGGGCCCGAGGTGGTGGAGCGGCAGGCGGAGCTGGTGCGCCGGATGCTCGAGGACCTCCGCTTCGACAAGTATGCGACTCGGCCGCCCACGTCGGCCGGCCCTCCGTCCACGTCGGCCGGCCCTCCGTCCACGTCGGCCGGCCCTCCGGCCGCGCGGGACTGACCCGCGCGCCGCCTCTCGCCTTCTCCTCCTCAACTCCCCTCAGTCTGAGAGCCCTCATGCACCTGCACGCTTCCCGCCGGTTCACCACAGGATCCGCGCTGCTCCTCACCGGCCTCCTCCTGTCCGCCTGCAGCGGAGGTGAGCCCACCGCAGGTGACCCGCCCGACGTACGGACACAGAGCGGTCAGTCCGGGGCGCATGCGGCCCTCAGCCCCCAGACCAGCCAGGAGACCCCGCAGACGGGCGGGATACCGGGCCTCGGCCCCGCCACGCGCGCGGAGATACCCGCCTCGGCCCGCCAAGCCGTCGTCGTCACGGGCGACGGCCCCGACGAAGGCACCGGTACCGCCCAGCGCTACATACGCGAGGGCGAGGGCTGGACGCCGGTCAGCGAGGCTTGGCCCACGCACAACGGCTTCAAGGGATGGACCGACCACCACGTCCAGGGCGATCGCCGCACGCCCATCGGCGTCTTCGGCCTCACCGACGCCGGCGGCCACGAACCCGACCCCGGTACGGAACTCCCCTATGACACGGGCCCGGCCTTCGTCGCCCGCGGCACCAACGTCGAGGGCGAGCCGCTGGGCGACGCCTTCGACTACGTCGTCGCCATCAACTACAACCGCAAGCCCGGCACGACCCCCCTCGACTGGACCCGCCCGCTCGGCACGGACCGCGGCGGCGGCATCTGGTTCCACGTGGACCACGGCTCCCCCACCCAGGGCTGTGTGACGCTGCCGAAGCCGCGGATGCGGGAGCTCCTTCGGTGGCTGGACAGGGAGAGCGCACCGGTCGTGGTGATGGGGGATCGGGCGGCGCTGGCGCGGTGAACGTGGAGAGAATGCGGAAGGGCCCTGGAACCGAACGGGACGCTGTCGGGCTCGCCCCGATGTCGACCTCCTCGCCCTTGAGCGGACCGTGGAGTCCCTCGGTGTGGGGCTGATGGCAGACTTCCCGCAGATCGCGGGAAGTTGGTCGGTTGGTGGCGGGGCCGTGGCACAGGCACGGTCGGCCGGCATCGGGACGAACTGGTCGGCCGACGCGGCCGACGGCATCGCACCACCGGCCGGCCCCCCGGCGGACTCGTGCACGGTCGCCGCCTCGCCTGCTTGGCGTCTCTCCTGGATCGGCAGATCCGCCGTCGACTACGCACTCCCCCGGATCCGCACCGTGGCGCAGGTGAACGTGGTCTCCTCGAGCAGCTCCGGGGTGATGGCGACGCCGGTCAGGTGCTCTGCCAGCGCGAACGCCGCAAGTGAGGACAGGTCTGTCTCGGGTGTCTCCTCGCCGAAATGGAAGCCGACTCGGTGCAGCACGTCCAGGAGCTCATCCGGAGCGGTGCCCCACCGTTCCTCCGGGAACAGGGGGTCGAAGCAGAGCCGTAGCACCTGGTCCTCCGCCCAGAGAAATGTACCGACGGCGTTGACGTTGACGAAGTGGGATATCCAGCTCGTCCCCGCGGAGGCCGGTAGCGCCCGTTCTTCGGTGACTCCCAAAAAGCCGTTGGGTTCGACCAGCAGAGTCCAAGTGCCCACCGCCGTCATGCCGACCAACTGACGGTGAGCCGCCGTGAAGCCGAAGCGGGCGAAGGCCGCATCAACCAGTGCCGCCATACCGCGCAAAGGCGCCTCTGGGTGCCCTCCGAGCCGAGACACCACCTCCGCCGGAGACAGACCCCTGACCAGAGTGAAGCAGTACGCCTCGGCGAGGTCTGGGTAGTCGTTCTGGAACCATGCGTAATCCGCCCCGGTTTTCATCATGCTGCCCATCCTGGTCCCTGCCACTGACAACCGAAGGATGCGTGCACCGTCGACGGAACGGGAAATGCATCCGGCAGGCCTGACTCGATCTTCTTGGCGATCCCTTCGGCCGACCGAACGTAGAGCGGCCCGGCGTTCATCGGGTCCCGTGTCAGACCCGTTGCCGGGCTCAGAGGGCCTTCGCGTAGCAGCGGCTGTCGTCGTGGAAGCGGTAGTAGCCGAACTTGTCGCAGGGGTCGTAGCCGCTGGAGGTGTAGAGGGCGATGGCCTCCGGCTGCGCGGTGCCTGTTTCCAGGACCATGCGGACGCGGCCGGCCGCGCGGGCGTCCTCCTCCAGGGCGGCCAGGATGCGGCGGGCGAGGCCCCGGCCGCGCATCTGCTCGATTACGTACATGCGCTTCAGCTCGGCGTCGCCGTCGCGGTTGCCCTCGCCGTTGGCGTTCTGGACGCGCCAGCCGCCGGAGGCCACGGGGACACCGGCCTCGTCGTACGCGATCAGGTAGATGCCGTTCGGGGGTGTGAAGTCCGCCGGGTGCATGGGGGTGGAGTCGCCGCCGTCGCCGTAGCGGACGTGGTACTCGGCCTGGACTTCGGCGTCCAGCTTCACGGCGTCGGGGTGGTCGTAGGGGACCCGGCGGATATCCATGCCGAATACCGTAAAACATGCCCGGACGTGGGGTGTCGTATCGTGCCCTGGTGCTTACTGTGACCTCCGTCAATGTCAATGGACTGCGGGCCGCCGCCAAGAAGGGCTTCGTGGAGTGGCTGGCCGGGACCTCCGCCGATGTGGTGTGCCTGCAGGAGGTGCGGGCGGAGCCGCAGCAGTTGCCGGAGCAGGTGCGGGAGCCCGAGGGGTGGCATGTCGTGCACGCGCCCGCTGCCGCCAAGGGGCGGGCGGGGGTGTCCCTGTACAGCCGGCGTGAGCCGGACCGGGTGCGGGTGGGGTTCGGGTCGGCGGAGTTCGACGGCAGCGGGCGGTATGTGGAAGTGGATCTGCCCGGGGTGACCGTCGCCTCGCTGTATCTGCCGTCGGGGGAGGTCGGGACCGAGCGGCAGGAGGAGAAGGTGCGGTTCATGGGGGAGTTCCTCGCCCATCTGAAAGGGCTGCGGGAGCGGGCCGCCGCCGAGGGGCGCGAGGTGGTCGTCTGCGGGGACTGGAACATCGCCCATGAGAAGGCCGACCTCAAGAACTGGCGGGGGAACACCAAGAACTCCGGGTTCCTGCCGGAGGAGCGGGAGTGGCTGTCCCGGGTGCTGGACCTGAGCGACGGCGGGTACGTCGATGTGGTGCGGGCGCTGCATCCGGATGCGGAGGGGCCGTACTCCTGGTGGTCGTACCGGGGGCGGGCGTTCGACAACGACACCGGGTGGCGGATCGACCTCGCCGTGGCGACGCCGGGGCTCGCGGGACGGGCGGTGAAGGCCTACGTCGAGCGGGCGGCGACGCATGCCGAGCGGTGGTCGGACCACGCACCGGTGACGGTCGTCTTCGAGCAGGCGGCCGGTTGACGGGTACCCAGGCGAGGCGTCCGGTCGGGGCGCCTTCCGGGCGGGCGGCTGGTTGAGGCATCCCGCCTTCCGGGCGGGCGGCCCGCCTCGCCGTGCCGGAGCTGTCGGCTGCGCGGGGCCGGCACCGGACCGGCGCGGCCCCTACTCCCGCTTGCGCAGCCGCCGGTCCAGTGCCAGGGAGAGTTCCGCGTCGACCACGCTGCGGGCCAGGGGGCGCAGGCGGTGCACGGCCTCCTCCGGGGCGTGGCGGAGGATCAGGTCGGCGAAGAGGTCGGCCAGGGTGTCGGCGTGGGTGCGGACCGCGGCGCCGGTGCGGAGGACTTCCGCGAGCGGGATGCCCTCGCGGACCAGTGCCGAGGAGACGTCCAGCAGACGGCGGCTGATGTGGACGATCTCCTCGCCGTCGACGCCGACATAGCCGAGGTTCAGCGCGGCGGCCAGGTTCTCCGGAGTGACCTCGCCGGAGAAGTGGTCGGCGAGTTCCTCGGGGGTGAGACGGACCGGGGTCTCCTCGGTGGGGGCGTCCATGCCGAGGAGCTCGCCGACGTCACGGCCGTGGTCGAAGGCCTCGGCCAGCTCGGCTATGCCGTTCAGGGTGTGGCCGCGTTCCAGCAGCGCCGTGATCGTGCGCAGACGGGCCAGGTGACGGTCGTCGTACCAGGCGATACGGCCCTCACGGCGGGGCGGCGGGATCAGCTTGCGCTCGCGGTAGAAGCGCAGGGTGCGCACGGTGATGCCGGCCAGCTCGGCCAGCTCCTCCATGCGGTACTCGCGCCGCTCCGTCGGTCCCTCGCGGTCTTCTGCCACATCTGAAGCCTAGGCGTACCGCCGGTAGGTTTCCTTGCACGCCCCCTACCCATCGGTACGGTGCTGCTCTAGTCTCCCCATTGCGCCAGTGTTCACTGGCATGGTTCTGAGTGACGCGTGGAGGCTTGAGGATGGCCGAGCACGAGCATGTACGGGTGGCGGTGGTCGGGTCGGGCTTCGGTGGGCTCGGGGCCGCCGTGCGGCTGCGGCGGGAGGGGATCACCGACTTCGTCGTCCTGGAACGGGCGGACAGTGTCGGCGGTACCTGGCGCGACAACAGCTATCCCGGCTGCGCGTGCGACGTGCCGTCGCACCTGTACTCGTTCTCCTTCGCGCCCAATCCCGACTGGCCGCGCTCCTTCTCCGGACAGCAGCACATCCGCGCCTATCTCGAGCACGTCACCGACGTCTTCGGCCTGCGCCCGCACATCCGCTTCGGCTCGGAGGTGAAGCGGATGGCGTGGGACGGCGAGCGGCTGCGGTGGGAGATCGAGACCAGCGGCGGGAACCTCAGCGCGGACGTGGTCGTCTCCGCCACCGGCCCGTTGTCCGAGCCCAAACTGCCGGACATCCCCGGGCTCGACACCTTCCCCGGCAAGGTGTTCCACTCCGCCCGGTGGGACCACGACTACGACCTGCGCGGCAAGCGGGTCGCCATGGTCGGCACCGGCGCGTCCGCGATCCAGATCGTGCCCTCCATCCAGCCGCTCGTGGAGCGGCTGACCCTCTTCCAGCGCACGCCGGCCTGGGTCCTGCCCCGCATGGACCGGCCCATCAGCGCCGCCGAGCGCGCACTGCACCGCACCCTGCCCGTCACCACCAAACTGCGCCGCGGACTGCTCTGGGGCGTCAGGGAGTTGCAGGTCCAGGCGTTCACCAAGCACCCGGGGGAGCTCGGCATCGTCGAGCAGCTGGCCAAGCGCAACATGGCCCGCGCGATCAAGGACCCGGCCCTGCGCGCCAGGCTCACCCCGGACTACCGCATCGGCTGCAAGCGGATCCTGCTGTCGAGCACGTACTATCCGGCACTCGCGCGGCCCAACGTGGATCTGGTCGCGAGCGGGCTGAGCGAGGTGCGCGGTTCGACCGTCGTCGGCGCCGACGGGACCGAGGCCGAGGTCGACGCGATCGTGTTCGGCACCGGGTTCCATGTCACCGACATGCCCATCGCCGAGCGGGTCGTCGGCGCGGAGGGCAGGACCCTCGCCGAGTCCTGGGCGGGCGGGATGCAGTCCCTACGCGGCGCGACCGCCGCCGGGTTCCCCAACTGGATGACGATCATCGGGCCCAACACCGGCCTGGGGAACTCCTCCATGATCCTCATGATCGAGTCCCAGCTGAACTATCTGGCCGACTACATGCGCCAGTTGAACGTCCTCGGTGGCAGGGTCGCCCTCGACGCCCGCCCCGGCGCCGTCCGCGCCTGGAACCACCGGGTGCAGGAGCGCATGAAGCGCACGGTGTGGAACACCGGCGGCTGCACCAGCTGGTACCTCGACGAGAGCGGACGCAACACCACCGTCTGGCCCGGGACGACGAGTGAGTTCCGGCGGGAGACGCGGCGCGTCGACCTCTCCGAGTACGCCGTGGTGCGTCATGTCGCCGCCGGACGGGACACCACCCGGGAGAACACCGGGGTGACCGCATGAGCCGCCTCGCCCACGTCGCCTCCGGGCCGTACACCCCACCCGTCGCCGCCCGCGAACTGACCGCCCTCTCCGCCGACGGCACCCGGCTGCACGTCGAGGTGCACGGGCCGGAGCGGGCGCCCGCGGTCGTGCTCGCCCACGGCTGGACCTGCTCGACCGCCTTCTGGGCCGCGCAGATCCGTGAACTCTCCACCGATCACCGGGTCATCGCCTACGACCAGCGCGGCCATGGGCGGACGCCCGCGAGCCCGGCGTGCACCACCGACGCGCTCGCCGACGACCTCGAGGCCGTCCTCACCGCCACCCTCGCATCCGGCGAGCGGGCGGTGATCGCCGGGCACTCCATGGGCGGGATGACCGTCATGGCCGCGTCCGGCCGGCCCGCCTTCGCCGCCCATGCCGCCGCCGTACTGCTGTGCAGCACGGGCAGTTCACGGCTGGTCGACGAGTCGACGGTGCTGCCGATGAAGGCGGGCCGGGTGCGGACCTCGCTGACCCGGCGCATCCTCTGCTCCCGTCTTCCGCTCGGGCCGGTCACCCCGCTCGCCCGCCGGCTCCTCAAGTACGCGACGATGGGGCCCGCTTCGGCCCCGGGGATGGTCGAGGCCTGCGCCCGTATCGTGCACGCCTGCCCGCGCGCGGTGCGTCACGCCTGGTCGCGGGTACTCGGTGAGCTCGATCTCGACCACGGGGTACGGGAGGTGCGCGTTCCCGCCGAGATCGTCATCGGGACGGCGGACCGGCTCACCCCGCCCGTGCACGCCCGGACGCTCGCCGCCGCGCTGCCGCAGTGTCTCGGCGTCACCGAACTGCCGGGCGTCGGCCACATGACGCCCATCGAGGCGCCCGGCCCGGTCACCGAGAGGATCCGGGCACTCGTCGCCGCCCATGTGACAGCCCACCAGCAGGTCGTATCCGCCGAGGAGAGCGCATGAGCAGGGTCAGTCTCGACGGCAGGGTCGCCGTCGTCACCGGAGCGGCGCGCGGCGTGGGGGAGTTGCTGGCCCGCAAGCTCTCCGCGCGCGGGGTGAGGGTGGCGCTGGTCGGACTGGAGCCGGACGCGCTGGGGGACGTCTCCGCGCGGCTGCACAGTGACAGTGCCCACTGGTACGCGGACGTCACCGACCACGAGGCGATGGCCCGGGTCGCCGAGGAGGTCCGGGAGCGGTTCGGCCGGGCCGACATCGTGGTCGCCAACGCCGGTGTGGCGACGGGCGGTCCGTTCGCCGACTCCGACCCGGAGTCCTGGCGCCGGGTGATCGAGGTGAACCTCATCGGATCGGCGGTCACCGCGCGGGCGTTCCTGCCGCTGCTCACCGAGAGCCGCGGCTATCTGCTCCAGATAGCCTCGCTCGCCGCGATCACACCGGCGCCGATGATGACCGCGTACTGCGCCTCCAAGTCCGGTGTGGAGGCGTACGCGCACAGCCTGCGCGCCGAAGTCGCCCACCGGGGCGTGAAGGTGGGCGTCGGGTACCTGTCGTGGACCGACACCGACATGGTGCGCGGCGCCGACCAGGACGACGTGATGCGGGAGTTGCGGCAGCGGCTGCCGTGGCCGTCCAACAAGACCTACCCGCTGGGCCCCGCGGTGGACCGGCTGGTGGCCGGGATCGAGCGGCGGTCGGCCCATGTGTACGGACAGTGGTGGCTGCGCGGGATGCAGGGCGTGCGCGGCTACCT
Organism: Streptomyces sp. NPDC086080; assembly: GCF_044540255.1. Lineage (NCBI taxonomy): Bacteria > Bacillati > Actinomycetota > Actinomycetes > Kitasatosporales > Streptomycetaceae > Streptomyces > Streptomyces sp. NPDC086080. Next base: position 348,987 of record NZ_JBITRU010000005.1, read on the forward strand.
TCCCGCGGTCATCGGGACCGTGGGGCAGCGGGAGATCCGGCGGTTCGGCGACCGGCTCGGCACCGTCCGGACGGGCCTGGTCGGGGCCGGTGGAAACGCCGATGAGCAGCACCGCGCTACGGTCCGTGACTGATCGACATGCGCAGGGTGAGGGCCCGTGTGAATCTGAACGGGCAAGTTCCCCCACCCCACAACGGGAGTGAACCCACATGGGTATGAAGGACCAGTTCCAGGAGAAGTCCGAGCAGTTCCAGCAGCAGGCCAGGCAGCGTGCCCAGCAGGGCAAGGAGCAGCTGCAGAACCGTGGCCGCCGGCGCGACGAGGACATGGACGAGCAGCGCCGTCAGCGCGAGTCCGAGGAGCGCTTCGACCAGGACTACGACGTCTGACGTCGAGCCCTGACGCGCTGAACGACCCAAGCGCTGTGCCGCGTTGAGCGGACGCACTGAAGCGCAGGCAGAAGGGGTGCCCCTGGCGAAGGGGGCACCCCTTCTCATGTCCGGCCCGACCCGCTCGCGCGGCGCCCCGTCCCTGCCCCGTCCCCTTGCCCCGTCCCCTGCCCCGTCCCCTCAGGTTCTGGGCGGCAGCTTCGGCCGGGAGCGGTCCGGAACGTCGCGGTAGGTCGGGGGAGTGGCCGGGGGCCGGGCCTCCAGCAGTTCCAGGGCGAGCCGTACCGCGTCGTCGAGCACCGCGTACCGGCCCTCGGCCCAGTCCAGCGGGGTGCGCAGCGCCTCCAGGTCGGGTTCCACGCCCTTGTTCTCCACGGACCAGCCGTACGCGTCGAACCAGGCGGCGTTCATCGGCACCGTGATGACCGTGCCGTCCCCGAGCCGGTGCCGTCCGGTCATGCCGACCACGCCGCCCCAGGTGCGCTGGCCCACCACGGGGCCCAGGTCCAGCAGTTTGAACGCGGCGGTGATCATGTCGCCGTCGGAGCTGGTCGCCTCGTCCGCCAGTGCCACCACCGGCCCGCGCGGGGCGTTGGAGGCGTACGAGACCGGCTGGGCGTTGCGGGTGAGGTCCCAGCCGATGATGGTGCGGGTCAGCTTCTCCACGACGAGTTCGCTGATGTGGCCGCCGGCGTTGCCGCGCACGTCCACGATGAGCGCGGGCCGGGACATCTCCATCCGCACATCACGGTTGAACTGGGCCCAGCCCGAGCCGCCCATGTCGGGGATGTGCAGATAGCCGCAGCGTCCGCCGCTCAACTCCCGGACCACCGCGCGGCGTTTGGCCACCCAGTCCTGGTAGCGCAGCGGTGTCTCGTCGATGAGCGGGACGACGGCGACCCGCCGGGGCGGGCCCTCGCCCCCGTCGGGAACGAACGTCAGCTCGACCGTCGTACCGCCCGCGCCCGCCAGCAGCGGGTAGGGACCCGTGACGGGGTCCACCGGGCGGCCGTCGACATGGGTGAGGACCGCGCCCTCGCGGACACCGGTGCCGGCCAGGGGGGAACGGGCCCGGGAGTCGGAGGAGTCGCCGGGCAGGATCCGCTTGACCGTCCAGCCGGCCTCGCGCGGGGTGAGGTTGGCGCCGAGCAGGCCCTGGCGGCGCTGGTAGTGCGGAGGGCCCTCGTTGCGGCGGGCGGCGGTGACATAGGCGTGGGAGGTGCCGAGTTCACCGAGGACCTCGCGCAGCAGATCCGCGAACTCGTCGGGGGAGGAGACCCGTTCGACCAGCGGGCGATACTGCTCCAGGATCGCGTCCCAGTCGATGCCGCACATGTCCGGTTCCCAGAAGTAGGCACGGATCAGCCGCCCGGCCTCCGCGTACGCCTGGCGCCACTCGGCCGAGGGGTCGGCCTCGTGCAGGATGCGGCGGGCGTCGATCCACACCGTGGAGTCGCTGTCGCCGGGCTCGGTGGCGGGCACCGCGCGCAGTTCGCCCTCGTCCACCACGACCAGCCGGGTGCCGTCGCCGCTGACCGCGAAGAAGTCGAGGTCCGCGACGAGTTCGGACTTCTTCGCCTTGCCGATGTCGAAGTGTTCCAGCGCGGGCCGGCCGCTGGTGTCGTCGGGGTTGACGAAGGTCTCGCCGAGAGCGCCGGAGATCGGCCAGCGCAGCCACACCAGACCGCAGCCCGCGACCGGGTACAGCCCCGAGTACTTGGAGGCGGCCACCGGGAAGGGGGTGACCCTGCTCTCCAGGCCCTCCGCCTCGACGGTCACCGTGCTGCCGCCGTCGCCGCTCTCCTCGGCGTCCTCGCGGTCGACCGGGTCCAGGCCCCCGGCGGCCGGGCGGCCCTCGGGATTCAGGGCGAACGGGGAGGGGGTCGCCGAGGACAGCGGCACCAGATAGGGGCGGCAGCCCAGCGGGAAGGACAGATCACCGGTGTGCACGTCGTACACCGGGTCGAAGCCGCGCCAGGACAGGAAGGCGAGATAGCGGCCGTCCCGGGTGAAGACGGGGTTCTCGTCCTCGAAGCGGCCGCCTGTGACGTCGAGGACCAGCCGGTCCTTGATCCGGGCGAGTTTGATCTGCCGCAGCGACCGCCCGATGACGGGGTGGGACCAGGCCAGCCACGCCCCGTCGGGGGAGAAGGCGAGGTCACGCACCGGCCCGTTGCCGGAGTGGATCAGCTCGGTGACCTCTCCTCGGCTCTCCTCGTCCCCGCTCTCCTCGTCCCCGCTCTCCTTGTCTCCGTTCTCCTCATCCCCGCCCTCCTCGTCGGTGCCGATCAGCAGCAGCCGTCCGTCGTGCGCGGCGACGGCCAGCCGCCGCCCCTCCGGGTCGGCCACCATCTCCAGCACCCGGCCCAGCTTCCCGGCGGCGAGCCGGCGGGGCGCGCGCTGGCCGGTGGCCCGGGGGAGCGAGGCGATCTCGACGGCGTCCTCGCCCTCGGCGTCCGTCACGTAGGCCACCTGGTCCCCGGCGCGGAGCATCTCCGGCAGCCTGACCCGTACGCCCGGGGTGTCGGTGAGGGTGCGGGCGGGACCGTCGCGGTGGGTGAGCCAGTACAGGCTGCCGCGGACGACGACGGCACTCGCCCGGCCGGTCTCGTCGACCGAGACACCGTCCAGGTGCCGCGCGGCCGGTACCTGGTAGGAGCGGCGCCCGGCCCGCGGACCGTTCAGCGTCACGTCGAGCCGGCGCGGGACCGAGTCGGCGGCCAGGTCGTCCACGATCCACAGGTCGCCGGCGCACTGGTAGACGACCCGGGTGCCGTCACTGGAGGCGTGCCGGGCGTAGAAGGCGTCGTGGTCGGTGTGGCGGCGCAGGTCGGAGCCGTCGTACGCGCACGAGTAGAGGTTGCCGATGCCCTCGTGGTCGGAGAGGAAGGCGATCCGGCCGCCGACGAACAGCGGGGAGTGCAGATGGCCGTCGAGCCCGTCGAGCAGCTGGTGCCCGTGCAGCCACAGCCTGCCGGTGGCGCCGCCCCGGTAGCGCTTCCAGGAGGCCGGTTCGTGCGGTGGGGTGCCGGTGAGCAGCAGTGACTTGCGTTCCCCGGCGATGTCGGCGACCTGGATGTCGGAGACCGGGCCCCAGGGCAGTTTGCGTCCGGGGCTGCCGTCGCAGGCGAGCTTGTAGGCCCAGGTGAAGTACGAGAAGGGCTCGCCGTGCGAGGCGACGGCGAGGATCTCGGCGTGGCCGTCGTCGTCGGGGGGTGCCCAGCCGCAGACCCGGGTGTCGGAACTGCCCCAGTAGGTGAGGCGCCGGCCCGGTCCGCCGTCCACCGGGACGAGGTGCACCTCCGGATCGAGACTGCGCCAGCTCGTGTACGCGATGTGCCGGCCGTCGGGGGAGAAACGGGGGTGGCCGAGTTTGGTGCGGTCGACCGTGAGCCGCCAGGCACGGCCGGGGGCGTCGAGCGGGGCCAGCCAGAGGTCGTCCTCGGCCACGAAGCACAGCAGGTCGTCCTTGAGGTGCGGCAGACGCAGATAGGTCACCCTCCCCATGCTTTTCCCGGGGGCGGAGCGCAGCAACTTATGCCGAACCGACAACCGTGACGCAGGACACGAACGAAACCGTTTCGTTTCGATAGAGGGTGGGGTACGTTCTCTCTGTACGAAACGGTTTCGTTTTCTTTGACAGGGTCGGAGTCGAGCGGAAGGGTGGGCGGCATGAGTGAAGTCGCGACGGTACGTCGCAGCAGCCGGATCACCCCCGAGCGCGAGGCCGAGCTGTACCGGGCGGTGCTCGAACTGCTCCGTGAGGTCGGCTACGACGCCCTCACCATGGACGCCGTGGCCGCCCGCACCCGGTCCAGCAAGGCCACGCTCTACCGCCAGTGGGGCGGCAAGGCCGAGCTGGTGGTGAGAGCGATGCGCAGCGAGAAGCCGGGCGGCATCGCCGACATCGACACCGGGTCCCTGCGCGGCGACCTGCACGCCATCATCGGGCGTGAGGACGACTGCGTCATCGAGGAGAACGCCGCCCTGATGCGCGCGCTCGCCATGGCGGTACAGCTGAACGACGATCTCCGCCAGGCGTTCAAGGATCTGCTGGTCGAACCGGAGGTGGAAGAGTTCGGGCGGGTGATCCAGCGCGCGATCGACCGGGGTGAGGTCCGCCCCGACAACCCCGCTCTGAACTACATGGTGCACATGCTCGTGGGCGCGTTCGCCACGCGGACGCTGATCGACGATTTGCCGCCCACGCAGGAATTCCTCCTCTCGTACATCGACGCCGTGGTGCTCCCCGCCCTCGGCGTGCCCGCAGACTGACCGTCCCCGGGTCAGGCACCACACCACACCCCTGCACAGCACAACTCAGCCACCATCTGACGTCACCGCTCACGTCGTCGGGCTGATCACACCTGCCCAGAAACAACCACGACCTGACCGGGAGTACGCCCTCGTGGCCACTTTCCTCTATCGACTCGGCCGGTTCGCCTTCAGGCGACGGCACTTCGTAGCCCTCTTCTGGGTGGCGCTGCTGGCGCTCGCCGGAGCCGGCGCGGCCGGCGCCCCGGTGGCCGGCAACTCCTCCTTCTCCATCCCGGGCACCGAGGCCCAGAAGGCCTTCGACCTGCTGGAGGAGCGCTTCCCCGGCTCCAGCGCCGACGGGGCGACCGCACGCGTCGTCTTCAAGGCGCCGGACGGCGAGAAGATGACCGACGCCGGCCACAAGGCGGTCGTCCGGGACACCGTCGACGTCCTCGGCGGCGGCTCCGAGGTCGCCGGCGTCAGTGACCCCTACGAGGGCGGCGGCGTCAGCGACAACGGCAGCGTCGCCTACGCCTCGGTGACCTACAAGGTCTCCGGCATGGAGCTGGAGGAGTCCTCCCGCGAGGCCCTGGAGGCCGCCGCCGAGGACGCCCGCGAGGCCGGGCTGACCGTCGAGATCGGCGGTGACGCGCTCCAGGCCGTCCCGGAGACCGGTACCGCCGAGATCATCGGCATCGGCATCGCCGCGGTCGTCCTGGTCATCACCCTCGGCTCCCTGCTCGCCGCCGGACTGCCGCTGCTCACCGCGATCGTCGGCGTCGGCATCGGCGTCGCGAGCATCACCGCGCTGGCCAGTACGCTCGACCTCGGCTCCACGACCTCCATCCTGGCCTCGATGATCGGCCTCGCGGTCGGCATCGACTACGCGCTCTTCGTCGTCTCCCGCTACCGGGCCGAACTCGCCGAGGGCCGCGCGCGCGAGGAGGCGGCCGGCCGGGCCGTCGGCACCGCCGGCTCCGCGGTGGTCTTCGCCGGTCTGACCGTCGTGATCGCCCTGGTCGGACTGTCCGTCGTCAACATCCCGATGCTGACCAAGATGGGCATCGCCGCCGCCGGCACGGTCGCCGTCGCGGTCCTGATCGCCCTCACCCTGATCCCCGCCCTGCTCGGCTACGCGGGCCGCCGGGTCCGCCCCGCCGGCGAGAAGAGCAAGCTGCTCGGCGGCGGCCGTGACACCGGCGGGAAGAAGGCGGAGCGCCCCAACATGGGTACCCGCTGGGCGAGTTTCGTCGTACGCCGGCCCCTGGCCGTACTCCTGCTCGGCGTGGTCGGCCTGGGTGCCGCGGCCGTCCCGGCGACCTCTCTCGAACTGGGCCTGCCCGACGACGGCTCCCAGCCGACGTCCACGACCCAGCGCCGCGCCTACGACCTGCTCTCCGACGGCTTCGGGCCCGGCTTCAACGGGCCGCTGGTGGTCGTCGTCGACGCGAAGGGCGCCGGTGACCCGCAGGCGGTCTTCGACCGGACCGGGGACGACATCAAGAGCCTCGACAACGTCGTGGACGTCGACCCCGCGCGGCCCAACAAGGCCGGTGACACGGCGACGATCACCGTGATCCCCGACTCCAAGCCCTCCTCGGTGACCACCGAGGACCTGGTGCACGACATCCGTGACACGGGTGCCGGCATCGCGGCCGACACCGGGGCCGACGTCCTGGTCACCGGCGCCACGGCCATGAACATCGACGTCTCGCAGAAGCTCAACGACGCGCTGGTGCCGTATCTGGTCCTGGTGGTCGGCCTGGCCTTTCTGCTGCTGATCGTGGTGTTCCGCTCGATCCTGGTCCCGCTGAAGGCGGCCCTCGGCTTCCTGCTCTCCGTGCTGGCGGCCCTCGGCGCGGTCGTCGCGGTGTACCAGTGGGGCTGGCTGGCCGGCCTGATGGGCGTCGAGGAGACCGGCCCGATCATGTCGATGATGCCGATCTTCATGGTCGGCGTGGTCTTCGGACTGGCCATGGACTACGAGGTGTTCCTCGTGACCCGGATCCGGGAGGCGTACGTCCACGGCGAGAATCCGCGCCAGGCCGTGGTGACCGGCTTCCGGTACAGCGCCCGGGTGGTGACCGCCGCCGCGGTGATCATGATGGCGGTGTTCGCCGGCTTCATCGGCTCCAGCGACTCGATGGTCAAGATGATCGGCTTCGGCCTCGCGGTCGCCGTCCTCTTCGACGCGTTCGTCGTCCGCATGGCGATCGTCCCCGCCGTCCTGGCCCTCCTCGGTGACAGGGCCTGGTGGCTGCCGAGGTGGCTGGACCGCGCCCTGCCCAATGTGGACGTCGAGGGCGAGGCACTGAGCGCCCGGGACGCCGCGCAGGACGAGGACAAGGAACTCGTACGGGTCTGACGGCCCCGGACGACACAGAAACCAGCCGGTGAGGGCACCGTGGGGACGGGGCGCCCTCACCGGCTTCCTCAGGTGTCGGCCACCGTGGAGCGGTGTTCGGAGTGGACGCACCCGACCGTCTGCTCCCCGTTGTCGATCGTGGAGATGACGCGGCAATCGCCGACACGGAGTCGGTGTCGGCCGACCGCTTCGGGTGACGCCCCGTGCGCCGTGTACCCGGAGCACGCCCGGGGCCTCACAACTGCTGGCTGCCCGAGACGATGGAGATCTTCCAGGTGGCGGTCCCCCCGGTCACCCGGATCGCCAGGCGTTGGGGCTCCTTCGGCGTGTGGATGACGCCCACGGTGCGTGCGCCGTCGCAAGCAACGGGATGACGTTTCCCGTCGCCTGCCCGGTCGACGATGGCCACCTCGCCCTTGCCGGAGCAGCCGGCATACACGGTGTACGCCTGCTCGGAGGGTGTGAACTCGGGCAACTCCTCATTGCCGGTACCAGAGGTCTCGGGTACGAGTACCTGCGCCGTCGGCGGGACCTCCAATTCCGGTGGCTGCGGAGCACCGGTTCGTGGAGCGGCGGGCTCTGCGGACGGCGCCTCGTTCGCTCGTGCGGGAGGATCCGTATCGGTGGAGCCGGTGCACCCACCTAGGAAGAACAGCACCACAGCGGCAGCGGCAGAGGGAGAGCGGCGCACAGGGGCCTCCGGGAGAAGAGTCGGTCGAGATGCCCTGGCCCTGATGGCCGGGATCGGATCGGGCTGGGGCGTCAGGAATACGTGACCCAGCCCTCCTTGTACGGGGCCCAGGCCGTCATGTACTGCTTGTTGCTCTTCTGGCAGGCGCTGCCGCGGTGGTACTTGTACCCGTATACATTCTCCTTGCGGATACCGTAATCGCCGTAGACGGTGCTCTTCGCCCTGACCTTTCCGTACGTCTCGATGCCGAGTTCCGAGGTCCAGCTCTTTTTCACGCTTCCATTCACTTCAACCTTGATCGAACCCAGAATGCGGACCTTTATTTCGCCGCTCACGGTGACCGAAGCACCCACTTCGGTTGTCCCCGACTTCTTCGAAGTGAACTTGAAGTCGACGGCGTAGGGCAGCTTGTTTTCGACGAACGTGTGGTACTTCACCGACATGGTGTTCTTCTTGTTCTTGGTGACCTTGAAGGCCCATCCCGGTGTGCACTGAAGGCTCAGCGGCTCTCTGTCGGGCAGGGCAGTCTCTTCCGGCTCATCGGCGAGAGGACGGTCTTCTTCCAGCGCTTCCTGCGGAGGAACGGTGCCGATGTCCGGTTGCTCGACCGGGGTTTCGTCCGACGTCTTCGCGGCGGAGGCGAGAGGAGCGCTGACGCCGAGTGCGAAGGCAATGAGCGCAGCCGCAGTGCTGACCCGGAAAACGGTCGGGTTCATGGTTTCGTGTCTCCCTGGTTGATTGCTGTGCTCCTTGTGTGATCGGAATTCCCGGCGAAGCGGGAGCGTGAGAGTCGGAGCATGCGAGCCCCGTGGTCGGCGGGGCCGGGGAGACGGTATCCGGAAGATCGACACCGCTGGTAGCGCCTCCTTGATCACTGGCTGAAAAGCGACGAAGGGAAGAAAGGGGCATTACGCGACGTAAGGGGTGTCTGTTGCCTGTATGTGTTCGTGCAGTGAGGTGGAATCTCAGAAGCATTGGCCCGTTCTTTTCTGCAGGAACCTCAAATTCCCCCCAAAAACTCCTCACCCGGGACTGCCGTGGCGGCGAGCGAAGGCGTCCTCGTGTCTCCTCCCGCGCCGTGCGGGCACGTGCATCCGGCCATGGGGAGGGGCACCCTGGAAGGGAGGATCTCGGAGGTGATCGTCATGATGCACACCGCAGTGGGATGGCATGTGGAGCTGGAGTTCATGGAGGACGACCAGCAGACCCGCGCGGCCGCGCTGGTCCGGCTGCCCGACGGAAGCGAGGTACGGGCGCACGGGCGCGCAAACCGGCACTACACCGACCCGAATCAGCCCCGGGTCGGTGAGGAGATCGCCGGGGCGCGGGCGCTGAACGAACTCGCCATGAAGATGCTGACCAAGGCGCACGACGAGATCGACGACGCGTCGGGGCGGACCTCGCATCCGATCCACGTCTAGGGATGTCCGGCGGATCAGGCCGGAAGCAACCGACGGGATCGGTCCTGCTGGGCCGAGTGGGGGCCGGTGCGTTCCGTCGCACGGCGGAGGAAGGTGGCGACGCAGAGCGTCGCGACCGACGACAACGCCGTGGAGGAGCGTGCCGGACCCCACCGTCCCCGGCCCGATCCGCCGGAAAGCCGGAAACCCCTAGGCCGGCAGGGTCTGCCGTACCGCCCGTATCAGTGCCTGGGCCCTGGGGTCCGCCGTCACCGTTCTGCGGAAGCCGTTGGTGACATAGCCGAAGGCGATGCCTGACTCCGGGTCGGCGAAGCCGAGGGAGCCGCCGCGGCCGGGGTGGCCGAAGGACCCCGGGGCCAGGAACGGGCAGGCGCTGCCGTGCAACATGTAGCCGAGCCCGAAGCGGGTGCCGACGACCAGGACACGGTCGGGGCCCGCCGACTCCTCGGCGCGGGCGCGCTCGACGGTGGCCGGGTCGAAGAGGCGGATGCCGTCGACCTGGCCGATGAGTGAGGCGTAGAAGCGGGCCAGTCCGTCCGCCGTCGCGATCCCGCCCGCGGCGGGCAGGGCCGCCGCGTGGAAGGCCGGGTCGTTCTGGTCGGGGTACGGGCTGATCGCGGCGAAGGCGCGCCGGGTCAGGGAGGACCGGTCCGCGTAGGCGTCGCTGACCGAGCGCTTGGGGCGGGCGCGGAGCGCGCCGGACGGCTCGGGCCCCTCGATCCGCCCCACCGTGCCGACGCGGTGCGCCTGCGCGTCCGGCAGTCCGACCCACAGGTCGAGCCCCAGCGGGCCGGCGATCTCCGACGCGATCCACTCGCCGGATCCCCGGCCGGTGAGGCGGCGCACCAGTTCGTCGAGCAGCCAGCCGTAGGTCAGCGCGTGGTAGCCGTGGTCCCTGCCCGGCTCCCAAGCGGGGGCCTGGGCGGCGAGGGCCTCGGCGGCCCGGCGCGGGTCGGCGGCCTCCGCGAGGGTGAGCGGGTGGTCGAGGACCGGCAGGCCGGCGCGGTGGCTCAGGACGTGCCGGACCAGCAGCCGTTCCTTGTCGTGCGCCTTGAACTCCGGCCAGTACGCGGCGACCGGCGCGTCCAGGTCCAGTTCACCGCGCTGGTGCAGCAGCAGGAGTACGGCGGCGGCCACCCCCTTGGTCGCCGAGCGCACGACCTGGGCGGTGTTCCGCCGCCAGGGCGCGGCGCCGCCGTCGACGTCCTTCGCCCCGGCCCACAGGTCGACGACCCTGCGCCCGTCCCGGTACACGGCGACGGCCCCACCCCGCTCGCCGAGCCGGTCGAAGTTCCGCGCGAACGCCTCCCGGACCGGCTCGAACCCCTCGGCCACTGTGCCGTGCACGTCCACGCCCACGTCCCGTTGATCCTTCCGCTCACCTGTGACACCGGTGCAACGGTGCCTGCCCGCCTGCGATTCCTGTGTGCGGGCGCCGGGACGCGATCGTTATGAACGGCCGGGCGCGGCCGGCACCGAGAGCGGGTCGAAGCCGTAGGGCAGCTCCAGACGGTGGGCGCGCATCAGCGCGTCGTCGGCGAGCAGGTCCGCCGTGGTGCCGTCCGCCGCGATCACCCCGTCGCTGAGGATCAGGGAGCGCGGGCACAGTTCGAGCGCGTACGGCAGGTCGTGCGTGACCATCAGCACGGTGACGTCCAAGGAGCGCAGGATGTCGGCGAGTTCGCGGCGGGAGGCGGGGTCCAGGTTGGAGGACGGCTCGTCCAGCACCAGGATCTCCGGCTCCATCGCCAGGACGGTCGCCACGGCCACCCGGCGCCGCTGCCCGAAGGAGAGGTGGTGCGGCGGGCGGTCCTTGAACTCCGCCATGCCGACCAGTCCCAGCGCGCGGTCCACGCGCTCCTCCAGCTCGGGCCCCCTGAGCCCGGCAGCCGCCGGACCGAACGCCACGTCCTCGCGCACCGTCGGCATGAAGAGCTGGTCGTCGGGGTCCTGGAAGACGATGCCGACCCGGCGCCGGATCTCCGCCATGTGCCGCTTGCCGACCTCGAGGCCGGCCACCGTCACCGTGCCCGCACCGCCGGTCAGGATGCCGTTGAGATGCAGGACCAGGGTCGTCTTGCCGGCGCCGTTCGGGCCGAGCAGCGCGACCCGCTCGCCGCGCGCGATCGAGAAGTCCACGCCGAACAGGGCCTGGTGGCCGTCGGGATAGGCGAAGGCGAGGCCGGAGACCTCCAGGGAAGCGGTAGTCACAGCATCCATCAGAACCTAGCCGGGGGACGCCCCGCTTCAGCGGGGTGGGGAATGGCTTCTCTCACTTCTCTGACCTCGTCTTTCTGTACGGATCCGCATGGTTGTCAGTGGGGCCCGCTAGGTTGTCTGCACTGGCTGTGACCGTGCGATTGCGACAGGGGGATGATCCGGGATGATGCGTGCCTACAGGTTTCTTCTCCGGCCCACGGTGCGCCAGGAGCAGGCGCTTGCCGAGATACTGCGGGACCACTGCTCGCTGTACAACGGCGCGTTGCAGGAGCGCCGGGAGGCCTACCGGCACGTCTCGAAGACCACCGTTCGTTACGGCGGTCAGTCCGCGCAGCTGAAGGAGATCCGGGCGTTCGATCCGGAGCGGCAGGGCCGCTGGTCGTTCTCCTCCCAGCAGGCCACGCTGCGCCGTCTGGACAGGGCGTTCGCCGCGTTCTTCCGCCGGGTGAGGGCCGGTCTCACGCCGGGCTACCCCCGGTTCAGGGGTGTCGGGCACTTCGACACGGTGACCTTTCCGAAGGACGGGGACGGCTGCCGCTGGGACTCCACCCCGCACGATGGGCGGACCCGGGTGCGGCTGCAGGGTGTCGGGCATGTCCGCGTGCACCGGCACCGGCCCGTGCGCGGCCGGGTCAAAACGGTCTCGGTGAAGCGTGAAGGGAACCGTTGGTACGTGATCCTGGCCTGCGACGACGTGCCCGCTGAGCCGCTGCCCGCGACGGGAGGCATCGTCGGTATCGACATGGGCGTGAGGCACTTTTTCACCACGTCCGACGGTGAGCACGTGGAGAACCCGCGGTTCCTCCAGGTGATGGCGCAGGAGCTGGCCGCCGCCCAGCAGCACCTTGCGACGTTCCCCAGGCGGACCCGGCAGCGCACCAAGCGCCACCGCGCGGCGGCCCGGAAGGTCGCCGCGATCCACGCGAAGATTCGCAGGCAGCGGCTCGACCACCACCACAAGGCCGCAAAGACGCTCCTCGCCGGGCATGACGTGATCGTCCACGAGAAGCTGAACACTGCCGGGATGACCAAGAGGCCGACAGTCAGGCCCGATCCCGGGACTCCCGGCGGTTTCCTGCCGAACGGGGCCGCCGCGAAGGCCGGGCTCAACCGCAGCATCCTCGACGCGGGTTGGGGACTGTTCTTCGGAATCCTGGCGCAGAAGGCTGAGAGTGCCGCTCGCCGCGTGATCCCGGTGGACGCCCGCAACACCTCCCGTACCTGCCCCGAGTGCGGGCACATCGCCAAGGAGAACCGCGTCACCCAGGCAAAGTTCGAGTGCACCGCGTGCGGCTTCCTCGCGAACGCCGACCACGTAGGCGCGCTCAATGTGCTCAGCAGGGCCGGGCTGGTCCTCTGCGACGGTGCTGAGCCACCGACGCAGGAAGCCCGCCGCTTCAGCGGTGGGTGGAGTCACCCCAGCACACGGATGACGAGGGCGGCCGAGGGGAGGGCGAAGGCGTACGACCACTGGGCGCGGGACGCGGTCACCTCGTCGATCACCGGCATGGAACCGGAGTAGCCGCGGCTCACCATGGCCAGATGGACCCGCTCCCCGCGTTCGTAGGAGCGGATGAACAGCGCGCCGGCCGACTTGGCGAGGACGCCCCAGTGCCGCACCCCGCGTGCCTCGAAACCGCGGGACTCGCGGGCGATCCGCATGCGCCGCATCTCGTCGGTGACGACATCGCCGTAGCGGATCATGAAGGAGGCGATCTGCACCAGCAGTGGCGGGAGCCTCAGCCGCTGCAGACCGAGCAGCAGCTCGCGCAGTTCGGTGGTGGAGGCGAGCAGGACCGAGGCGGCGACGCCGAGGGTGCCCTTGGCCAGCACGTTCCAGGCGCCCCACAGTCCGCTCACGCTCAGCGACGCACCGAGGACGTCGATCCGCTTGCCCTCCGCGACGAACGGCAGCAGCACGGCGAAGGCGACGAACGGGACCTCGATCAGCAGCCGTTTGAGCAGGAAGGCGGCTGGAACGCGGGCGGCGTACGCGACGAGGGCGAGCAGTCCGGCGTACGCCGCGAACGCCCATATCGCCTCGCGCGGGGTCGACACGACGACGACCACGAAGGCGAGGACCGCGGCGAGTTTGGTGTGCGGCGGCAGGGCGTGCACGGGGGAGTGCCCGTGCCGGTAGAGCCGGTGCGCGTGGCCCGCTCCCATGTCAGACGCTCGTGGTGGTGGGTGAGGCGGCGTCGGTCTTCTGGTCCGTACCGCGCCTGCGGACCACCCAGAAGACGCCGGTGCCCGCCACGACCGTCACGCCGACGCCGATCACGCCCGCCAGGCCGCCGGACAGACGCTCGTCGTCGACGTCCTCGACACCGTAGTCGGCCAGCGGGGAGTCGGCGTTGGCGTGCTCCCGGGCCTTCTCGTCGATGCCGTGGTCGGTGGCGACCTTCTCCAGGCCGTCGGGGTTCGCGGAGGCGTAGAAGCTGACGAAACCGGCGAGGATCAGCGAGGTGACCAGTCCGCCGATCCAGACCCCCTTCCGGGAGCGGGCGGCGGCCGGCTCCGGCTCGGTGGTGTCCGGGGCGTCGACCAGTTCGCCGCCCACCCGCAGCCGGAGCTTCCGGCGCAGCCCGCGCGCCCCGTGCACCAGGTCCGGGCGGACCGCGACGACCGCGCCGACGGTCAGGGCGGTGATCACTGCCTCGCCCAGGCCGATCACGAGATGCACGCCCACCATGGCGGTGGCGACCTTGCCGATCGAGACGTCGGTGGTGCCGCCGACCGCGTAGAGCAGGGTGAAGGCGACGGCGGAGGCGGGGACGGAGAGCAGCGCGGCGACGAAGGACGCGGCGGTCACCGAGCGGCGGGTGCGCGGCAGCACCTTCACCAGACCGCGGAAGAGCGGGTACGCGACCAGGGCCGTGGTGATCGCCATGGTGGTGATGTTCACACCGAGCGCGGTGAGTCCGCCGTCGGCGAAGAGGACGGCCTGCATCAGCAGGACGACGGAGACACACAGGACCCCGGTGTACGGGCCGACGAGGATCGCGGCGAGGGCGCCGCCGAGCAGATGGCCGCTGGTGCCCGCCGCGACGGGGAAGTTCAGCATCTGCACGGCGAAGATGAAGGCCGCCACCAGCCCGGCCAGGGGGGCGGCGCGCTCGTCGAGTTCCCGGCGCGCGCCGCGCAGGCTCACGGCGATGGCGCCCCCGGCGACGACCGCGGCCACGGCGGACACGGGGGCGTTGATGAATCCGTCAGGTGCATGCACGCATTCGATGATGCAGCTAGTTGCGAATGCTTTGCAAGAGCGAGACGTTCGTTTCACTTCGCCCCGACCTCATATGTGACGTTCGCCGCTCGGAAGCGCGGATTCCGGATCGGGTGCACGATGGAGCGGGGGGTGGGTATACGACTTGCACGCGGCATTCACGCCTTCGATGCAGAGCGACGCAGCGTAAGGGGCCCACCGATGTCCGTAGTCGAGCAGTACGCGCGAGTCCGTATCGTCACGGATGCGGAACCCCGCCTGGAGGACCGCGGGACCGTCCCCGTGGTGCTGCGGTACGACCCCGAGGACGACCCCCTGTGCGTACGGTTCGGGCTGCCCGGCGCCGTGCCCCGCGAGTGGGCCGTGCGGCGGGATCTCCTGGAGCATGGCCTGCGTGCCCCCGTGACCAGCGGCGGGATACGGGTGTGGCCGTGCGGCCGGGTGCAGACCGTGGTGGAGTTCCACACCCCGCGGAGCGTCTCGGTGGTGGAGTTCGAGACCAGGACCCTGACCCGGTTCCTGCGCCGTACCTACGTCTCCGCCGCGGAGCCGGTGCCGCACTGACGGATGCGTGACCGGCCGGTGGCGCGCTGAGGGGTGCGTACTGACGGGCCGCGCTGATGGGTGCGTACGCCGGGTGCCGCGCTGACCGTTCCGGCTGTCGTCGGCGCGGCGTTCGGCTTCCGCCCAGCCTCCGCTGGGGCTTCCGCTCAGCCGCCGGTCGGGCTCCCGCTCAGCCTCCGCTGGGGCTCCCGCTCAGCCGCCGCTCTTCAGCAGCGCCGCCACGATCGGTCCGGCCGTCGAACCGCCGTGGCCGCCCTCCTGCACCACACCGGCGGCCGCAAGGTCACCCCGGTACGCCGTGAACCAGCCGTTGGGCTTCTTCTGGCCGTCGACCTCGGCCGACCCGGTCTTCGCGCCCCGGTCACCGCCGACGCCGGCCATCGCCTCCGCCGCCGTGCCGGAGGTGGCCGTGTACGACATCAGCTCCCGCAACTGAGCCAGTGTGCCGGGCGACAGGGTGCGGGCGGCCGTCGCCAGCTTGCGCCCGTCGACCTCCGGCGGGACGAGATACGGCTGGTGGAAGACGCCCGCCTTGACCGTCGCCGACACCGACGCCATGTTCAGCGGGTTCATCCGCACCCCGCCCTGGCCTATCAGGGAGGCCCCCATCGGGGCGTCCTTCTGCACCGGTATCGCGCCGTCGAAGGTCGGCACACCGACCTGCCAGTCGTTCATCCCGAGCCCGAACACCTCCTGGGCGTGCCGGGTCAGGTCGTCGTTCTTCAGTTCGGGTGCCTGGCTGATGAAGGCCGTGTTGCAGGAGCGGGCGAAACTCGCCCGGAACGTGCCGTCCTTGATCTGGAACTTGTCGAGGTTCTGGAACTTCCAGCCGCCGTAGCGGAAGTACTTCGGGCACGGATGCTTCTCGTCCATCGAGGCGAGGCCCTTCTCGATCAGCATCGAGGCGGTGATCACCTTCATCGTGGAACCCGGGGCCAGCGAACCCTGGAACGCGGTGTTGAAACCGTGCGAGGAGTTCGCCACCGCGAGTATCTCGCCGGTCGACGGACGCAGCACCACCACCGACGCCCGCTTCCGCTTCGCCACCTCCGCCTCGGCAGCGGCCTGCAGGGACGGGTTCAGTGTGGTCCGCACCGTGCCCGGCGTGCCCTCGCTCAGCTCCAGCACCGTCCTGTCGGACAGCTTCGCCCGCTCCGACGCCTCGCCGCGCACGATCCGCAGCTCGACGCCGGCCTCGCCGCCCGCCTTCTTCCCGTACTTCTCCCGCAGACCGTCCAGCACCGACCCCAGCGACGGGTACTTCTCGGTGGTCAGCTCACCGCCGTCCCGGTCCACCGCCTTCACCGGCGGGGTGCCCGCCTCACCGGTGACGAGCCGGTCGCCGTCCCTGAGGTCGGGATGCACGACCTCGGGGCGCCAGCCGACCCGCGGTTCACCGTCCCCGGCCCGGCGGACGACGGTCAGCGCGCTGTCGTACGCCAGCGGCTTCGCCGTGTCCTCGTACGACACCGTGCCCTTCAGGGAGAACGGGACCTCGCCGCCGGTGGCGGTGCCCGGGGTGAGCGTGACGTTCTTGACCCCGGCCTCCTTGGCGTAGGCGGTGAGTAGGGCGGTGGCGGCCTCCGGGTCGTCCGTGGCGGCGGCGGCCTCGGACACCTGGCCGGCCTCCCAGGCGGTGAGGAAGCGCTCGGCGGCGGCGGTGACCTCGGCGGCGGACAGCGGCCCGGTCTTCACCTCCGCCTGCGCGGCGTTCGCGCGGGTGCCGTCCTCGTCACCGCCCCCGATCAGCGCGTAGGCGCCGACCCCACCACCGACGACGACCACGGCGATCACCGCGCCGATCACGGCGGGCCTCGTCTTCCGCCGCCCACCGGCCGCGTGCCCTCTGTTGCCCACTGGTTCCCGTTCCTCCGCTGCCCGCCGGGCTCCCCGTGACCCGCGTGGCGCTCATGGCCCTCAGGGCGCTTCCCTCTACGCCCACGACGGCCACCACCCTAGAGTCCCGTCAACTCTGTGACGCGATCAGCCGCCCGCTCGTAGCACGGCTGCGACAATCGGGCCGGCCGCGTCGCCGCCGTGGCCGCCCTGCTGGGCCATGGCCGCCGCCGCGACGTCGTTGCGGAAACCGGTGAACCAGCTGTCCGAGGTGTCGTTGCCGTCCACCTCCGCCGACCCGGTCTTCGCCCCGATGTCGCCGCCGAGGCCGGCCATGGCCTTCTGCCCGGTGCCCTGGGTGGCGGTGAGCCGCATCATCTCCTTCAGCTGGGCGGCGGTGTCCGCCGGCAGGCCCTTGGCCTGCGCCAGCTGCCGGTCGTCGAGGTCGGGGGAGACGAGATACGGCTGGCGGAAGGTGCCGGTGATGGCGGTGGCCGTCACCGAGGCCATGTTCAGCGGGTTCATCTGCACCTGGCCCTGCCCGATGGCGTTCGCCGCCTGGTCCGGGCCGCTCACGGCGGGCACGCTGCCGTCGAAGGAGGCGATACCCGTCTTCCAGTCGTCCCGGCCGAGCCCGAACCGCTCCTGCGCCTCCTGGGTGAGGGAGTCCGTGGTGAGCGGCTTCTCGTCGATGAGCTTGACGAAGGCCGTGTTGCAGGAGCGCAGGAAGCTGTTGGCGAGGGTGGCACCCTCGTTCGGCTCCATGCCGGTGAGGTTCTTGAAGGTCTGGCTCTTCCACACCGCGCTCGGCGGACAGGGCGCCGGACCGTTCATCGAGGTCACGCCGTTGTCGATGAGCATGGCGGCGGTGACGATCTTCATGGTGGAACCGGGGGCGACCTGGCCCTGGAAGGCCGCGTTGAACCCGTCCGCACGATGGTTGGCCACCGCCAGCACCTCACCGGTGCTCGGCTTCACGGCCACCACCGACGACTCGGCGAACCCCTTCACCGCCTGCTCGGCCGCCGCCTGCACCCCGGCGCTGAGGGTGGTGCGCAGCTTGCCGGGCTCCCCCTCGGCCAGGGTCAGCAGCGAGGTGTCCGCGGCGGCCTCGCCCGAAGCCTGCTCGGTGTGCCTGACCATCAGCTCGACGCCGGGGGTGCCGCCCGCCCGCGCGCCGTACTTCTGACGCAGGGTGTCCAGGATCGGGCCGAGGGAGGGGTACTTCTCCTTCGTCAGCACCGTGCCGTCGCGGTCCACGGCCTCGATGGGTGGCTGCGCGGCCTCCCCGGTGACCAGGGTGTCGCCCTCCCGCAGATCCGGGTGCACGACGGACGGCTTCCAGTCGACCAGCGCCCGCCCGGTGGTCTCCCCGCGGACGACCGTGAGCGTGCTCCGGTAGCTCAGCGGCTTCGACTTCCCCCCGTAGGCGACGGTCCCCTTCACGGTGAAGGGGACGGTGGTGCCGGTGGCCGTACCGGGCGTGATCTCGACATCGCCGATGTGCGCCTCCCCGCCGTACGCCCCCAGCAGCCCTCCGGCCTCCTGAGCGTTGTTCGTGTACGACGCCGCCTGCTCCGCCTGCCCCTTCTCCCAGGCCTCGAAGAACGCCTCGGTCGTCTTCCTGACCTCGTCCTCGTCCGGCGGCCCCGACTTCTTCGTCTCCGACGACCCGCCGCCCCCGTCACCGTTCACGGCCGACACGATGTTGTAGGCCCCGTACCCGGCACCTCCCACCATCACCGCGAACACACCGCCTATGACGGCGGCCTTGACCCCCTTGCCCATCGGGCGATCCCCTCACCCGCCGGACCCCCACGTTTTCTGAACGTGTTCAGAAAGCCCGGCGCCGTGAGCACTCTATGCGGCGGACGTGACGACCGGGACGTCTGTTTCCGTTTGTTGTCCCAACGGAGACCGCAACCACCGAAATCCGGCCGACACCCCGCCCCTAGACCCACGTATCCAGCCACATCCGTGCCCGCCAGTCGTCGATGGGGATGGGCTGGCCGGTGAGGGTGGGCCAGAAGTAGATGAAGTTCGCGGGATCCGGCCCCGTAGGGACCCGACCAGGGCTTTTGCCTCTGGTCGGGGCCGGATCAGGCGGCTTGGGCCGTCCCTGGGCCGTGATCTTGAGGGTTCGACGCCAGATACAGGCTGTCGACAGCCTTCCGCGTACGCCCCTCGCTGCTCGGCATGAGGTGCGTGTAGGTCCGGAGCGTGAACCCCGGGTCGCTGTGCCCGAGGTACTGGCTCAGGGCCCGGATGTTCTCGCCGGCGTCCAGCAGCACGGACGCGTAGAAGTGCCTGAGTGCGTGCATCCCGTGCTCGCGCGCCGACGCGTAGCGCTCGCCCGGCTTCGCCTCGGGGATGATGCCGGCGGCGGCCAGGGCGGGCTTCCAGTGGTGATCGTTGAAGACGCTCACGCGCACGTGGTTGCCCTCGACTCCACTGAAGATGAGCCGCTTGGTCACGAGAGGGCCGTCCGGCGTACGCCAGGGAAGCGTCACGTCGATCGGCTCGCATCGCTTCGAGTGTTCCCGGAGCACGGAGGCCACAGCCTTGGGAAGCGGCACGTCCCGGACCTTGCCGCCCTTGGGTAGGGCGAAGACATACTTGCCCCGGATTCGCTTGAGTTGATGGCCCACGGCCAGCCATCCGCCCTCGGAGGCGAGCAGGCGGCCCAGAGCGGCCCGACGGACCGCCGCGGGGGTCCGCTTGACCGCATACATGGCCTCATCCGCGCGCCGCAGCAGCGCCGACAGGTCCTCGTCGGGGTTGTCGGCGCGGCGTACCCAGCCCAGCGAGACGCTGGTGTGTACCTCGGATGCGGTCTCGATGGGGCGGGCCAGGACGCGGCCCAGGACGGCCAGCTGGTCGGCGGCCGTGCCGTCCCGGTCGACCAGGACGGCGGCGAACTCATCCCCGCCCAACCCGCCGGCCACACCGGAGCGGCCCACCGCGTGGGCGAGCCGGGCGGCCGTGGCGGCAAGAAGGACGTCGCCTGCGGCGTGGCCGTGGGTGTCGTTGACCTGCTTGAAACGGTTTTTCCGGACTAGGAGTAGGTCGCGGGCTGGCCTGATTGCCGCCGTTCGCCGTCTGCGGTTGGCCTTGGCCTGCCCTGGATGGACAGGGCCTCGAGCAGCCAGAGGGACTATTCGATTGCGGACATAGCCGATGGCTTGGCACGGTTCAGGGCATCGTGCGCGTCTGAATCTTGATCTGAGGAGGCACCCTCGTGGCTGTCATTCCGGAACGTCGTTTGGCTCTCCTTGGAGGCGGCTTCTCCACCGACGACGATGGTCTGCTGGATGACTGGGTGCTTGGTCAGGTGCAGGCTCATCGGCCCAAGGTGTGCTTCGTTCCGACGGCCAGTGGCGACGCCCCCGCCTACATCGAGCAGTTCTTCGAGGCGTACCAGTCGCGTTCCTGCGAGCCCAGTGTCTTGCAGCTGTTTCGGCGGGATCTCGATGACGACGCCCTGCGCACGTTCCTGCTTTCTCAAGACGTCGTCTATGTGGGTGGGGGCAACACCGCGAACATGCTGGCGGTCTGGCGCACGCACGGCGTGGACAGACTGCTGCGCGAGGCCTTCGGCCGCGGGACCTTGCTGTGCGGCATCAGCGCTGGTGCCAACTGCTGGGCCGAGGGATCGCATACCGACTCTTTCGGGCCCCTGACTCACCTCTCTGACGGGTTGGGCCTGCTGCCCGGCTCGGTCTGCCCGCACTACGACAGTGAGCCGGGTCGTCGATCGTCCTATCAGGCAGCCGTGGCAACCCGCGCACTACCGGCCGGCTGGGCAGTGGAGGACGGCGTCGGTGCCCTCTTCACGGACGGTCTGTTGACGGACGCGGTGACTCGCACGCCTCAGGCCTGTTTGTATCGGGTAGAGCCAGACGGGGGTAGCGGAGTCCAGGAACGAGCTCTGCAGTGTCGCCTGCTCATCGCGGCACAACAGCCCACTCCGCCCGCGTGAAATGGTGAGAGAGCGGCCCCGCCGGTGGCTGCGACGTACCTCGCGTGGTTTTCAAGGTTGTCTGATCTGGGGAAGACCTAGGTCAGTGACCCGGGTCTTGCTCTGGGCCCGGGTCTGGTCCAGCGCAGCCATGGCCGGCAGCCACTGCTGCACTCCGCTGCCCCGGCTTCGGTCACGCCTGACCGGGTTGACCAGCGGGCCGTCACCCGCGTCGATGACGAACTCGTAGAAGCACCGCAGCACCGCGGTGTTGTGCCGGATCGTCCGCGCACTGTAGCGGTCTCCCAGATACTGCTTCCGCGTCACCGCGTTGACCTGGCCCGCCGTCGCCGCGGACTTCGTCCTCGGCGAGCGCCGCTGTTTCTCCGCCTGTCCCATCCACAGCACGAAGTCGCGGACCCCGGCGGACGTCACCTTGTCCCAGGGCACGTCGATGGCCTGGAGGAAGCGCCACCATCGGTGCAGGTCAAAGGCGTAGCTGCGAACACTGCCCGCGGAATGACCGCGGGCCAGGAAGTCGCGCAGGAACCGACGGACCGGCTCCACCGGCTGGCCGTGCTGGTCCAGGACCATGTACGGGATCACGTCGCCAGTCGGCACGACGCGGCCCCACCGTGGAAGCCGAATCGCCCGCAGATCGCGGTGGACGTCAGGGGACAAAGACATACAACCTCTCCTCCAATTGGCTGTATGTCTCGTACCGGTCGCCGTCCCACCGCGTCCCCCGACACACCGACTTGGCCTGCGGTAGTCCGGTCAACATGGTCCACATCTGCCAGCACCACCACCGCCTGCCGGTCGCGCAGCAGGCGGCGGGCCCGGCGGGTGAACGCCTCCCGCGTCCACAACCCGGTGAGCGGGTCCCGGCGAGCGCTCCGCAGACGACGCGACAGCCATACCGTGTGGACGCCCCACACAGCCGATAAGGCGGCTATCAGGATCAGGGCCGGGGTGTTCACGCCGCGGTCCCCTTCCGGATCACGCGCCCGAAGGAGGCACGCAGCCGGGTTTCCCCGGCGCTGTGTCCCCGGCCTCGGAAGCGGGCCGACAGCTCGCGGTACGTCATCTCCGCACCCTCGGTGTGAAGGATGTCGGCCACGATGGCGTCCAGCTCCGGATTGCTCAGCGACGGGACCGCCTCGATGGCGGGCACCGGCTCACTGGGACCCCAGACGGGCAGCTTCCACATCGGCTGTGACGCGGGCGTGACGCGCTCTGTGACGCACGTCAGGGCACGGTTCGTACCGTCACCCTGGCGCGCCGTCTCCAGCGTCGACCACGCCCCGGCGAGGGTGGCGGCGGTCTTGGCCTGGACGCGTGCGACGCGCGCACCGGCCTCGGTCACGGCCGTCAGCCGCGTCTCCTCGGTCGCGGCCTCTGCCCGCAGCCGGGCGCGGGCCACGGCCGCCTCGTCGCGCGCTTCCTGCTGAATCCCGCGGATCGCATCGAGAGCGACGGGGGGTCAGCGCGGTGCGCTCCCACAGGCCGTGCACGAGCCACAGCGCTTTGGCCGCGATCGGCAGCCATGCCACGGCCAGCCACGCGCCGGCGGAGTGCTCCGCGGTCAGCGCGTGGGCGACCAGGACACCGGCGGCGAGGATGCCGAAGGACCAGCCGACGGCGGTCACGGCCCGGTTGTGGTCGCCCTGGGCGGCCAATCGGCGTTCGTAGGCGAGGGTGGCCAGCCATCCCCCGTCGATCCCGAGACCCACGACCATGGCGACCGGCCACGGCACGGCCGTCCCCAGCCACATCACGACCTGAGGTTCCCCCGCTGCGCGGGAGTGGCTGACTAGCAGGTCAGGGTGGATTGACGTGGTTTCAGGTTCACTTGTTCGGCTGCTGCCTGGCTGGCG
>NZ_JBITRU010000006.1:0-67053 GCF_044540255.1 Streptomyces sp. NPDC086080
CAGGGGCAGCGGGTCGCTGCTGGTGACCAGCTCCCGCAGCGGATGCCGGGCCAGCACCGCCGCCACCTCCGGCGTCAACGCCCCCGCAAGACGGGACGCCGCCGGACGGCTCTCGTCCCGCAACGCGTCCACGGCGGCGAGCAGGACCCTTCTCGGTCCGGAGTCCGGCACCCCGGCCGCCGCCCGCTCGTAGAGCCGGGCGCCCTCCTCCAGCACGATCCCGGTGTCCATGCCCGCCGGGATCTTGATCTCCGCGTGGTGCCGCCAGGTGGTGACCGGATCGCCCCACGCCTCCACGGTGTACGTCCACAGGCCGGGCTTCCCGGCGGTGACGGTCGCCCCCCACCGGTCCGTGCCGGGCGCCAGCTCCCGCATCGGGGTGAACGGGCCCGGACGCCCCTCGGGATCCCTCAGCACCACATCGGCGGCCACCGCGTCGTGCCCCTCCCGGAACACGGTGGCCGAGATCTCGAACGTCTCACCGGTCACGGCCTTGGCGGGCCGGCGCCCCTGCCGGACCATCGGCCGGACGTCGAGCACGGGGATGCGCCCCACGGCGGTCGTGGGAGCGGCGGACGGCGGCGCGGGCGCCGCGGCGGGCGGCGGCGGAGGGCCCGTCTCGGCGCGGCGGCCGGGCGAGGTGCCGGTGCCGCGTTTCACGGGCGCCGGGGCGCCGTGCTTCGGGGGTGACGACGAGTGGTGCTTGGCGGGCATGACCGCTCCTGTCCGCGTCAACGTGGGTGGGCTGATGACTGTGGGGAGGTGGGTCCTGCGGTGTTTCTGTGGGGTGTTACCCGCTGGAGCCTTCCCACACTGTTCGGGTGGGCAATCCGCCGTTTTGTTAACTCCTCGCGCGTATGTCGACACACAAGTCCGGCCCCGTCCGCACGGGACGGAGCCGGTCCTGTGTACGCCCGTGGTGGGCTCGTTCCCACCTCCGCCGGTACCCGGCACCCCGGGGGGACGGAGGCACACACGTCAGGGGGCGTCACGGGCGCGGCACCTGGAGCAGCCGGTTCGGCGAGCCCGGCCCGCGCCCTGACACCTTCCCCCGCGCGGCCCCCGCTACCAGCACCTTCGCCACCTGGGCCGGGGTGGCCCGACGATGCCCGGCGAGGTACAGCGCCGCCGCGCCCGCCACGTGCGGGGACGCCATCGACGTACCCGAGCGGGTGACCCGCGCGGTGTCGCCCGCGGCGGAGGCCGAGGTGACCGACACCCCCGGGGCGAACAGATCGACCGCCGGTCCGTAGTTGGAAAAGGCCGGTTTCTTGTCCTGCCGTCCGGTCGCGCCGACGGTGACGGCCTGCCTCACCCCCGCCGGTGAGTACAGCGCGGCCTGCCGTCCCTCGTTGCCCGCGGCGACCGTATAGGTCACGCCGGCGGCGATGGAGGCGCGGACGGCGGCGTTCAGCTGCGCGTTGTAGGAGCCGCCCAGGCTCAGGTTGGCGACCGCGGGCCGGTCCGCGTTCCGGGTCACCCAGTCGATGCCGGCGATCACCTGGGCGGTGGTGCCGGTTCCGGCGTCGTCCAGGACGCGTACCGAGACGATCCTCGCCCGCTTGGCGACCCCGTACGAGGAGCCCGCGACGATTCCGGCGACATGAGTGCCGTGTCCGTTGCCGTCCTGGGCGGTCCGGTCGTGGTCGACGAAGTCCCAGCCGTGCCGGGCCCGGCCGCCGAAGTCCCGGTGCGTGACGCGTACGCCGGTGTCGATCACGTAGACCGTCACTCCGGCGCCCGCCGTCTCCGGCGGGGTGTAGCGCGTGTCCAGCGGCAGGGAGCGCTGGTCGATGCGGTCCAGACCCCAGGACGGAGGGTTCCGCTGGGTACGGGCCGGTTCCACGCGGGTGTCCTGGACGACCGAGGCGACCCGGGGGTCGGCGGCCAGCCGTCCGGCCTGTCTCGCGTCGGCCCGTACGGCGTAGCCGTTGAGCACCGTGCCGTAGATGTGGCCGATTCTCGCCCCGTACGACGCGGCGACGTCCCGGCCCGCCGCTGAGCGCGCCGCCGTTCCGTCCTTGAGCGTCACCACATAACCGCCGGTCACGGAGCCGGGTGCCCCGGCGCCGCCCATCCGCCCCTCGGGCGCGGCGAGCGCGGGCGGGGTGGCGGCCTGAACCGCCGCGGCGCACAGCACCGCTGCCATGACCCCCACCCGGCGCAGACGCCGCCTTCGCGTCCCTGCCATGGTCCGAGTTCCCCTCCTGGACGTGGGTCCTGTCCTGCCGCCGGGCTCCGCGCCGGTACCCCCTCCGCGCGCGCTCCACGGCACCGCTCCCGCTCCCCTCCGGGGTGAGCCGGGAGGTCCGGATGGCAGCCTCTCGTGCGGGGTGGAGCGCGACAAGAACGCCTATGGGGGCGGAATCGGCCATATCCGCCATCAGGCGAAACGTTTGGTTCGCGGTGTGGTGGTACTCGTGTCTCCCGGCCTCCCGCGCGGGCGGTGTCCGCGCCGGTACTGTCGGACGCGATGCCCGGACGCACACCGCGTCTCTCACGAACGCGCCGAGGTGGCTAGTGAAGGCGATCCGTCGATTCACCGTCCGACCCGTGCTCCCCGAACCCCTTGGGCCCCTGAGCGACCTGTCCCGCAATCTGCGCTGGTCCTGGCACGACGGGACCCGTGACCTGTTCCGCTCCGTCGACCCCGAGCGCTGGGCCGCCGCCGGTGGTGACCCCGTACGGCTGCTCGGCAGCGTGGCGGCCGAGCGGCTCACCGAGCTGGCCGCGGACCGCGACTTCCTGGACCGCCTCCGGACGGTCGCGGACGATCTGCGTTCCTACCTGACCGGCGACCGCTGGTACCAGGCGCAGCCGGGCCGGCTGCCCGCCGCCGTCGCCTACTTCTCCCCCGAGTTCGGTATCACGGCCGCGCTGCCCCAGTACTCCGGCGGTCTCGGCATCCTGGCCGGGGACCATCTCAAGGCCGCCAGCGATCTCGGCGCCCCCCTCATCGGCGTCGGTCTCCTCTACCGGCACGGCTACTTCCGCCAGTCCCTGTCCCGGGACGGCTGGCAGCAGGAGCACTACCCCGTCCTCGACCCCAACGAGCTGCCCCTGGACCAGCTCAAGGAGGCCGACGGCACCCCCGCCCAGATCACCCTCGCCCTGCCCGGCGACCGTTCCCTGCGCGCCCGGATCTGGCTGGCCCAGGTGGGCAGGATCCCGTTGCTCCTGCTGGACTCCGACGTCGAGGAGAACGATCCCGGCGAACGCGGGGTGACCGACCGGCTCTACGGCGGCGGCAGCGAGCACCGGCTGCTGCAGGAGATGCTGCTCGGTATAGGAGGGGTCAGGGCGGTGCGTACGTACTGCCGCCTCACCGGGCACGCCGCCCCCGAGGTGTTCCACACCAACGAGGGCCACGCCGGCTTCCTCGGCCTGGAGCGCATCGCCGAACTGCGTGCCGACGGGCTGGACTTCGACGCGGCGCTCGAAGCGGTCCGCGCGGGGACCGTGTTCACCACCCACACGCCCGTCCCGGCCGGCATCGACCGCTTCGACCGCGACCTCATCGCCCGGCACTTCGGCCCGCACGCCGAACTGCCCGGCATGGAGGTCGACCGCATCCTGAGGCTCGGTACGGAGACCTACCCGGGCGGCGAACCCCACCTGTTCAACATGGCCGTGATGGGGCTGCGCCTGGCCCAGCGCGCCAACGGCGTCTCCCTGCTGCACGGCCACGTCAGCCGCGAGATGTTCTCCGGGCTGTGGCCGGGCTTCGACCCCGAGGAGGTGCCCATCACCTCCGTGACCAACGGGGTGCACGCGCCCACCTGGGTCGCCCCCGAGGTGTTCCGGCTCGGCGCCCGCCAGATCGGCGCCCAGCGGGCCGAGGAGGCGCTGAGCGTCGGCGACTCCGACCGCTGGGACTCCGTGGCGGACATCGCCGACGAGGACATCTGGGAACTGCGCCGCTCGCTGCGCGAACTGCTGGTGCTGGAGGTCCGCGAGCGGCTGCGTGCCTCCTGGCGGCAGCGCGGCGCGGGGACGGCCGAGCTGGGCTGGATCGACGGGGTGCTCGACCCGGACGTGCTGACCATCGGCTTCGCCCGGCGCGTCCCGTCGTACAAGCGGCTGACGCTGATGCTGCGCGACCGGGACCGGCTGACGGAGCTGCTGCTGCATCCCGAGCGGCCGGTGCAGATCGTGATCGCGGGCAAGGCGCATCCGGCGGACGACAGCGGCAAGCGGCTCATCCAGGAACTCGTCCGGTTCGCCGACGACCCGCGCGTACGCCACCGGATCGTGTTCCTGCCCGACTACGGCATGGCGATGGCCCAGAAGCTCCTGCCGGGCTGCGACATCTGGCTGAACAACCCGCTGAGGCCGCTGGAGGCGTGCGGCACCAGCGGGATGAAGGCGGCGCTCAACGGGGGGCTCAACCTGTCCGTGCTCGACGGCTGGTGGGACGAGTGGTTCCAGCCCGACTTCGGCTGGGCCGTCCCCACGGCGGACGGAGTGGGGACCGACCAGGACCGGCGCGACGACATAGAGGCCGCGGCGCTGTACGACCTGCTGGAGCAGCGGGTGACGCGGTCCTTCTACGAGCGCGGGCGCGGCGGACTGCCGGACCGGTGGATCGAGATGGTGCGCCGGACGCTGAGCCTGCTCGGTCCGAAGGTGCTGGCAGGACGCATGGTCCGGGAGTACGTCGAACGCCTGTACGCGCCGGCCGCCCACGCCCACCGCGAGATGGACCACGACTCCGCGCGGGCGCTCGCCGCCTGGAAGGCGAGGGTGCGGGGAGCCTGGCGCGGGGTGACCGTCGACCATGTCGAGACGTCCGTGCGAACGGCCACCGCGGAGCTCGGTGCGACGCTCGGGCTGCGGGTGCGGGTGGGGCTCGGCGGCCTGCGGCCGGAGGACGTCGAGGTGCAGGCGGTCGCCGGGCGGGTGGACGAGGAGGACCGCATCACCGACGCGGCCGCCGTGCCGCTGAAGCCGGTGGGCAGCCCCGACCAGGAGGACCGCTGGGTGTACGAGGGACCGCTGTCCCTGGACCGCACGGGCCCCTTCGGATACACGGTCCGGATCCTGCCCAGCCACCGTCTGCTGGCGTCCGGCGCGGAACTGGGGCTGGTGGCGGTGCCGGCGGAGGACGTGGCGGAAGGGGCGGGGCTGCTGATGCGGTGACGGTGCCCGGCGGCCGACGGCGCGGTGCCGGCCGGCACCGCGCCGAGTGGGGTGACGGGAGGGACGCCGGATCAGCCCGCGCCGCAACTCCCGACCGATGGCGCCGTGGTACTGGACCCGTTGACCGTGAAGCCGAAGGACGCGGACTGCCCCGCGCCCAGGGTGCGGTTGTAGCCGACCGGGGTCACGGTCATCACGTTCCCGCTCCAGCTCGCGGTGCCGTTCCAGATCGAGGTGACCGTCTGACCGGCGGCGAACGTCAGCGGCACGCGCCAGTTGCTGACACCGCCGCTGCCCGCGGTGATGGTCACCTCACCGTTGTAGCCGTTGTTCCACGCGTTGGTGGTGCGGTACGTGGCGCTGCAGGCGCCCGTCGCCGGTGGCGGGGTTGTGCCGCCGCCGTCGTCCGGCGGTGGGGTGCCGCCCCCGCCGCCGAGGGTGATGTTCGAGCTGCCGGAGCTCTGGTAGCCCTCCGTGGCCATGATCATGTAGTAGTTGAAGGCACCCAGCGGCATCCCGGCCGCCTGCCAGGCGTCGAAGTGGGTGCCGGTGTTGATCGTGCCGCTGGACCGCTTGCCGCTGCGGACGCTCCAGTACTGCTGGAAGGTCCGGGTGCCTTCCACCGACGGCGCGTTGACCCGCGTCGACTCGTAGATGGTGTAGGTACCGCCGTCGGCGTTGACCGTGCCGCGCTGCTGTCCGGCCGAACCGGGGTTGTACGGGCCGTGGTTCTCGACGATGTAGTACTCCACCAGCGGGTTGGAGGTCCACCCGTACAGCGCCAGGTAGCCGTTGCTGCCCGGGTTGAACGTGCCGGAGTAACTGACGTTCCGACGGCTGCCGTTGCTCCAGCCGAGGCCACCGACCCAGTTGTTGGTGTTGTTCCACTGGCTGCTGTACTGCCCGGCGGCGCCCAGCGTCATGGTGACGGAGCCGGGGGAGTCGGTCCAGAACGAGTAGTAGTACCCGTTGTAGGTGCCGGTCGCGTTGCTGGTGAGAACCTGGTCGGCGCGCGCGGTACCGGGCAGCAGCAGCCCGGACCCCGCGGCCGCCACCAGTGCCCCGGTGCCGCCGAGGACGAACTTCCTGCGACTGAACGGACGGGGGCCGGAGTTGTGTGGGGGTGCGCTCATGACTGTTCCTCCTCGTGAAGGCACCGCCGGTGACAGGGGACACGCCGAGCACACCTCGGCGTTCACCAACGAGGCGACAGGGACCGGTCCCACGCCTGTGACGCACGTGCGACCGGAGAGCGCCACAACGGTCTTGCGCGACGGAGGAGTTGTCAATGGTTTCGTAATGCTCCCGAAATTTTTCGGCGGCTGGGGTGTTGCCGCGCCTGGGCCGAGGGGCGTGCGTCAGGGGCCGGGGGAGAGGGCCGAGAGTGTCACCGGCGTGAGGGGCCGAAAGTTTCGATCCCCGCGGTGGCGTGGGCGGGCGTGGGCTGCCGGTACCGGCGTCAGTCCTGTTCGACGCCCCGCGTGGCCAGGCGGCGGAGGACCGTGCCGCAGCGGCGGGCGTAGGTGTGCTGGAGGGCGCGGGTGGCAGGGCCGGCCGCGCGGGCGTACCAGCGGGCGGGGCGGCTGAACGCGGACACGGTCAGCCATACCGTCCCGTCGCCCGTGCGGTCCACCACGAAGGCCTCCTCGCCGCACTCCGGGTGGCCGGCCAGGGTGCCGTAGGCCCAGCCTGCCCTGCGGTACTCCTCCACCGTCCACACCACCCGGCAGGGCGCCTTGACCACCCCCGCGAGGGTGACGGTGACGTCGACGTCCGGGGCCGCCCGGTCGGCGGTGGCCTCGATGCCGACCCCCATCTCCCGGTGCAGCTCCCAGGTGAGAAGCGCCTCCGCCGCTTGCCGGAAGACCCGCTGGCCCTCGCCGAGCCGGGTCCGTACCCGCAGGGGGTGGAAGCCGGGAGGGCAGAAACCGGGGTCCCGGGTCGCGCCGACGTGGTCGTAGGTGAAGTCCGCCGAAGACATGGGACCCAAGAGTAGGGCGGCGCCCACGCCTTGGAGAAAGGCGGGGCGCCGCGAGGAGGACTCGTCCCGGTTTACGGGAAGGTGAGCTTCCAGCCGCTGATGTAGCCGGTGTCGTAGCGTGCCTTGTCCTGCACGCGCAGGTTCCAGGTGCCGTTGGCGGTCTCCGAGGAGGCGTTGACCGTGTAGGTCTCCTGGATGTTGTCCGCGGAGCCGCCGGTGCGGCTCCTCAGCGGGTACACCGTGCCGTCCGGGGCCACCAGGTCCACGACCAGGTCACCGCTCCAGGTGTGGACGATGTCCACCTCGACCCGGAGGTTGGAGGGCGCGTTGCCCGTCTGTCCGGTGACGGTGACCGGGGACGTCACCGCGGCACCGTTGTCCGGGATCGACACATCGGTGGTGCTCTCGAAGGACGTACCGCCGCCACCGCCGTCACCGGGGCGTGCGCCGACGTTGATGCCGGCCCAGGCGTCCTGCACCGCCGTGTACTCGGCGCTGTCCGTGCCGTACAGCTCAGCGGTCGCCGCCAGGGTGCCGGTGCGGGCGCCTGCGTAGTTGGTGGTGGAGGTGAACTTGGTGGTCAGCGCGCGGAACCAGATCTTCTCCGCCTTGGCGCGGCCGATGCCGGTGACCGGGAGGCCGTCCGAGGTCGCCGAGTCGTAGGTGACACCGTTGATGGTCTTGGTGCCACTGCCCTCGCTCAGCAGGTAGAAGAAGTGGTTGGCGGGCCCGGACGAGTAGTGGACGTCGACGTTGCCGATGCCCGAGTACCAGTAGTCCTTGGACGCGCCGTCCTTGCTGGGCTTGTCCATGTAGCGCAGCGGGGTGCCGTCGCCGTTGATGTCGATCTCCTCGCCGATGAGGTAGTCACCGACGTCGGAGGAGTTGTTGGCGTAGAACTCGACGGTCGAGCCGAAGATGTCGCTGGTCGCCTCGTTCAGGCCGCCGGACTCGCCGCTGTAGTTCAGGCCCGCGGTGTTCGAGGTGAGGCCGTGGGTCATCTCGTGCGCGGCCACGTCGATCGAGGTCAGCGGGTTGGAGTTGCCCGAGCCGTCGCCGTAGGTCATGCAGAAGCAGCTGTCCGACCAGAAGGCGTTGACGTAGTTGTTGCCGTAGTGGACCCGGGAGTAGGCGCCCACGCCGTCACCGCGGATACCGCTGCGGCCGTGCACGTTCTTGTAGTAGTCCCAGGTCAGCGCGGCCCCGTAGTGGGCGTCGGCGCCGGCCGACTCCAGGTTCGACGGGGTGCCGTTGCCCCAGACGTCGTCGGAACCGGAGAACAGCGTGCCGGTGCCGGAGGTGCCGCGGTTGAGGTTGTAGGTCTTGTGCCCGCCGCGCGCCCCGTCGGTGAGGTTGTACGACGACCCGGACTGGGTGGTGGTCAGGTCGACGGTGCCGCTGTAGACGGTGTGGCCGGTTCCGTTCTGGATGGCCTCCCACTCGTACAGCTTCTCGCCGGTGGTGGCGTCCGTGATGACGTGCAGTTCCTGCGGGGTGCCGTCGTGCTGGAGGCCGCCCACGACCGTCTCGTACGCCACGACCGGCGTACCCTTCGCCGCCCAGATCACCTTGCGCGGGGCCCGGTCCACATCGGCGCCCGCGGCCTTCTCGGCCCTGGCGGCGGACAGGGCCTGCTGCTCGGCCTTGGCGGCCGGCACCTTGGCGGTGGTGGTCGCGGGCTTCAGCGCGGCCCGGGTGGCCTTGACGACGGCGTCGGCCTCGCCGGCCGTGTCGCCCTGGACGACCAGGTCGCCGCCGAGGACGGGCAGACCGTCGTAGGTGCGCTCGTAGCGGACGTGCACGGTGCCGTCGCGGTCCTTGAGGACGTCACGGACGACGAGCTTCTCCTTCGCGCCCAGACCGAGGTCCGCGGCGGTCTCCGCCTTGGTGGCGTTGGCCTCGCGGATCAGCGCTGCGCGCTGGGCGGGGGTGAGCCTCACCGACTCGGAACCCGGCTTCGCCTTGCTCGCGGCCGCGGGTGCCTGTTCCGGTGCGGCGCCGGCGGTGCCGGCCTGCATGGCCGTGGCGATCAGCGCGGCCACCCCGGCGAGGGCGACGGCGGCGGCGCGACGGTGCGTGCTGTAGGGGGTGCGTCTGTGGGACGTCCTGGTTCTCAACGCTGACTCCTTCTGCGTGGCCGCGGGTCGCGCGGCCTGGGGAGACCGGCCGGCTGGTGAGCCGTACGGGCAGAACGGAAGTGCTGTGAGCTGTGGCCGCCGTGCAGCGGTGGGGTGACGCCGTGGGGTGGAGCTGTGGGGTTGCTGTGGAGCGGCCGTGGGAAGAGTGGCAGGGGATCGCGGTTCCTGTCAGGAGCGCGTCAAGAAATTGGCCAAAAATCGTTCGTTGTCCGGGAGTCGGGGTTCGGTATACGAACGGTCAAGGCGTGACAGGGCGGGGCTCACCCGTCCGCGGGCATCAGACGCGTGACGTCGACGGAACCGGCCCCCGTCCGCGGCTCCGGAATCAGCGCCCACAGCGCGGCCAGGGCGGCGAACGCGGCGACGAGCGCGAGGACGCCCCCGCGACGGCCGGGGGCGTCGATGTCGTTGTCCCGGTCGCGGTGGGCAGCGGTGAGCTGGATGTGGCGGCGGTCAGTCAGCCGGCCCGTACCGCGGCGCATGCCGAGGTTCCCGGGGATCGGCCGGCCACGAGGATCTCACCCGGTCGCGACGCCTTGGACGGTTCGCCGCGGGGTGTGGGTAATGCGGTGCTGGTGCCGGGCTGAGGGAGGTGGGGCTCCGGGATTCTCGCCCCCGCCGCCCCTTCCCTTTCCCGTCCCTGGGGCTGCGCCCCAGACCCCCTTGGGGCCTTGGGCGGGCCTGGTTCCCGGTCTCCTTCGGAGGGGGCTTCCCGCCGGGCTCGGGGTGTCGGTCGCGTCCCTGGGGCCGTTGCCCGGACCTCTCAGGGGGCCGGTGGGGTGGGGGTGCCGTGCCAGGAGCGCCACAGGGAGGCGTAGGGGCCGTTGGCGGCCACCAGGGTTGCGTGCGGGCCGAGTTCGGTCAGGCGGCCGTTCTCCATGACGGCCACGCGGTCGGCGTCGTGCGCGGTGTGCAGGCGGTGGGCGATGGCGATGACCGTGCGGCCCTCCAGGACGGCGGCCAGGGCACGCTCGGTGTGCCGGGCGGTCGTCGGGTCGAGCAGGGCCGTCGCCTCGTCGAGGATCAGGGTGTGGGGGTCCGCCAGTACCACACGGGCCAGGGCCAGTTGCTGTGCCTGTGAGCCGTCGGTGGTGTGGCCGGCCTCGCCCAGTCCGGTGTCCAGCCCCTCCGGCAGTTCCCGTACCCACGTCTCGGCGCCGACCGCGGTCAGCGCGGCCCACAACTCGTCGTCGGAGGCAGCCGGTTCGGCGATACGCAGATTGTCGCGGACCGAGCCGAGGAACACATGGTGCTCCTGGGTGACCAGGACCACCTGCCGTCGCAGCCGCTCCGGGTCCAGCTCGGCCACGGGCACCCCGCCCACCGTCACCGCTCCCGCGGTCGGCGCGTCCACGCCCGCGAGCAGTCTGCTGAGCGTGGTCTTGCCGGCCCCGGACGGCCCCACCACCGCGAGCCGTTCGCCCGGTGTGACGGTCAGGTCCACTCCGCGCAGCACCTCGCCGCCCCCGTCGTACGCGTAGCGCACCCCGGTGACGTCGATGAGGTCGCCGGCCGGGTCCGGGACGTCACCCCGCCGAGCCGCGCGGGGCGCCCGGGCCAGCCCCTCCACCCGGGCGAAGGAGGCGCCACTGGCCTGCAACTGCTCCAGCCGCATCAGCACTTCGTCCAGCGGGCCGGTCAGCATCAGCAGGTACAGGGAGGTCGCCACCACCGCCCCGAGGCTCACCGTGCCCTCCTGGTGCAGCCATCCGCCGAGCAGCAGCACACCGGCCACCGGCACGACGTACGACACCTCGACCACCGGGAAGAACACCGTACGCAGGAACAGGGTGTGGAACCGGGTGCGCCGGGAGGTCTCCAGGGCTTCGCGGGAGGCCCGGATCCGCCGTTCCTCCAGCCGGAACGCCTCCACCGTACGGGCCCCCGCGGCCGTCGACGCGACGATCTCGGCCACGTCCGAGTTGGCCGCGCCCTCCGCGAGGTAGGCGTCGCGGGCCCGGCGCAGATACCAGCGCAGCACCAGCCAGATCGGTGTCAGACCGAGCAGGCCCAGGGCGCCGAGGAGCGGGTCCACCACCAGCACCGCGGCCATCACGAACAGCGACTGCACCGCGTTGACCAGCAGCGCCGGACCGGCGTCGCGCAGCGTCGTGCCGACGGTGGTGACGTCCGCCGTGCCCCGCGCCGTCAGATCACCCGTACCGGCCCGCTCCACCACCGACGACGGCAGCTCCAGCGCCCGGTCCACGAACCGCTCCCGCACCCTGGCGAGCGTCCGTTCCCCGAAGCGGTGACCGACGTACCGGGCCCAGCGGGACAGCAGCAACTGCGTGACGGCGCACAGCAGGATGACCGGCGCCAGCCGGTCCACCACCGCCACGCCGCCCCCGCCCCGCACCTCGTCGATGATCCGCCCCAGCAGCCAGGGCCCGGCCAGCCCCGCCACGGCCGCCAGCCCGTTCAGCGCCAGGACGCCGGCGAAGGCCCGCCGGTCCGCCCGGACCAGCCCGGCGGCGGCCCGGCGCACATCGGCGGGCCCCGCGAGGGGGAGATGCTCCCCGCTCATCGCATGACCTCTCCTTCGGTGTCCCTGGCCACCAGGTCCCGATATCCGGGCTCGTAGTCGAGAAGTCCCTGGTGGCTGCCGCTCGCGGCGACCTTCCCTTCGACCAGGAAGACCACCTCGTCGACCCGCGTGAGCACCAGGGGCGAGGTGGTGACCAGCAGCGTCGTACGGCCCCGGCGGGCCTCGCGCAGCCGCTCGGCGACCGTGGCCTCGGTGTGCGCGTCGAGCGCCGAGGTGGGCTCCACCGCCAGCAGCACCTCCGGGTCGGCCAGCAACGCCCGCGCCAGCCGCACCCGTTGCCGCTGACCGCCGGAGAGACTGCGCCCCTGCGCGGACACCGTCGAGTCGAGCCCGTCGGGCAGCCCCTGCACGATGTCGTCGGCGGCGGCCGCGTGCAGCGCCCGCAGTACGTCCTCGTCGGACGGATCCCCACGCCCGGCCACCACCTCCCGCAGCGGACCGGAGAACAGGTCGGCCTCCGGATCGGCCACCAGGATCCGCTCCCGCACCCGGGCGAGCGCGACCTCGTCCAGCCGGACGCCGCCCCAGGTGGCCGCCGAGGGCGCGTACCGGCCGAGGCGGTCCACCACGGCGAGCGCGTCGGCGGGGTGCGCGGCGGTGAGCGCGGTCAGCCGGCCCGGCAGCACCCGCACCCCCGACTCCGGGTCGTACAGCACGGAGGGCTCGGCCGGCGGGTCGGCGGTGGCGGCGTCGGCCGGCGGCTCCAGCCGCAGCAGCGCCGCCACCCGCCGGCCGGCCACCACGCCCCGGCTCACCTGGTAACCGCACTCGATGAGGAACATCACCGGCCACGTCAGTACGGTCACATAGCCGTACACCGACACCAGCTCGCCCACCGTGATCTCGCCCCGCGCCGCCAGCCGCGCCGCGATCCACGTCACCCCCGCGAGGAACAGCACCGGCAGCCCCGCGGCGAGCGCCTGGATCCAGCTGGTCACCGCCCCGACCCGGTACCCCTGTTCCCGCAGCCGCCCCGAGTCGCGCCGGAAGGCGTCGGAGACCAGGTGCTTCCCGCCGAGCCCGCTCAGCACCCGCAGTCCGCCCGCGAGATCGCCGATCCGCGCCGTCAGCACTCCCTGCCGCTCCCGGTACTTCGTCTCCGCGCCCTGCAACCGCCCCGCGAGCGGCCCCACGGTCAGCCCGATCACCGGCACCCCCAGCAGCACCACCACCGCCAGCAACGGCGACACCGACAACAGCAGCCCCGCCACCACCGCGTACGCCACCACCGCGCCGACCCCCGGCCCGACGGCGGTGAGCGACTGGGCGATCATCTGCACATCGCCCACCCCGATGGTGACGACCTCACCGGCTCCGGTCCGCCGCTCCAGCGAGGCACCCAGCCGCACCGTCTGCCCCACGACCACCTTCACCGTGCGGAAGTTGGCGTCCATCCGCACCCGGGTCATCGTGCGGTGCCGCATGATGCCCAGCCACGAGTTGACCCCGTTCACCAGGAGCAGGGCCCCGGCCCACAGCGCCAGCGCCCCCAGGTCACCCGGCTCCAGCCCGTCGTCCACCGCACGCGCCATCGCGTACGGCGTGGCCGCGAGCCCCACCATCCACACACAGCTGAGGACCGCCGCCACCCCGCACCGCCCTGGCTGACGCAGCACCAGCCACCACAGATAGCGGGCCCCGCCCCGGCTGTCGGGCGTGCCGGGATCCTCGTACGCGTCGATCACGTGGTCTCTCCCCCTGTCCGGGTTGTCCGGGCTAGGCCAGGCTGTCCCGCCACGCCCGGTGCAGGTCGGCGAACCTGCCGGTGCGGGCGATGAGTTCGGACGGGCTGCCGTCCTCCACGATCCGCCCGTGCTCCATCACCAGGACCCGGTCCGCGATCTCCACGGTGGACAGCCGGTGGGCGATCACCACCGCCGTACGTCCCTTCAGCACCGTCGCCATCGCCCGCTGCACCGCCCGTTCCCCCGGGATGTCCAGCGAGCTGGTCGCCTCGTCCAGGATGAGTACCGCCGGGTCCGCCAGCAACGCCCGTGCGAAGGCGACCAGCTGGCGCTGACCGGCGGAGATGCGGCCGCCCCGCTTGCGTACGTCGGTGTCGTAGCCGTCGGGCAGCGCGGCGATGAAGTCGTGGGCGCCGATCTCCTTCGCCGCCTGCTCGACCTCCTCCCGGGTGGCGTCCGGCCGCCCGATCGCGATGTTCTCCGCGACCGTCCCGGAGAACAGGAAGGCCTCCTGGGTCACCATCACCACCTCGCGCCGCAGATCGCGTCCCGTCAGGTCGCTCAGCTCCACACCGTCGAGCAGCACCCGGCCGTCGGTGGGGTCGTAGAAGCGGGCGAGCAGCTTGGCCAGCGTCGACTTGCCCGCGCCGGTCGAGCCGACGACCGCGACGGTCTGCCCGGCCGGAAGGGTGAGGCCGAAGCGGGGGAGCACCTCGCCGCCGGTACGGTACGCGAAGCGGACGTCGTCGAAGACGACCTCGCGGCCGGGCAGGCCGGAGCGGCGCCCGGGAAGTTCCCGGGGGGACACCGGCTCGGGCACCGATGGGGTCTGGGCCAGCAGGCCGGCGATCTTCTCCAGCGAGGCGGACGCCGACTGGTAGGAGTTGAGGAACATGCCGAGCCGGTCGATCGGGTCGTACAGCCGGCGGAGGTACAGGACCGCCGCCGCCAGTACACCGAGTTCCAGCGACCCGTCCGCCACGCGGTACGCGCCCCACAGCACGATCAGCGCGACCGTGGTGTTGGCGGTGATCCGGGAGCCGACGACATAGCGGGCCATCTCCAGCAGCGCGTCGCCGTTGGTCCGTTCGTGCCGCCGGTTCAGCACCGCGAACTCCGCGTCGTTCGCCGCCTCCCGGCGGAAGGCGCGCACCGGCCGGATGCCGTTCATCGTCTCGACGAACTTCACGATCACTGCGGCGATGGCCGTCGACCGCTTCCGGTACACCCGCCCCGCCCGCCGCTGATACGACCGTACGAGCAGGTACAGCGGAACGAAGGACGCCACGGCCACCGCGCCGAGGCCCAGGTCGAGCCAGAGCAGCAGCACCGAGATGTACACGGCCGACAGGACGACCATCACCAGTTCCTGCAGGCCCTCCTCCAGCAGTTCCCGCAGCGACTCCACGTCCGTGGTGGACCGGGAGATGAGCCGGCCCGAGGTGTAGCGCTCGTGGAAGTCGACGCTGAGCTCCTGCGCATGGCGGAAGATACGGCCGCGCAGGTCCAGCAGGACGTCCTGGCTGACGCGGGCGGACGCCTTCACGAAGGCGTACTGGAGCGTGCCGGCCGCCGTCGCGCACAGCAGATAGCCCACCGCCACCGCGATCAGCGGCCCGTTGTCGTTCCCGCGGAACGCGGGTACCGCACGGTCGATCGCGTACGCCACCAGCAGCGGTCCTGCTTGTACCGCGGCCTGCTGGAGCAGCAGCAACAGGGCGGTGACGGCGACCTTCCCCCGCAGCGGGGAGAGCAGGGAACGCAGCAGTGCGCCGGTGGCGCCCGGGGGCGCGGGCAGCTGGTCCTGGTCGAAGGAGTCGCCGGTGGTGGGGGCGCGGTCGTCGTCCTCGTCCCTGACGGGCGCGGTGGTGGCCGCGGTCATCGCTGATCCTCCTCCGCCCCCGCCGGGGCGCCGGACATGAGGTGGGCGTACTCGGGGTGGGTGCGCAGCAGTTCGTGGTGGGTGCCGACCGCGGTGATGCGGCCGCCGGAGAGCAGCGCGACGCGGTCGGCGAGCAGGACCGTGGAGGGGCGGTGCGCCACGATCAGGGCCGTGGTGTCCGCGAGCACGCGGCGCAGGGCGGCCTCGACGGCGGCCTCGGTGTGGACGTCGAGTGCGGAGAGCGGATCGTCCAGGACCAGGAAGTCGGGGCGTCCGACGACGGCGCGGGCCAGCGCGAGGCGCTGGCGCTGGCCGCCGGAGAGGCTGAGGCCCTGTTCGCCCACCTGGGTGTGCGTGCCCTGCGGGAGGGCGTGGGCGAAGTCGGCCTGGGCGACGGCGAGGGCGTGGGCCAGGTCCTCGTCCGTGGTGCCGCCGCCCATGAGGACGTTCTCGCCGACGGTCGCGGAGAAGAGGGTGGGCTCCTCGAAGGCCACGGCGACGCGTGAGCGCAGCTCCTCGCGGGACATCTCGGTGATGTCCGTTCCGTTGAGGGTGATACGGCCCTCGGTGACCTCGTGCAGCCTCGGTACGAGGGCGGTGAGTGTCGTCTTGCCGCTGCCGGTGGCCCCGACCAGGGCGAGGGATTCACCGGGGTGGATGTGCAGGTCGATGCCGTGCAGTACGGGTGACGTCCCTTCGGGTGCGTCGGGGTAGCGGAAGCCGACGTTCTCGAACCGCAGGCCGCTGTCCCGCGGGCAGTCGTGCCCCTCGGGCGGCACGGGTGGGCGCGGACGGCGCCCCGTCGGCGCCGGGCTGCGTGACTCACCCGGGGGCACACTGCGGCGCTCGGCGTCGCGAGGTGCCTCCCCCACTCGACCGGGGGGTCCCCCACCGCCCACCCGTGCCGCCCTGGGGGTGCCCCCGCTGGAGGAGGCACGACTGCCCGTCGCCGCGCCCGACTCGGGCTCCGCGTCCATGACCTCGAAGTAGCGTTCCGTCGCGGTCGCCGCTTCCTGGCTCATGGCCAGGAGGAAGCCGATCGAGTCCACCGGCCAGCGCAGGGCCAGCGCCGTGGACAGGAACGCCACCAGCGTGCCCGCAGACAGCGAGCCGTCCGCCACCTGCACGGCTCCCAGGACCAGCGCCGCCCCGATCGCCAGCTCCGGGAGGGTCACGATGACGCCCAGGATCGTCGCGAGCAGCCGCGCCTTGTGCAGTTCGGTGCCCCGCAGCTTCCCGGACAGCTCCCGGAACGCCAGCGCCTGGCTGCGGTGGCGCCCGAACCCCTTGATGATCCGGATGCCGAGGACACCCTCCTCGACCACCGTCGTCAGATCGCCCACCTGATCCTGCGCCAGCCGCGCCGCCCCGGAGTACCGCTTCTCGAACACCACGCAGGTGATCAGCACCGGCACGGCCGGAACCAGGATGACCAGGCCCAGCGTCCAGTCCTGCACCAGCATGATGATCACGCCGACCAGGATGGTCACTCCGTTGACCAGCAAGAACGTCAGCGGGAAGGCCAGGAACATCCGCAGCAGCATCAGATCCGTCGTGGCCCGGGACAGCAACTGGCCCGACGGCCACCGGTCGTGGAAGGCGACCGGCAGCCGCTGCAGATGCCGGTACAGATCCGCCCGCATCGACGCCTCGACATGCGACAGCGGACGGGCCACCAGCCAGCGCCGGAACCCGAACAGCAGCGCCTCCGCGAGCCCGAGCAGCAGCAGATAGAGCGCGCCCAGCCACACCCCCGCCGGGTCCCGGTCGGCGACCGGGCCGTCCACCATCCACTTCAGGACGAGCGGGATGACCAGCCCGATGCAGGAGGCGAGGATCGCGATGAACGCGGCGGTGAACAGCCGCGCCCGCACGGGCCGCACATACGGCCACAGCCGCAGCAGGGTGCGCACGGCGGAGCGGGGTTCCGGGGGAGAAGGTGTCGTGGGCATCAGCAGCGAGCCTACGGTTCGCCACTGACACTGCCCACCGAGTTTTGGCCGGACCGGACTCCGCCGCTGGTCCTACGACCTGGGCGGATGCCGCGTCGTTACGGCGGGGGCGTACGCCCGCCGCCCGGCAGCGAGCCGCTGTCCACGCGCGAACGCGGGGTGCCGGTCCTGGACGTCGAGGGCACCTCCCACCGGGTGATCGCCCCCGCCGCCCCTTCCCGTCCCGACCCCGGGGCTCCGCCCCGGACCCCGCTCCTCAAACGCCGGAGGGGCTGACGGATCGCCCCCGAACCCGGAGCCAAGGAACGGGTGGCGGTAGCGGTGGCGTACGACCGGGGCATCCTCGGCCGACCGTGCCGGCACGGTCAGGGCCGGACCCGCAGGAGCAGCACCGATCGTCCGGCCACGGTGATCCGGGTCCCCGCGCGGTGCTCCACGGCCGGTGCCCGGTCCTGTTCCTCCCGCGCGGTGTCGACGACCACCTCGTACCGCTCGGCCCACGGCGGCCCCGGCAGCGCGAACTCCACCGGGCCGTGCCCCGCGTGCAGGACGGCCAGGAAGCTGTCGTCGAGGATGGGCTCCCCCTGCTCGTCGCGCCCCGGGATGTCCCGCCCGGAGAGGTACATGCCGAGCGTGGCGGCGGGCGCGTACCAGTCCTCCTCGGTCATCTCCGTGCCGTGCGGGGTGAACCAGGCCAGGTCGCGCAGCCCGTCCGCGGAGTGCGGGCGCCCGGAGAAGAAGGCGCGACGGCGGAGCACCGGGTGCCGCCGGCGCAGGGCGGTCAGGCGGGAGGCCAGCTCGAACAGGGGGCGCCAGTCCGGGTCGTCCCTGAGGGACCAGTCCACCCAGCCGATCTCGTTGTCCTGGCAGTAGGCGTTGTTGTTGCCGCGCTGGGTGCGGCCCATCTCGTCGCCCGCGACCAGCATCGGCACCCCCGTCGACAGCAGCAGCGTGGTCAGCAGGTTCCGCGACTGCCGTCGCCGCAGCGTCCGTACCTCCTCGTCGTCCGTCTCCCCCTCCGCGCCGCCGTTCCAGGACCGGTTGTCGTTGGTGCCGTCCCGGTTGCCCTCGCCGTTCGCCTCGTTGTGCTTGCGGTCGTACGACACCAGGTCCCGCAGGGTGAACCCGTCGTGCGCGGTGACGAAGTTGACCGAGGCGTACGGCCGCCGCCCGCCCCACGCGTAGAGGTCGCTCGACCCGGACAGCCGGTAGCCCATCTCCCGTACGTCCGGCAGCGCGTGCCGCCAGAAGTCCCGTACGGCGTCGCGGTACCGGTCGTTCCACTCCGTCCACAGCGGCGGGAACGCGCCCACCTGGTAACCGCCGGAGCCGACGTCCCAGGGCTCCGCGATCAGTTTCACCCGGCGCAGCACCGGATCCTGCGCGATGACCGCGAGGAACGGCGACAGCATGTCGACGTCGTGCATCGAACGGGCCAGCGCGGCCGCCAGGTCGAAGCGGAAGCCGTCGACGCCCATCTCGGTCACCCAGTAGCGCAGCGAGTCCGTGATCAGACGCAGCACGTGCGGCTGGACGACGTGCAGGGTGTTGCCGCAGCCGGTGTAGTCGGCGTAGCGGCGCGCGTCGGGCTGGAGGCGGTAGTAGCCGCGGTTGTCGATCCCCTTCAGCGACAGCGTGGGGCCCAGCTCGCCCGCCTCCGCGGTGTGGTTGTAGACCACGTCGAGGATCACCTCGATGCCGGCCGCGTGCAGGGCGCGCACCATCCGCTTGAACTCGCCGACCTGCTGCCCCCTCGTCCCGGAGGCCGCGTAACCGGCGTGCGGGGCGAAGTAGCCGATGGAGTTGTAGCCCCAGTAGTTGCGCAGCCCGCGCCGCAGCAGATGGTCCTCGTGCGCGAACTGGTGCACCGGCAGCAGCTCGACGGCCGTCACGCCGAGCTTCACCAGGTGCTCGACCGCCGCGGGATGCGCGAGACCGGCGTAGGTGCCGCGCAGTTCCTCCGGGACGTCCGGGTGCCGCTGGGTGAAGCCCTTGACGTGCAGCTCGTAGATCACCGAGTCCGCCCACGGGGTCTTCGGCCGGCGGTCGTCCGCCCAGTCGTCGTCGTCATGGACGACCACACCCTTGGGGACGTACGGAGCCGAGTCGCGGTCGTCGCGCACGGTGTCCGCGACATGCTGCTCGGGCCAGTCGCGGACGTGCCCGTACACCTCGGGCGGCAGAGCGAAGTCCCCGTCCACGGCCCGCGCGTACGGGTCCAGCAGCAGCTTCGCCGGATTCCAGCGGGCGCCGGTCCATGGGTCCCAGCGGCCGTGCACCCGGTAGCCGTACCGCCGGCCGGGCAGCACGCCCGGCACGAAGCCGTGCCAGATGCCGTGCGTCAGCTCGGTGAGCCGGGCGCGGCTCTCCCTGCCGTGCTCGTCGAAGAGACACAGTTCCACTCCCTCCGCGCCGCCCGCCCACAGCGCGAAGTTGGTACCCGCCACCCCGTCCGGCCCGACCCGGAACCGGGCGCCGAGCGGCGTCGGCCGTCCCGGGCGCACGGGCACCGTGGGCACGGGCTGCACCGGCCGCGCGCCGTTCACGACGACGGCCGGGCGCCCGTCCCCGGTGGCCCGTTCCGCGGCCACCGCCTCCTGCTCGGCTGCGCTGGACACCTGTCAGCCTCCCGCGGCTCGTGGGGGACGACGGCGGACAGGGGTGTGTGCGGTGACCCGTCCCATCGGCTCCGCCGCGGCTCCCCGGCGCGTCGTCCTCCCACAGTTCTGCCCAGAGCATGCCTCGCACTCACGTTTCCCCGGGGGGCGGAACGGTCGTTTCCGACAGGCGGGGCCCGTCGTTGGGCAGCGCGTGAGGCACGTAACTGGGCGCGCACGGCGCGCGAGGGCCGCGCTGGCCGTCGTAGGGGCATGGGCAGGACTGCTGACCGGAACCGCCGGGTGCACCCCGGACGGACCCGTCGACGGGGTTTTCGGGCCACCGGGCCGCGGGGACGTCATCCGGGTGACCCCCGCCGACGGCAGCGAGGGCGTACGTCCCGGCTCCGCGCTGCGGGTGCGGGTACCGGAGGGGCGGCTGGAGTCGGTGAAGGTCGTCGTGTCGCAGGACGCGCGGGAGTCCCCGGTCCCCGGCCGGCTCTCCGCCGACGGCCTGACCTGGAAACCCGACGACGAACGGCTGGCGCTGGCCGCGAAGTACACCGTCGACGCGGTGGCCGTGGACGGACAGGGCCGCCGCTCCGCCCGGCACACCACGTTCACGACCCATGTCCCGGAGGAACGCTTTATCGGCTACCTCGCCCCGGAGGACCGCTCCACCGTCGGCACCGGCATGATCGTCTCCCTGGAGTTCAACCGGAAGATCGTCCACCGCGCGGCCGTCGAGCGTGCCGTCCGCGTCACCGCCCGCCCGGCCGTCGAGATCCGCCCGCACTGGTTCGGCGACTCCCGCCTGGACTTCCGCCCCGAGGACTACTGGAAACCCGGCACCAAGGTCACCGTCGAC
Organism: Streptomyces sp. NPDC086080; assembly: GCF_044540255.1. Lineage (NCBI taxonomy): Bacteria > Bacillati > Actinomycetota > Actinomycetes > Kitasatosporales > Streptomycetaceae > Streptomyces > Streptomyces sp. NPDC086080. The sequence goes on from NZ_JBITRU010000006.1 coordinate 20,791, forward strand.
CTGAACCTGCGCGACATCGAGGGAGCGCCCGGTGTGTACGGCCTCCAGCGCCGCACCTTCACCTTCACCGTCGGCCGCAGTCAGGTGTCGGTGGTCGACGCCTCCGCGCACACCATGCGGGTGCGGCGGGACGGGGAACTGCTGACCACCGTGCCGGTCACGGCGGGGGCGCGGAAGACACCCACGTACAACGGCAAGATGGTGATCACCGAGATGCTCGAGGTCACCCGCATGAACGGCGCGACGGTCGGCTTCACCGACGACGACGGCAAGGGCGAGTACGACATCCCCGACGTCCCGCACGCCATCCGGCTGACGAGCTCGGGCACGTTCCTGCACGGCAACTACTGGGCCGAGGCCGATGTCTTCGGCCGCAGCAACGTCAGCCACGGCTGTGTCGGCCTGCGCGATGTGAAGGGCGGCGGCGCGGACACCCCGGCGGGCTGGTTCTTCGACCGGAGTCTCGTCGGCGATGTCGTCGAGGTCGTCAACAGCAAGGACAAGAAGGTGGCTCCGGACAACGGCCTCGGCGGCTGGAACATGAACTGGAAGGAGTGGACAGCGGGCGGCGCGGTGAAGCGACGCTGAGCCGAACCCTCGGGCGGGCCGTTGAACTTGGAACGGAACGGTGACAAAACCGCCGCACAGAACCTCCCTGGCCTGTGCTTACTATGCGCCGAGCGCGCGTGGGGCGCGTGGGGGCGCGGGTCCGGCGGGTCCAGGCCCGCCGAGGGGAGAAACAAGTGAACGTGGGGCCGATATCGGGGGCGTCGGCCGGCGCGCGGGGGCGCGGCGGCAGGAAGCTGGCGGCGCTGGCACTCGGACTGACGCTGGCGGTCACCGCCTGCGGCGGCGGAGGGTCGGACGCGGGGACCGGCACGGACGACGGCAAGGGCAAGGGCAAGGACTCCACGGCGGCACAGAGCAAGCAGTCCGAGGCCGTGGTGAGCATCGCGCCGAAGGACGGCGCGAAGTCCGTCAAGACTTCCGGCGCGCTGAAGGTGACCGCCGGAAAGGGCAAGCTGACCGAAGTCGTCGTCAAGAACCCGGACGGCGGCAAGGTCGAGGGTGAGATGTCCGGTGACGGCACGTCCTGGACGCCGTCCACCCATCTGGCCGCCTCCACCGAGTACACGGTGCACGCGGTCGCCAAGGACTCCGAGGGCCGCACCGCGGCGGAGGACTCCAGCTTCACCACGCTGACGCCGAAGAACACCTTCGTCGGTCACTTCACGCCCGAGGACGGCTCCAAGGTCGGCGTCGGCATGCCGTTCTCGATCCGCTTCACCCGGGGCATCACCAACCCCGAGGACGTCGAGAAGGCAGTCCGCATCACCACCGAGCCGGCCGTCGAGGTCGAGGGCCACTGGTTCGGCAACGACCGGCTCGACTTCCGTCCGGAGAAGTACTGGAAGGCCGGCACCAAGGTCACCGTCGACCTCAACCTCGACGGTGTCGAGGGCCGGGACGGCGTCTACGGCGAGCAGTCCAAGAGGGTCTCCTTCACCATCGGCCGCGAGCAGGTCTCCGTCGTGGACGCCAAGAAGCTCAAGATGACCGTGAAGCGGGACGGCAAGGTCATCAAGACCATCCCCGTCACCACCGGCGCGGCCGGCATGGAGACCTGGAACGGCCAGATGGTCATCAGCGAGCGGCTGAAGGTCACCCGGATGAACGGCGACACGGTCGGCTACGGCGGCGAGTACGACATCAAGGACGTCCCGCACGCCATGCGCCTGACCAACTCCGGCACCTTCCTGCACGGCAACTACTGGGGCGGCGACGCCTTCGGCAACTGGAACGCCAGCCATGGCTGCATAGGTCTGCGCGACGTGCGCGGCGGCTGGGACAAGAAGGCGCCGGGCGCCTGGTTCTTCGAGAACTCCATGGTCGGCGACGTCGTCGTCGTGAAGAACTCCAACGACGCAGTGGTCGCCCCGGACAACGGCTTCAACGGCTGGAACATGTCCTGGGAGAAGTGGAAGGCGTAGGGACACGCCGCGCCTCGCGCCCCGTCCGGGGCGCGGGGGACAGGAACGCCTGCCCCGGCCCACCACCGGCTGTTCTCGCCGGATTCCCGAGGTGCCGGGTGCGGGGCCGTGAATCGAACGGGCCGTACCCCGACGTGGGGTGCGGCCCGCCTATGTGTGTGGGGGGCCGGGTCGCCTACGGCGCCGTGGCCTCGGACACAGCATGGACGATGCTCAACGCCATGGCGTCGAAGTTCTCCCGGAAGAAGCTGGTCCTGTTGTAGAACCCTTCCTCCGAGAATCCCCTGTTCGACAGGAACATCGGGGCTATGGCCGTGATCGCCGCATGGATGACGTGCAGTTCGCGGGCGGTCAGGGTGAACTCCCGGGAGGTCTTGTGGTCGCCCTGGAGTCTGTCGTACAGCTCGGCGCGGACCTCTTCGCGGTCCGCGCCGAGCTGTACGACCAGGGCCTCGTCCGTGGAGGCCCAGTCGTCGAGGAGCCCCAGCGCCTTGCCCATCAGGTCCGTCTGCGTCGCCGTGAGCCGTCCGTGGAATGCCTCACCGGCCCTGGTCAGCTTGATCCGTGTCCTCATCGTGGTACGTCCTCCTCAACCGGTCCATGGGGGGAAGGGGTCCCCGCGCGGTGGTGCGGACCGGGCCGGGCCGGACCGGCCCGGTGGGGCCGGGGGGGTGGCCCGTGGTGTCCCCGCGTGTGAACGCCCGCTAACCTGCGGAGCATGACCGTACATCTCGAAGTCGCCGAAGGCGTCGGCACGCTGCGGCTGGACCGGCCGCCCATGAACGCGCTGGACATCGCCACGCAGGACCGGTTGAAGGAACTCGCCGAGGAGGCCACGCGGCGCGAGGACGTGCGCGCCGTGGTGATCTACGGCGGTGAGAAGGTGTTCGCGGCGGGTGCGGACATCAAGGAGATGCAGGCCATGGACCACGCGGCGATGGTCGTGCGGTCCCGGGCACTGCAGGACTCCTTCACCGCCGTCGCCCGTATCCCCAAGCCGGTCGTGGCCGCCGTCACCGGCTACGCGCTCGGTGGGGGCTGCGAGCTCGCCCTCTGCGCCGACTATCGCATCGCCGGGGAGAACGCCAAGCTGGGCCAGCCCGAGATCCTGCTCGGCCTGATCCCGGGCGCCGGCGGCACCCAGCGGCTGTCCCGGCTGATCGGCCCCTCCAGGGCCAAGGACCTCATCTTCACCGGCCGCCAGGTGCGGGCCGACGAAGCGCTGACCCTCGGTCTCGTCGACCGTGTGGTCCCCGCCGAGGAGGTCTACACGCAGGCCCACGCGTGGGCGGCGAAGCTGGCCCAGGGCCCGGCGATGGCGCTGCGCGCGGCCAAGGAGTCGGTCGACACCGGTCTGGAGACCGACATCGAGACCGGCCTCGCCGTGGAACGCAACTGGTTCGCCGGCCTGTTCGCCACCGAGGACCGGGAGCGGGGGATGCGCAGCTTCGTGGAGGAGGGCCCCGGCAAGGCGAAGTTCCTGTGACGTCTCGCTGAAAACCGCTTCGGGGGATTGCAATTGACACGATGTCTGATCCGGGCCCCTCGACGGGGCGGATTGTGGGAGCCTTGGTGCACCCTTAAGCCGTTCGTGTCGAGGGAGCCCGTCGATTGCCTGAGAGCGAGCCGTTCCCGCAGGTAGCACGAGCTTCCGATGACTCCGAAGTGCCAGCCGCATATGTCGGGGGCCCGGTGTCCGAGGGGGTCGCGGAGGGGGCGTATTCCCCCGGAACCGCCCCGGAGGCCCCTGTGGACGGCCATGATGGGGGCATGGCGGGGCTGGATGGCAGGGAACAGCCGCGGGGAGACGGACGTGCGACCGTGTCGCGCTGGTCGCCGACGGTCGAGGACGAACGCGCCCTGAAGGCGCTGGAGTTGTTCGGCAACCCGACGGATGCCGAGGTTCCGTTACCGTCCCGCCCCGAGTCCGCGGCCACCGCCCGCCGACTCGTCCAGATCGTCGTCCTGCGCCACTGGGGCCTCAACGCCAAGATCACCGAGGACGCCGTCCTGCTCGTCTCCGAACTGGTCGGCAACGCCGTACGCCACACCGGAGCCCGTGTCTTCGGCCTCCGTATGCGCCGGCGGCGCGGCTGGATCCGTATCGAGGTCCGCGACCCGTCCCGCGGACTGCCCTGTCTCATGCCGGTCCAGGACCTGGACACCAGCGGCCGCGGCCTCTTCCTCGTCGACAGACTCGCCGACCGCTGGGGTGTCGACCTGCTGCCCCGGGGCAAGACCACCTGGTTCGAAATGCGCGTCACGGACCGCTGAGAGCCCGGCCTCCTCGCGAGCTCAGGAGCCCGGAAGGAACTCAGGGGCCCGGAAGGAACAACGCCTCCGAGCCGACCGGCCGGTACCCCGCCGCCTGGAACGCCCGCAGGCTGCGAGCGTTCCCCGGGGAGATCTGCGCCCACACCGGCTCGCCCCCGGCCAGCCGCCGCGCCGCCCGCGCCAGCCGCCGTCCCAGGCCCCGGTGCCGGGCCTCCTCCGGCACCTCCACCGCGACCTCCAGCCGGCCCGCGAGGCCACGCCCCAGGATCAGCACGCCCCCGTCCGCCGTCCACACCCGCACGTCGTCGCGCCGCCGGCGGGCGCTCACCACCCGGGGATGGCCGGGGTCGCCGATCTCCTCCAGGGCGGGCGGCGGGCCGCCCGGCAGCGGCTCGGCCACCGTCATCACGTCGATTGTGTCCGTCCGCCGCCCCGTACGCTCCGTGAAGGCGGCCAGGAAACGAACGTTCATGGTGGCGGCCAGGGCGTCGCAGTCGGCCCCGGCGAGCGTCCGCCGCACCCACGCGGGATCCTCGTCGGTGAAGACGACGGAGTGCGCGGTGAACGCCAGGACCCCCGCGTCCCGGGCCGACGGCTGGTCCACCACGGTCGTCCGTCCGTCCGCCGCCGGGAAGACGCCGCGCGCCGCTTTGTCGAGGATCTCCTTCAGCCTGTCGGCCACCCGCCTGCTCCTTGCGTCCGCACCCACGGGAAGGACCAGACTCCCAGAGATGATCGACGACGGCACCCGACTTCCCACCCTCGGCGAACTCGCCCGTGCCACCGGCGTGTTCGTCGTCTCCGGCCGCCCGATAATCTGACCGGTGTCAGTACGACGGCACAGAACGGAACGAGGGGCGGACCGGTGGCGGACATCGAGGAAGCGCGCAAGCAGTTCGAGCGGATCGACACGGACGGGGACGGGTTCATCACCGCCGCCGAGTTCAAGACCGCACTGGCCCAGGGCGGGGACTGGAACGTCACCGAGGCGGTCGCGGAGGCCCTGATCGCCTCCCGCGACCTGGACGGCGACAAGGTCCTGTCCTTCGACGAATTCTGGGCGCATCTGGTCCGGTAGATCCGGAATAGTCCGCCCGTCCGGGAGGTTGGTGCCGATCATGCGGGTTCCCGAAGGGAACCGAAGCGGACATCGACCCCCGGAAGGGCGAGGCGAGCGGAACATGAAGATCGGCATCATCGGGGCGGGCAACATCGGCGGGAACCTCACGCGGCGGCTCACGGCCCTCGGCCACGACGTCTCCGTCGCCAATTCCCGCGGCCCCCACACACTCGGGGACCTGGCCGAGGAGACGGGCGCGACCCCGGTGCGGACCGAGGACGCGGCGCGGGGCGCGGAGATCGTCGTCGTCACGGTACCCCTCAAGGCCGTGCCGGACCTCCCCTCCGGCCTGTTCGACGAGGCCGCGGAGGGCGTGGCCGTCATCGACACCGGCAACTACTACCCGCGGCAGCGCGACGGCAGGATCGCCGGCATCGAGGACGAGGGCATCACCGAGAGCCGCTGGACGGAACGCCGGATCGGTCACGCCGTGATCAAGGCCTTCAACGGCACCTACGCCCAGGACATCCTGGACCGCCACCGCCCCGCAGGCGCACCCGACCGGATGGCCCTCCCCGTCGCCGGTGACGACGAGGCGGCCAAGCGGAAGGTCCGGGCCCTGATCGACGAACTCGGCTTCGACACCGTGGACGCGGGCGGCATCGACGACTCCTGGCGCCAGCAGCCCGGCACCCCGGTCTACGGTCTGCGCGCCGGCACCGAGGCCGTCACCAAGGCGCTGGCCGAGGCCTCCGCGGAACGCAAGCCGGAGTTCCGGGGCTAGGGCCAGGAGGCCAGGGCCCAGGAGGCGTTCCCGGCCTATTCCCTCACCGACGACCTGCTGGAGACGTCCACGACGTGCTTGTCCAGCACGGTCGTCGGTGTGTGCTTCCTTCCCGGTCTGATGCCGGTGACCCGCAAGGAAGTCGGCGCGTTCGGTCCCATCCGTCACCGAGGCCCCTGGTGTCACCCCCGCGTCGCCCCTCCGTAATGCGCCGGTCACCTCGAACGGATGAACTAGGGTGGTTCAAGCATGAATTGATGAACAATCAGGGCGCGGAGGAACGACATGGTCGAACCGGCCGAGGCGGTGGCGTTGCCCGCGCCGATCGACATGCTTCTCGCAGCCGCCGTCGCCCGGCGTTTCTACCTGGAGAACCGGTCGAAGGTGGAGATCGCCAAGGAGTTCGGTATCAGCCGCTTCAAGGTGGCCCGCCTCCTCGACACGGCCCTGGCCCACGACATCGTGCGCATCGACATCACCGTCCCGGCCGAGATCGACGTCACGCTCGGACGGGAGCTGACCGAGGAGTTCGGGCTCCGTCACGGCATCGTTGTCGACCTGTCCCGCACCGAGGACAACACCGCGGGCCGGCACCAGGACGTGCGCTGGCTCGGCACGGCGGCGGCCCGGCTGCTCTCGGAGATCGCCGTGGAGGGCGACGTCATCGGACTGGACGGCAGCGAGGCCGCCGACGCGCTCAGCGAGGCCGTCATCCGGCTGCCGCTGTGCGACGTGGTCCAGCTGACCGGGGTGCACGGCCAGGACCTCGCCCATGACGCCGCGATCGCGGCGGTCCACCGTACGGCTGCCGCGGGCGGGGGCAGGGCCTTCCCGCTCCACACCCCCTTCCTGCTGCCCGACGCCGTGACGGCCGCCGTGCTGCGCAGCCAGCCCGCCACCGCCGCGACCCTGGACCGGTTCGGCCAGGTCACCAAGGCCGTCGTCGGCATCGGCGCCTGGGACGCGCCGCACTCCCCGGTCTTCGCCGCCCTGTCCGAGCGGGAGCGGCAGGAACTCCGGGAGGCGGGGGCCTGCGCCGAAATGGCCGGCCAGATCCTGGACACCGCCGGCCGGATGCTGCCCACCACGCTCACCGCCCGCACGATCGCGGTCGGCGCCGCGGAACTCCGTGGCGCCGCGGAGCTGATCGGCGTCGCGGCCGGTGGAGACGGCACCGAGGCGGTGCGCGCCGCATTGAACTCCACACTGCTCACCGGCGTTGTCACGGACGCCACGACCGCGCGCCGCATCCTTCGGTACGACGACGCCGGTGACAGGGCGGGGACCGCGACGTCACTTCGACGCACCGAACGAGGACAGAGATGAGCCGGCAGGACGACATCCGTGAAGCGGGCCAGTGGCTGGGGGTGGTCGACCCGATGTGGTCCGGAGCGGGGAGACCCCCGGAGTGGGCGATGACCGGCCGGTGGCGGTCCGGCCCCGACGGCGCCCGTGCCGCGTCGAGCGTGCCGACCGAGGCTGTACAGCCGGTCCGGGGGACGGACGCGTGAGCCGCTGGTCGTCCGTGATACCCGGCCGGGGACGCAGATCCGACTCCGGTTCCGGCGCCGGCCGCCGTGGCGCGGTGCGCCCCGCCGACGGGGCGAACGGCGGCGGAAGCGGGGGTGGCGTCGCCGGCCCGCCCGTCGAGGACGTCGACGGTGTGCTGCTGGTGCGCTCGGTCGAGGACGACTCGTTCCCCCTGGACGTCGTGGCGGAGGTCGCGGGCGCCGTCGGCGGGGAGGACGACGTCGTCACCGTGATCGTGGGCTCCGCCCCCGTCGGCGCAGTGGCAGCCGCAGAGCACCTGGCACGGCTGGGCGCGCTGCTCGACTCCCTCCGCGCGCGGGACACCGACCGGATCCGGCTCGTCATGTCCGGCGCCGGCGACGACCGGCTGGACCGGCCCTGCCTCGCCCGGAGGATCGCCGACGCCTGGGAACTGGAGGTGACGGCTCCCGACGGGGTCGTCCTGATCACCCCCGGGGGCGCGCTCTTCGTCCACGGCAACTCCCGCCCGGGATGCGGCTGGTGGAGGTTCGCGCCCGGCGCGAAACCCCGGAAGCTGGGACCGCGTGCTCCGTCGCCCGCCTGGGAGGAGGCGCTGGACGGGGTGCCCGACCGCACGGACGGCGGCTGCGTCGTGGACCGGGTCCCGGCCGGTGTGCTGATCCGCCCGGCCGAGGCGCCCGGCCCCGCCCCCGACGACCTGTGCTTCTCCATGCCCGTCGACTTCGAGCGCCTCACGGTACTGGTGGGTGCCCCGCAGGCGGAGGACGTCGCCGCCGACGAGGTGGCCGCCGTACTCGCCGCGCTGCCGGAGGCCGAGCGCGCCCGTTCCCGGCTCGCGCCGGGCGGGCGACGCGATGTGCTGCGGCTCGGGCAGCAGGTCGCCGACCGGCTCGGCACCGAGGTGGAGGTGCTCACCGGCTTGCCGCTGCTCGACGACCACGCCCCGCCCGGAACTCCTCCCCGGACGACGCTGATCGGGCGGGACGGGAGGCCGAGTTGGCGGCCGTTCGTGTCGTCCGTGGTCTGTGGGCCGGTGGACTCCGAGGGGCGGGCTCCGGTACCCAGACCGGTTGGACTCCACCCGCCCGACTGGATACTCGGCGGTGGTGAACCGGGGACGGTCCGGCTGACGGACCGCTGGCAGGCGACGGTGACCCGGGCGGGCCTCGCGCTGTGGGCACCGGACGGACCCCGTCCCGGACCGCTCGGACCGGCCGTCGATCCGGAGGTGTGCGCCATCGAACTGGGCATGCCGGGCCAGCCGTTGGACGACTCCCTGCTGCCCGCGCTGTCCCGTCTCCTGCGCGGCCTCGGCACCGACATCAGGTCCCGCACCACCCTGCTGGTCCGCGGCAGGCTCCTGGCGGGCGACGGCGCGCTGCGCCGGCTGGCCGCCGAACAGGGCATACCGGGCATCCGCTATGTCACCTCCGGCCGGTCACCGCGGCCCGCCCCGACACCCGGCCACGCCGCGTTGCCCGGCGGTGCCGCGTTGCCCGGCGGTGCCTCGACGTCCGGCCACGCCGCGTTGCCCGGCGGTGCCTCGACGTCCGGCCACGCCGCGTTGCCCGGCGGTGCCTCGACGTCCGGCCACGGCGCGTTGCCCGGCGGTGCCTCGACGTCCGGCCACGGCGCGTTGCCCGGCGGTGCCTCGACGTCCGGCGGTGCCCCGACGTCCACCGGTGCCGCGCTGTCCGGTCACGCCCCGACGCCCGGCGGTGCGGTGCGGGAGCCCGGTCCGGTTGCCGCGCCGGGGGCCGGCGGGCCTGATGGTGGGGTCGTGGGGGACACCTCGCTGTCCGGCGGGGTGGCGCGAAGGCCGAGTACGTCCTCCGCCGTCCCGGCCACCGGGCCCGGAACCGGTGCGCTGCGGCGGCCGGACGGAGCTGCCGAGGGCCGGCCGGCCGGAAAGGCCGGGCGTGCGTCGCCGGCCGGCGAGGGGGCGCGTCGGCCGGTCGCGTCCGCTGACGGCCCGTCGGCCGTGCGGACCGGTCAGGCTCCGCCGTCCGGTGCGCCGGTCCGGGTGCCCGGTCCGGCTTCGCCGGCGTCCGGTACGGCGACGACCCATGCTTCCGCTACGGCCGCCGCGCCCTCGGTGGCAGCCGCACCTGGCGGTGGGCCGACAGGCCGTGACATCACGCCCGCCGTCGAGCCCCGGGCCGCGGAGCCCGGGGAACCGGCCTCGGCGCCTGCCGCGCTCCCGGACGCCGGTGACGGCGGCGGGCCCGCCGCCGTCACCGGCGTCGGCCGCGCTCCTTCGGCTTCCGGCCCCGGTGCGGCGCCGGATCCTCACCACGAGGAGGGCGCTCCTGATCGACCGGGGGTCTCCTCGCAGGGTGGGCCCGTTCCGCCGCCGGGACTGCGTCAGGTGAAGGTGGCCGCCGAAGCCCCCGCTCCGGGGAAGTCGGGGGATGCGCCGTCAGGTCCTCTTCCGGTACCTGCCGAGTCCGGGGAAACCGGTGAGGGCACGACCGCGCGCGACGGGCGAGCGGAACCCCTTGCGGAGGGGACGCCCGCAGAGAAGCTCGTGTCCGGTGCGGTGTCGGTTGGTGAAGGTGGGGCGGGTTCGGGGTCGTCCTCGGTGGGGCGGAGGGCCGGCGAGGGCCCTGTGTCCGCTGAGGTGTCGGAGGGTGGGGGCGAGCGGGGCTCCGAGGCCGGTGGGGTGTCGGAGGGCGGTCGCGGGGCGGCTGTCGGCGATGGCTCCCCGGTGGAGCCCGGCGCGGGTGCCGCCGCCGGTGGGCGGAGGCCGGGCCAGGGGGACGGGCCGGGGCGCGTCGCCGGGACGACGGCAGGTACCGGGGCGCGGACGGGGCCGCGGAGCGGCGCCGCGTCCGTCCCGGACCGTGCCGAACTCCCCTTCGTGCCCGGGCACGTCAGCGGGGCCGCCGAACGGGCCGCGTTCCGGGACGCGGCCGCCGCTGCCTGGGAGGGGCACGCCGCCGCCGTATCGCGCGTGCTCACCCGGATGCCCGCCCTGCGCGGTCACGAACTGGAGGCGGCGCGAACCGATCTCGTCGCCGCGCACGCCTACCTCACCGCCGAGGAAGGACCGCTGCACCACCGCGAGTTGATCCGCGACCTGCACACCGGTGAGGGTCGCCTGCTGCCCTATGCCGGCTGCCTGGCGTCCGCGTTGCGCCGGCTGCCGTCCTACCGGGGTGTGGCGCTGCGCGGCGGGGACACCGACGGGCCCGGACCGGCGGTCGGCACGCTGCTGCACGACCCCGCCCCGGTCAGTGCCCTGGCCGGTTCCTCGGAGCTCCCCGCCGGGGCTCCCGTGCGCCATGCGGTGTGGTCCGTCACCGGCCGCAAGGTACGGCAACTGCTCGACCGGCCGGGCGGCTCCCCGGAGTCGTACGAGGAGATCGTCTTCGTGCCGGGGACCGGCTTCCGGGTGCTCGGCACGCGGACCCTGCCCACGGGCTCTTCCGTGGTGCTGCTGCGTGAACTCCCCGGGAACGCCACCGTCTACATGGACGGGTCGGAGGAACTGAGCGCGCTGGACCTCAAGGCCCTCGCGCACTTGGAGGAGGCGCTCGCCAAGGGCTTCCGCACCGGCGACGGCCCTCAGTGGCCCCCGCGCTGCTCCGGGCGCGTGGGCCAGGACGGATAGCGGGCCGGGCGCCGCACCATACGACCACCTGTCATCCCAGTCCCAACAGATTGAGGAGCACGATGGCAAGCCAGAAGAAACCGCCCGCACCCGACGGGCCCGACGGCACGGGCGGTTCGTCCGTCCGCAGGGCCGTGTCCCTCGGGCCCGCCGCGGCCGACCCCGGAGCGATGCCGGTACCGGCCGCCCGGCGTACGGCCGAGCCCGAGCCCGAGCCGGAGGAGAGCGGTCCCGGGGAAGCGGAAGCGGAGGCGGAAAGGGAATCGGCACGGCCGGCCCCGGACACCGCCGAGAGCACGACCGCCCCCACCGGCGGTGCGGCCGGGGAACCGGCCACGACGGCCACCGTGTCCGGTGCCCCCGAGAGCACCGCTGTCGTCCGGGCCGAGAGCGACGCCGAGGCACGGGGCGTCGGAGGGGCCGCCGGTACGGCCGCCGCCGCGGCTGCCGGTGCCGACGGGGACGGACCGCCGTCCGGAAAGCCGAAGAAGCCCCTGCTCGCCGCCGCCGGCATCGCGGGCGTCGTCCTCCTGGCGGTGCCACTGCTGATCTGGGCCACGGACGACGCTCGGCAGAACAAGAAGGACGACGTGGCGGTGGCCGCCGGGTCCGACACGCTGCTCGACGAGGAGCCTCTGGAGGTGCCGAAGGGCGAGTACGCCCCGGCGGCGCCGACACCGACGTCCACACCCAAGCCGAAGGCCTCGGCCAAGAAGCCGGCCGTGAAGCAGCAGCCGGTCGTCGGGCAGGGCGCTCCGGTGTCGAGTCCGGCCTCGTCCGACAAGCCGCTCAAGAAGACGGTCAACAAGGCGCAGACCAAGGTGGAGGACCACGAGCCGCCCAAGCTCCCGCCGAACACCGCCGCCTACGCCGTTCAGCGGCTGGCCGCTTCGAACCCCGGCCGGCACATCTGCTACCGGGTCCATGTGAAGGGCGCCGGCTGGACGGCCCCCGTGTGCGACGGGGGCACCGCGGGTCACGAGGGCAAGGGACGGCCGATCACGGCCATTAACATCTCCGTGGCGGACGTGAAGAGGGTGAACGGCAACGAGTTCATCCAGAAGGACGGTTGGACGACCCCGTGGTCGGGCGCGGCCGACGGGACGGATCTGGTCCTGGGCAGCGCCGCGTCGAACGCGCCCAACCTCAGTGGCTTCACCATCGGTGCCGAGGTGGGCAATGTCTGCCAGAACCACAAGCTCGGTCAGCACGACTGGGGCGGCCTGAGGTGCGAGACGTCCGAGGGCTGGATCTTCGGCGGGTCGACGTCTCCGGATGTCTGGCTGGAAGCCGTGAGGTTCACCGTGTGAGCGGTGCGACAGCGCGGTGAACGCCCGCCGGCCGGAACCGGCGGGCGTTCGCCTGCGAGGTGCTCAGAAGGTCAGAACGCGGCCTCCTGCCAGCGGGCCGACGGGAGATCCTCCGGCAGCAGCGTGGTGAGTTCGGCGAGACTGGGCGAACTCAGGCCACCCAGCCGGCGGGCCTGGCTCGTCATCATCGTCTCCAGCAACTGCCGGGCGAGCCGGGCGTTGCCGAAGGACCGGTCGCGCGGGATGGCGTCCACATGGGCGCGCAGCGCCGCGAGGGTCGCGTCGGCGCACTCGTACCCGGAGGCCTCGGCATGCCGGGACACGATGGTGACCAGCTCGTCCGTGCTGTAGTCCTCGAACGTCACGAACTTGGAGAACCGGGAGGTCAGCCCGGGGTTGGAGGCGAGGAAGCGCCCCATTTCCTCGGTGTATCCGGCGACCACGACCACGATCTCGTCGCGGTGGTCCTCCATGAGCTTCAGCAGGGTGTCGACGGCCTCGCGGCCGAAGTCGTTGGACGAGCCCTCGGGGGTGAGGGTGTAGGCCTCGTCGATGAACAGCACCCCGCCCAGCGCGCTGGTGAAGACGTCCTTGGTGCGCTGGGCGGTGTGGCCGACGTACTGCCCCACCAGGTCCGCCCGCGCCACCTCCACCAGGGAGTCGCGGGGGAGTACGCCCAGCGAGTGCAGGAGCTTCGCGTAGAGGCGGGCGACGGTGGTCTTGCCGGTGCCGGGCGGTCCGCTGAAGACCAGATGGTTGCTGATCCGGGGAGCGGGCAGCCCCGCGGCGATCCGCTGGCGGGCGTTGGTCAGCAGACTGACCAGGTCGGCGACCTCCCGCTTCACGGCGGCCAGCCCCACCATGGCGGTGAGTTCGGACATCGGGTCGGAGGCGTCGTCGGCGTCCTGTGCGGTCCCGCCGCCGCCGACGGCCGCCGCCTCCGCGTCGCCGACATCGATCGGCAGCAGCAGCGTCAGGTCGCTCTCCGCCGGGTCGGCCATGGCCGCGAGCCGGAACGCCTGGCGGTCCACCATGTCCTCGAACACGCCGCGCGCCGCGCGGCCGTTGCCGAAGGTCGCATCACGCGTCATCTGCTCGAAGCGTACGGCGAGCGCCTCCCGGGTCAGCGGCCCGAGCTCGAACTGGTGCCGGTGGCACATGCTTTCCGTGATCGTCACCAGTTCGTCCACCGCGTAGTTGCCGAACTCTATGGTGCGGGTGAAGCGGGAGGCGAGCCCCGGGTTGGCGGTCAGGAAGGACTCCATCTGCTCGGAGTACCCGGCCGCCACCACGACCACGTCGTCGCGGTGGTCCTCCATGAGCTTCAGCAGGGTGTCGACGGCTTCGCGGCCGAAGTCGTTCGACGTGCCCTCGACGGTGAGGGTGTAGGCCTCGTCGATGAACAGCACTCCGCCGAGGGCGCTGTTGAACGCCTCGGTGGTCTTGATGGCCGTACCACCGATGACCTGCGCGACGAGATCGGCGCGGGCGACCTCGACCAGATGCCCGCTCCTGAGCACACCCAGGTCCGCGAGGATGCTGCCGTAGAGGCGGGCGACGGTGGTCTTGCCGGTGCCGGGCGGCCCCGCGAAGATCAGATGCCGGCTCATCGATGGGACCGGCATGCCGAGCCGGCGCCGCCGCTCCGCGAGCTGGTTGAGGTTGACCAGCGTGCTCACCTGGTGCTTGACGTTGTCCAGGCCGACGAGCGACTCCAGCTGGGCGAGCGGCCCCTCGGGCTCGGGCTCCCTGCCGGGCCCGCCCGGGGCGCCGTCCTCGCCGACCGGCTCGGCCGACTCGCCCCAGCTGTCCGGCAGTCCGTTGTCCGCGCTGGTCAGCGATGCGACCGTGAGCCGTTCACCCGCGCGGCTCTGGCGCAGTCCCGCGCCGCGGTTGTCGCGCACGACGCACCGGGTGATGTCGACCGGTTCCCCGCTGTCGATCCGTATGCCGTCGCCCGTACTGCCGGAGATCTCGCAGGAGTCGAGGACGGCCCGGCCGCCGCGCGACACCTGGACCCCATGGGCTCTCGATCCGTGCACCCGGACCCGCTCCAGGGTGATCTCCGCGCCGTCCCGGACGCCGACTCCCGCGTCGGCGCTGTCGCCGATCTCGCAGTCCCGCAGGGTGCCCCGGCCGCGTTCCCCGACGAGGACGCCCGAGCGGGCTGCGGAGCTCAGTACGGTGTCGCTGATCCGGGGGTCGGCGTCGTCGTCGATGCTCAGCGCGCAGCCGCCCGCGGACTCGACCGCGCAGTGTTCGAGCCGGCCGCGGGCGTCGTCGGTGAACTCGATGCCGTGGCCGCCCGCGCCGGTGATCCGGGCGTGGCGCAGCAGGGGGTCGGCGGCGGAGCGCACCGAGATGCCGACGCCCGCCGCGTCCAGGACCTCCAGGCGCTCGAACTCGGCCGTGGAGTCGTCCCAGAGCTGTACCGCCCCGGCGGTGTCGGCGCAGTCGCTCACCACGGTGTCCCGCAACAGCGGGGCACCGCCCTCGACGACCCGTACGGCGGCCTCGGTGGAGCCGTGGAAGGAGCAGCCCTCCAGCGTTCCGCGCGAGCGGTCCAGGACGAGCAGCCCGCTCTTCTTGGTACGCCGGGTCACACACCCGCTCAGGTGCGGGTCGGCCCCGCCGGAGACGACGATGCCGCTCTGCGCGATGGACTCGAACGACGTCTCCTCGATCTCCGGACGGGACATGCTGGTCACCAGCAGGCCCACCGAGGCGTGGTGGACGCTGCACCGCAGCACACGGGTCGAGCTGTGGCCCTCCAGGGCGATGGCGGGCTTGTCGGTGCCGGAGATGTCGCAGCCCTCCACGGTGCCCCGTGCCTCGCCGTTCGCCAGGACGCCGTTGGCGCGGGCGCCGCGGATACGGCAGTCGCGCACCAGCGGCCGGGCGCTCTCGCCGATGACGACGGCCGAGGTGCCGAAGTTCTCGAACGTGCAGTCCTCGATGATGCTTTCGGCCTCCGACGAGTCGACCAGGCCGGCGCCACCGGGGTTGCCGATCCGGCAGTCGCGGACGGCCAGCGAGCCCTTGCCGCGCACCAGCAGCGCCGTCCAGCCGGAACCGGTCACGGTGCAGCCGTCGAGGGCGGCCTGACCGGCCGGTACGTCCACGACCGCGGCCTCCTTGTCACGGCCCCGCAGGGTCAGGGCGCTGAGCATCACGGCGTCGGCCATGAGCGTGACGGCGGTGCCGTCCCGGGGGCAGAGCTCGGCCGTGCCCGGCTCGCCGTCACCGACGATGGTCACCCGGTGCCGGATGACGAGGTTCTCGGCGTAGCGGCCGGGGCGGACCCGGATCACCGCCCCGGTGCGCGCCTGGGCCAGGGCCTCACCGATCGTCCGGAAGCCGTCCGACCGTTCCGGGCCGACCGTGAGTATGTGACGTGCCACGCCTCGAACCTCCTTGTACTGCTGTGTCGTTGGCGTTGTGCGCCGTTCGTTTCATGTGCATATCATGCGGCTCATGCGGAATGTCATGAGGTGTGCGAGCGTGGGGTTGGCACTGGCTGTCGCGGCGGTTCTGCCGGTCACCGGCGGGCCGGCCTTCGCCGCCCCGGAGGCCGACGGTCCAGGAGCGACGCTGCTGCCGCCGCTGCCGGTCCGGCTCGGTGAGGACAACCCGTGCACCGGGGCCTCGGAGCAGACGGCCACCGGGGCGACGTGGTCGCAGACGGCGCTCGGGCTGTCCCGGACCCACCGGATCTCGCGCGGCGGCGGTGTGACCGTCGCGGTGGTCGACACGGGTGTCGCCTCCGGCGTCCCCAGCCTGTCCGGCCGGGTGGAGGCCGTCGGCGGGGCGGACGAGGACTGCGTCGGCCATGGCACGTTCGCCGCCGGCCTGATCGCCGCGGCACCGGAGAAGGGCAGCGGCATCACCGGGATCGCCCCGCAGGCGGAGATCCTCGCCCTGCCCGGCACCGACGACCGCGGAGTGCCCTCCGTGGCACGCGTGGCGGACGGCATCCGTACGGCGGCGGACCGCGGCGCCCGGGTCATCTACGTCGGCCAGGCCCTGCGCACCGGCAGCGCCGAACTCACCGAGGCCGTCGCCCACGCCGGGCGGCAGGACGCGCTGGTCGTCGCCCCCGCCGCCCCGGACGCCGTGCCCCGCGAGGAACTCGGACCCGGCGGCAAGATGCCCGAGGGCCCCTACTGGCCGGCCGCGGCGCCCGACGTGCTCGCCGTCGTGGACTTCGGCCCCTCCGGGGTACGGCAGAACAACGCACCGCCCGCTCACGAGCCCGACCTGTCCGCGCCCGGCAGCGAGATGGTCAGCGTGGGCCCGGGGGGCTCCGGCCACTACATCGGCTCCGGCGCCTCGCTGGCGGCGGCGGGTGTCGCGGGCGCCGCCGCACTCGTACGGGCCTACCACCCCGAACTCACGGCCCCGGAGGTCACCCGCCGCCTCCTCGACACCGCCTACCCCTCCGACATCCCCCGACTTGACCCGTACGCCGCCCTCTCCCTGATCCAGGACCGCACGACAGCCCCCGCTCCCACACCGGCCCCCGCCCACATGCCACCCGCCACGGACCCCACGCCCCACCACCGCGCCCTGACCATCGCGGCGGTGGGCCTGACCACGGTCCTCCTCCTGGCAGCCCTGGCCGCGGTCGTCCCCCGAGGCCGCACCCGCAACTGGCGCCCCCCCACCCCCCACTAGCACCCCCACCGCTCCCGCGCCCACCCCCACCGCTCCCGCGGGCAGTCGTGCCGCTGGGGCGGCACAGGTGGGCGCGACGGCACCCCGCAAGCGCCGGGCTGCGCAACCATCCCCCGGCTCACCCTGTCGCGGCGCACCCCGCAAGCACCGGGTCGCGCAACTGCCCCCCGGCTCCCCCCGCCCCGGCCCCCGACGCCTCACCACGCATCCCCCACAAGCCCCGTCTGCACCTGCAAGGTCTTGCGCCGGGCAATCCGGACCGCCCGCCCCGGAATCAGCTCCCGCCCCTTCACACTCCCGAACAGATACCCCTCACTCGGCGGACACGACATCAGCAGCCCCGGCGTGTTCACCTCCTGCAACCGCCGCAGCAACGCCTCGTTGAGCCCACGCCCCGCGCCCGCCGACGACCGCGCCACCACCATGTGCAGCCCCACCTCGTGCCCCAGCGCCAGGTGATCCAGCAGCGGAGCGAACGGTTGCGTCATCGGCCCGCCGCCCACCATGTCGTAGTCGTCGACCAGGATGAACAGCCGCGGCCCCTGCCACCAGTCGCACAGCCGCATCCGCGACGGAGCGATGTCCTCCCCGGGGAGCCGCTGCTTGACCGCCCGCGCCGCCCCGTCCACCAGATCCCGCAGCATGTCCAGGGACACCGCGTGCCCGAGCCGGTAGGCCTCGGGCACGCTCTCCACCAGCTCCCGCCGGTAGTCCACCGTCATGATCCGCGCCTCGGCGGGCGTGTACCGCTCGGTGATGCCCCGGGCGACCAGCTTCAGCAGGTTCGTCTTGCCGCTCTCCGTGTCGCCCACCACGATCAGATGCGGGGTCTCGGTGAAGTCGTGCCACACCGGCGCCAGTTCGTTCTCGTCCAGGCCGAGCGCGATCCGCAGCCCGTGCTCGCCCTCCGCCTCCGGCAGTTCCTCGGCCGGCAGCTCGGCCGGCAGCATCCGCACCCGCGGAGCGCCGGGCCCGGCCCAGTTCTCCCCGATCGCGGCGACCAGCCCCGCCACCCCGTCCGCGAGGTCGTCCGCGTCCTCGACCCCGTCGACACGCGGCAGCGCCGACAGATAGTGCAGCTTGTCCGAGGTCAGTCCCCGCCCCGCGCTGCGCGGGATCGTCGCGGCCTTGCGGGAGTCGATCTGGGAGTCCATCGGATCACCCATCCGCAGCTCCAGCCGGGTTCCGGTCTGGTCCCGTACCGAGGACGACAGCTCCACCCAGCGGCCGGTGGTGACGATCAGATGCACACCGTAGTTGAGTCCGCGGGAGGCCAGCGCGTTGAAGGTGGGGATGTGCCGGTCGAAGTCCTGGCGCACGGTGGCCCAGCCGTCGATCACCAGGAAGACGTCGCCGTGCGGCTCGTCGGGGAACTCGCCCGCCGCGCGCCGCTTGCGGTAGGTCGGCATCGAGTCGATGCCGTGCTCGAGGAAGAACCGCTCCCGCCGGGCGAGCAGCGTGGTGACCTCCGAGATCGTACGGCCCACCCGCTCGGTGTCCACCCGCGCGGCCACCCCGCTCATATGGGGCAGCTCGTCCAGCGCGGCCAGCGTGCCGCCGCCGAAGTCCAGGCAGTAGAACTGCACTTCGCGCGGAGAGTGGGTGAGGGCCAGCGCGGTGATGAGGGTGCGCAGCAGGGTGCTCTTGCCGCTCTGCGGGCCCCCCGCGATGGCCACATGGCCACCGGAGGACGACAGGTCCACGGTGAGCAGATCACGCAGTTGGTCGAAGGGCCGGTCGACGACACCCACCGGCACCGTGAGCCGCCCCCGCAGCGGCCAGTCCGCCGTGGTCAGGCCGTACCGCGGGTCGGGTGCCAGCGGGGGCAGGATCTGGTCCAGGGTGGCGGGACGGTCCAGCGGCGGCAGCCACACCTGATGGGCGGGCGGCCCGGAACCGCGCAGCCGGTCCAGCGCCACCGACAGCAGCGTCTCCCCGCCGCCGTCCGCGGCATCGGCCCCTTCGCCCGCTGCCTCGCCCTCCGCTTCGTCGGGCCCGCCCGCCGGGTCCGGGTCCGCGGGCGCGCGCGGCACCACCCACTCCGCCGTCCACGGCACCACCTGCCGCGCCACCTGCGCCTGCACGACGGCCCGGCGCCGCTGGTAGGGCCCCGAGACATAGGCGGCCCGGAACCGGGTGAGCGCCTCCACCCCGCTCTTCAGGAAACCGGCACCCGGCTGCGCGGGCAGCTCGTAGGCGTCCGGCACGCCGAGCACGCCCCGGCTCTCCATCGCGGAGAACGTCCGCAGCCCGATCCGGTACGACAGATGACTCTCCAACTGGTGCATACGGCCCTCGTCGAGGCGCTGCGAGGCCAGCAGCAGATGCACGCCGAGGCTGCGGCCGAGCCGGCCGATCATCACGAACAGCTCCATGAAGTCGCGGTGCGAGGCCAGCAGTTCGCTGAACTCGTCGACGACCACGAACAGGCTGGGCAGTGGCTGCAGCGGCGTGCCGGCCGCGCGGGCCTTCTCGTACTCCAGGGCGGAGGTGTAGTTGCCGGCGGCGCGCAGCAGTTCCTGGCGGCGGATCAGCTCGCCGTGCAGGGCGTCCTGCATCCGCGCCACCAGCGCCACCTCGTCGGCGAGGTTGGTGATGACCGCGGAGGTGTGCGGAAGCTCGTCCAGGCCGAGGAAGGTGGCGCCGCCCTTGAAGTCGACGAGGACGAAGTTCAGCGTCTCGGAGGAGTTCGTCAACGCCAGCGCCAGCACGAGCGTGCGCAGCAGCTCGCTCTTGCCGGAGCCGGTCGCGCCGATCAGCATGCCGTGCGGTCCCGTACCGCCCTGCGCGGACTCCTTGATGTCCAGCTCCACCGGCCGGCCCTCACCGCTCACCGCGATCGGCACCCGCAGCCGGGCAGCGCCCGTGGACCGCTCCCAGAGCGTGGCCGGGTCGTGGCGGTGCAGGTCGGGGATGTTCAGCAGCGAGGTCAGCTCGACGTCGCCGGCGAGCGGCTTGGAGTCGTCGCCGCCCACACTCATCCGGTACGGCGCCAGGAGCCGGGCGAGCGCCCGCGCACCCACGGGTCCCAGCCCGTCGGGCCTGCCGAGCACCGTCGACTGCTCCTTGCGGTCACGGTCGGTGCGCACCAGCGCGACCCCGTTCCCGTCCACCTCCAGACGCAGCGTGGTCCGACCCGGCTTCCACGCGAGCGCCCCGGTGAGGTCGAGCACCACCGCGTTGCGGAACCCGGGCCCGTCGAAGCGGTGCCCCGCCGGCAGGGTGCAGCCGTCGATCACGACGACCGTGTACGGCTCCTCGCGTCCCGGGACCGCGTCGGGGTCGGCGAACGGACGCTCAAGGAACTCCGCGCCGAGCAGGTTCTCCAGCTCGCTGAAGGCCGAGGCGATCATGCGGGAGGGTCCGGCGCCGTCCTCCTCGTGCCGGTGCAGACTGTGCGGCAGCCACTTCGCCCACTCCCATTCGGCGCGCCGCTCGTCCGAGACACACAGCGCGATCCACAGGTCGTCGGGGGAGTGGAACACCGCCAACTGCGCCAGCAGCGCCCGCGCCTGGGCCCGGATCAGCTTGTCGTCCCCGCGGAACAGCACCTTCGACCAGGCCCGCAGATAGATCGCGATGGGCTGGTCGCGGACGGTGGAGTAGGCCTTGGTGAAGCTGCGCAGCGCGTGCGCCGACAGCGGCTCCAGGTCCTCGACGGGCTTGGTCGACAGCGGCGTCAGCTTCATGGCCAGACGCTGGTCGCCCACCCCCATGCGTACCTCGGCGAAGTCGTCGTCCGTGGACCGCCGTTCCCAGAGCCGGGTGCTGCGTACCAGCGACGACAGCGCGTCCGGTTCGGGATGACGCCAGGCGAGGGCACGCTGCTGCTCCACGACGGACTTCCGCACCACGCGCCGGGTCTGCCGCAGATACCGCAGGTAGTCGCGGCGTTCGCCCTTCATCCGCTGCTTGCGCTCGCCGTTGCGGCGCATGACCTGCCCGAGCATCATTCCCGCCGACGCGACCACCATCACACCGAGCGCGATGTAGATGAACCCGCCGCTGTCCCGGCTCATCCCCGGCCGCATGAACATCAGCATCATGGAGACCGACATCAGCGCCATCGGCAGATACGTCCACACCGCGGAACTGTCCGGTACGACCTCCGGAAGCGTGGGCGGCTCCTGAAGACTCAGTTCCCCCGACGGCATTTCCGGTCCTTTGCGGCGGGCCGGCCGGCGGAACAGGATCACGCTCAACGAACGTCCTCCTCCATGATTTCGGAAGATATTCCGGGGAAACCCCGCGGGAACGACGCGGGTGATTCTGAAGAGTAGGATTCCCGCGCGACGGTGGGCGGGAAAATTGCGGTGGGGTTCCGAAAGGCTGAACTCCCCAAGTGGTGTTGCGAAAAAACCGGAGTACGGTCAAACTCGTCGGCGCATGCCCCGTCCGACCTTTCCGTCGTGTTCGGCGACCGGCCGGTGAGCCACTGCCACCTTCCAGCCACCGCGCATGTACGTGGTCTGCCAGAAAGTGTGAAACCCGAGCCATGACCGAGAATCAGACGGCAAGCCTGTGCCGCGTCACCGTACGAGCTCCGGCCAGGACCGTGGACCTGGCCGTGCCCTCCGATGTCCCCGTAGCCGACCTGCTGCCCACAGTGATCGGTTACGGAGGTGACGACCTGGAGGAATCCGGCCTGGAGCACGGAGGTTGGGTACTCCAACGCCTCGGCGGTCCTCCACTCGACCCCGAGAGTACCTTGGACTCCCTCGGCGTGCGGGACGGAGAGGAGCTTTGTCTGCGCCCGCGCACCGAGGCGCTGCCCGAGGTGCACATCGACGACCTGGTCGACGGCATAGCCGACGGCATGGACCGCAGACCCCACGGCTGGAGTGCGCAGGCCGGCCGGCGGCTGCTGCTCGGACTGGCCGTGGCCACCCTCGCGTTGGGTCTCGGGATGCTGGCCGCGCCGGGAACGGCGGGCTGGATACGGGCCGTTGCCGCCTCGGCCGCCGGACTGCTGCTGATCGCCGGAGCGGGATCCGCCTCCCGTGCCGTCGGGGACGCCGGAGCCGGCTCGGTGCTCGGTCTGATGGCGGCGCCCTACTTCGCCCTGGCCGGCTGGCTGCTGCCCGGCGGTGACCTGGGCGGCGCCGACGGCGAAGCCGTCCTCGGCGCACGGCTGCTGGCGGCGTCCGCGGCGGCCGGTGCCGGAGCGGTGCTGGCCCTGGCCGCGGTCGGCGTGTACCCGGCGCTGTTCATCGGCGCGGCCGGTGTCGCGGCGGCGGGCGCGCTCGGCGCCACCCTGATGACCCTGGACCTGGCGCCGGAGCAGGCGGCCGGCGTGGTGGCGGTCGTGGTGGTGCTCTTCGGCGGGTTCGTCCCCTCCCTGTCGTTCCGGCTGGCCGGCATGCGGATGCCGCCCCTGCCGACCAACGTCCAGCAGTTGCAGCAGGGCATCGACCCGTATTCCTCCTCGGACGTCGACGCGCGGTCCGCGCTGGCGGACGGCTGGATGACCGCCCTCTACGGCACCATCGGCCTGGTGTGCCTGCCCTGCCAGGTGGCGCTCATGGCCTCGCCGGACCTCCCCGAGATCCTCACCGTCGTGGCGCTCTCCCTCCTCCTGCTGCTGCACAGCCGGGGGCTGGGCAACGTCTGGCAGCGGCTGGCGCTGACCATGGCCGGCGCCTGGGGCGTGGTCCTGCTGCTGCTCGTCGCCGCTCGCTCCCTCGCCCCGGCGGACCGGCTGACCCTGACGGCCGGTCTGATGGGGCTCGCCGCCGCGATCACCATCGCCTCGTGGACGGTGCCCGGACGGCGGCTCGTCCCGTACTGGGGGCGCGCGGCCGAGCTGCTGCACTCACTGGCCGCCATCAGCATCCTGCCGCTGACGCTCTGGTCGATGGGCGTCTACGGCCTGCTCCGCGGCATCAACGGCTGACCCGGGAGACACGGCGACATGCACAGCAAACGCGACCAAGTACAAGCGCATCTCTTCATCATGGGGCGGCTGGCCTCCGCCCTGCTGCGCTCCGATCCCGACGCCCCCGAGAGCCCCCTGGGGCGGACCAACCGCGGCGCCGCGATCGGTGTGATCGTCGCCGTGCTGGTGTGTGCCGGGGCCTTCGTCTTCGGACTCCTCAGGCCCGGCGGCAACGACTCCTGGCGCGCGGGGGAGGACCTGATCGTCGACAAACAGACCGGCGCGCGCTACCTGTACCTGGACGGGCGGCTGACCCCGGTGCGCAACTACGCCTCGGCCCGGCTGATCACCGGCGGGGACATCGGGGTGACGACGGTGGGCACCTCCTCGCTCGCCGGCACCCCGCACGGAACGCCCGTCGGCATCCCCGACGGGCCCGAGGCGCTGCCCGGCACCGGCGACCTGGACCGCACACCGTGGCTGGTGTGCTCCGGAGTCCTGCCCCGTACGACGGGCGTCGTCACGGCGACCACGACGCTCGCCGTCGGCACCGGCGCGCCGCAGGACGTGCCCGACGGCCGGCAGCTGGGCGGGAACGAGGGCCTGCTGGTCACCGGTCCGGACGAGGCCACGTATCTGCTCTGGCAGGGCAGCCGGCTGCGCCTGGACGCGCGGGCGAAGGCGGCCGAGTCCCTCGGGTACGGCGATGTCACCCCGCGTCCCGTGTCCGCGGCGTTCCTCGACGCCTTCCCGCTGGGCCCTGATCTGGCCCCTGCCGATGTGCCCGGACGGGGCGACAAGGGGCCCGAACTGGGCGGGCGGAGCACCCGGATCGGTCAGCTCTTCCGGGTCGACGTCCCCGGCTCCGAGGCCCGCCACCACCTGCTCACGCGGGACGGTCTCGTCCCCCTCACCGACACCGGGGCGACCCTCCTGCTGGGCGATCCGCGGACGCGGGAGGAGGCCTATGAAGGGGACGCCGCGACCGTCGTGACGCTCGGTGCGGACACCCTGGCCGAGCATCTCGCCCCCGACGCACGGGACTCGGGCGAGGAGAGTCTGCCCGCGAAGCCGCCGAGGGCGGTCACCGTGGCCGCCGGATCCGTGGCCTGCGCCGCGGTCGACTCCACGGACGCCGGAGTGCGGGTCGGCACCTCGGTGCTGCCTGCGGCCGCACTGCCCCGGGCCGTGCAGCCACCGGGGCCCGAGACCGAACCGGGCTGTCTGAAGGTCGACTCCATCGCGGTACGGGCCGGAAAGGGCGCGCTGGTCAGGGCGTTGAGCGCGAGCGGCAGCGCGTTGGGCGACACCACGTACCTGGTGACGGACGAAGGCGTGAAGTATCGGCTGCTGTCCCAGGACGCGGTCGAGGCACTGGGCTATGACAGTTCCGCGGCACGGCCGGTGCCGTCCCCGCTGCTGGCCATGCTGCCCAGCGGCCCGGACCTGACCCCCGAGGCGGCGGCAGAGGGGCGGGCCCGAGTGACCCTGCGGTGCCCCGGGAGGTAGCGAATGAAAGGGGCGACCGGGAAACAGTCGGGAAGTCAATTCCTGGCGTCGTCGCGGTCTCCCGGTGTTCATCCGGCCTTTCGACAGGAATCCGACAGGCGGCTTTCCATGCCCGATCTGTCCCGTCCATTCACCCTGCCGCTCACTTGAGCGGCAGGAAATGCGGCTCATTGCTCAACTGAGCTTGCGTGGGAGAGGCGTTGGTTCCGGTGGAAATTGCCAAACGCGTCGCGGCGTGCATAGCATCTGGCCGTCCCATGGCTTCGCGACTCGGTTGAGATTGCGGAAACGCTCCGTCTGCCCACGGAGCGTTACGGGGCATCAGCCCGGTGAGAGTTCCGCCGAAAGGGAGATTCCTCATGGCCATGCAGCAGTCCGAAGAAGGCGCCACCCGTAATGGGATCATGGCGCTGGAACAGGCCTTCTCCGGTGTGCAGCGCTGCCAGCAGGACGTCCAGTCCACGGCCCAGACGCTCGCCACGAATTACGGGGGCGCGGACGGCGGCAAGTACAAGAAGCTGCTGGAGCAGTGGGACGAGCACGTCGACACCATCCTGATCAACCTGGACCGGATGGTCGACGAACTCAACAGCACCCTCCGGGAGCACGGGCTGGTGCAGGGATCCACCAGCGACGCGATCGACGCCGAGTACACGCGCTCCACGGCGGTCTTCGACGAGCTCAACGGCACCAGCACGTCGTCGAACTGATCCCGGCTGCACCACCAGGCACCGACTCTTCCGCTCCTGTCACTCTCCCGGTGAATCGAGGATCCCGATGGACTTCTCCGACGGCTACATCTACGTCGACTACAACCACGCCGAAGGCGCGGCGGACGACATGGTCAGCCAGTCGCAGTCGATCATGAGCATTCTGGCCAACCTGGAAATGGAACTGGCCGAGCTGCGCAACAGCTGGATCGGTGACGACCGGGACGTCTACAGCGAGGTCCAGGCGAAGTGGGACAACGCTGTCGAGAACATCAAGGTCCTGCTTGCCAACCACTCCGCTCTGCTCACCGAGATCTCGGGCAACTACCGGCACACGGAGCAGAACCTGTCGCAGCGGTGGGGCGACATCAGGATCGGCAGCCGCTGACGCCGGCCGGTGACGGAGGAGCGATCAGATGGCCGTCACGGTCCTTGACGCCGAGTTCCTGAAGAATTTCATCAACAACCACATCAGCGGTTTCCGTGCGAGGCTGGAGAAGATCCTCAGCGACGACAAGAACGCGGGACCGGCGATCTCGGACATCGCGGACGCGATGTCCACCTCGACGATCGTGGCCTCGAAGCCGCTCGTCATCGGGCTTATGGCCGGCGAGAACAGCGCGGTCGGCGGGGGTGCGCTGAACATGGCCGTCGGGAAGGGCGCGAAAGAGGTGGTGCGCATCATCGAGGACCAGACGATCCTCTTCGAGGATCTCGAACAGGCGCTGTGGGACACCATCGACGAACTGGCCAAGAGCCAGGGCAAGAATCTCGAGAGCATCACCGCGGACGAGTTCATGGACATCTTCGAGGATGTCGACAGCGATCTCTCGAATTCAGATTCCGACGAGAAATAGCAGACTTCGGCGATGGCCAACCCCGACGACAACAATGACGACTACTGGAAGCAGGCCGTTGACCTGCTCACCGGCTACATCCTTCCGGACCGGAAGACGTTGTTCGAGACCCTGAAGGGTAACGAGGGCATCAAACTGATGCACGTCAGGCTGGAGGACGAGGGCGGCCCGGAATATTCCTCGGGCTTTCTCTCCCCGGCCGGCTGGAAGACGCACAACACCGACTACACCATTCCGTTCTACCGGCCCGCCGACGACTCCCAGGACGTGTCCGGTGGGAGGAACCTCTACCGGTACCGGGCCTACATCACCTTCCTCGCTTCGGGCCAGGCCTGGGCGCCGAGCGGCGACGACGTCATCCCGGACTACACGAAGACGAGCGAGGTCCTCAAGGACAAGGGCGGCTGGAACAACGAGGGCGACAAACTCGACTGGGACACCAACCCCCTGGTCCGGTACCTCTATGGATCCAAGGCCGCGCTCTGGGCGCTGAAGTCATGGCCCCACTCCACACACGGGTTCGACAACCGCGGCTACGGGGTGACCGACACCGAATACGTCGACCTGCTCACCTTCACGGAGGCGGCCAAGGCCTTCGACCGGGTGGTGCAGTTCTTCGAGGAGAGCGCGGACACGGTCGGCAAGTGGGACACCGAGAACATCGGAGAGGGCAGCGACTCCTGGGACGGCACGTCGGCCATCGTCTTCAAGGGGCTCATCCACAAACTCGCCCGCAACTACGAGGGCTACGCCGACCAGTTGAGCGGTAAGGGCGGTGGGGACGTCGCGGTCACCATCGACGGTGTGACAGTGACCTCCGAGGCGGGCCGGGCGCTGGCCGAGGCGCAGCGAGTGCTTCTCACCCAGGCGGAGAACCTCTACAACGCCTGGGAGGCGTGGAAGGCCGAGAGCAATCCACAGCGCTGGCTCTACGACATGCTGCAGAACGTCCGGTTGACGCTCCTCGACACCCAGGTCGCGAATACGGACATCGAGATGGTGTCCTACGGCTCCGGGCCGTCCACCACTTGGCGCAACAACGTCACCTCGACGGCCGGCTTCAGGAACGAGATCATCCTCAGGGAGACGTCGTCCACCGGGGAGATCACGTTCGAGAAGTCGTTCGGCAGGCCGAGCGACATGAACACATGGAAGGCCCTCGCCCAGGAGGCGGTGGACCGCTGGGACAAGTCCGCCCAGGACTGGCTCAGCAAGGCGGGCGCCGAGGCCATCGTGGCGATCTACAACGCCTTCAAGGCTGCCGAGAAGGCGTTCGACACCAACCTCACCGACCGGGACAAGCGCCCGCTCTCCGAGATCTCCGCGAAGGCCGAGGCCGACGCCGCGAAGAAGAAGGCGGAGGCCGAGGCGGCGGCCGCCAAGGCGGAAGCCGAGAAGGAGAGGGCGGAAGCCAAGGCGGCGGCCGAGAAGGAGAAGGCGGAGGCCAAGGCCGAGCGGGACCGCGAGAAGGCGGAAGCCGAGAAGGAGAAGGCGGAAGCCAAGGCGGCGGCCGAGAAGGAGAAGGCGGAAGCCAAGGCCGAGCAGGAGGCCGCGAAGGCGGCGGCGGAGAAGGAGAAGGCGGAGGCCAAGGCCGAGCAGGAACGCGAGAAGGCCGAGGCCAAGGCGGCGGCCGAGGAACAGCGGGCGTTCGCCCTCGCGCAGAACCAGAAGGCGCAGGACGAGGCCAAGAAGGAACGGGAACGGGCCGTCGCCCAGAACGAGGCGGACCGCGCCGAGGCGAAGGCCGAGCGGGACGCGGCGAAGGCCGAGGCCGACGCCGAGAAGGCGGCCGCCAAGGAGGAGCAGGCCCAGGCGAAGGCCGAGGCGGAGCGCGAGCAGGAGGCCGCCAAGGCGGAGGCGGCGAAGGAGAAGGCGGAGGCCAAGGCCGAGCAGGAGGCCGCCAAGGCGGAGGCGGAGAAGGAGAAGGCCGCCGCCAAGGCCGAGCAGGAGGCCGCCAAGGCCGAGGCGGAGAAGGAGCGGGAAGAGGCGAAGGCGGCGGCCGTCGCCGAGCGGGAAGCGGCCGAACAGGATCAGGAACAGGCCCGCCGTGAGGCCCTGCAGGAGAAGCAGCAGGCCCGGCTGGACGCCCAGAACGCCAAGGCCGACGCGCAGGCCGACTACGAGGAGCAGAAGGCCGAGGCCCGCGCCGAGCGCGACGCCGCCCTCCAGGACGCCGACCGCCGGGAGGCGGCCGCGCGTCAGGAGTACGAGCAGGAGAAGGCCGAAGCCGAGCAGCAGCGGGACCAGGCACGTGAGGACGCCGCGCGGGAGCGGACGGAGGCCCGGGCGGAGTACGAGCGTCAACTGGCCACCGGGACCGACGAGGACCAGGCCCGGGGGGAGTACGACCGGCGGATCGCGGAGATCGACGCCGCCGAGCGGGAGGCCGTCCAGCGGGCGGACGCCGCCCAGGCCGACGCCAGGGAGGAGTACGACCGGGCGAAGGCCGACGCCCAGGAGGAACGGGACGAGGCGCGCGGCGAGGCCGAGCAGGCCCGTAAGGACGCCAAGGCCGAGTACGACCGGCGGATGGCCGACATCCAGGCCGAGTACGACCGGATCGGCGCCGGCGGGAAGGACATCGACGAGCTGATCCGGCAGCGGATCGCCGATCTTCCCCAGCCCCCCGACCTCTCCGCCTACAACGCGGGCGGCTCCGCGGGATCCGCCGGCTCCGCGTACTCTTCCGTCTTCAACGACAACCTCTACAACCAGGACGACCTCACCTCGGCGCTCGGACGTCCGGCGGGTGACGCCCTGACGGGCGCTGCGGCCGGCAGCTCCGGCACGGGTGCGGGCTCGCCGGGGATGTACCCGCCGATGATGCGCGGCGCCGGGGGCGAGGGCGGCGGCTCGTCCGGCGAGCGCACCAGGACCGTCATCGAACCCGCGGTCGGCCGGTCCGGCCGGTCCGGCCGGCCGGCCGTCACACCGTCCGCCGACGACGAGGAGCACCGTGTGGTCCCCCGGGCCGCACAGACCACCAGCAGCACGCCCTTCATGCCGCCGATGGGGCCCATGGGCGGGGCGGGCGAGGGCAGGCCGCAGACGGAGACCGGGGACCGGCAACGGACCACGTGGCTGGCCGAGGACGAGGACGTCTGGGGCACCGACGAGGGCGGCGCACCGCAGGCCCTGGGCCGCTGAGGGAGAGGAACCGGCATGAATCAGCCGATGGAGGACCGGGTGGCCCAGGCGATGGCCCACCTCAAGGCGGCGGAGGAGGCCGCGGCCTCGGCACGCGCCGAGCTGGACGCGGCGTCGGCCACCGCACGGTCGGCGGACCGGTCGGTCCGGGTCTCCGTCGGCGCGAAGGGGGAGCTGACCAGTCTGGAGTTCCTCGACGGCAAGTACCGGACCATGGCCGCGTCCCAGCTCTCCGCGTCGGTGCTGGAGGCAGCGAACACGGCACGGGCCGAGATGGCCCGGCGGGTCGTCGACACCCTCGAACCGCTGACCCGGATGACCGCACGGGGCGCCGCCCCGGAGCGGATGGGCGTCGACTGGCAGTCCCTTTTCGGTTCGCTGCTCAGCGAAACCGGTGCGACGCGGGAGTCCACGGCGATGAGCGGGCTCCGCGACGAGATCGTCGAGGACGAGGAGGAGCCCGCGGTCCCGCCGGGGGCCGCCCGCGGCAGATACGACGGACCACAGGAACGGCGGAGGGGCGCGTAGTCGTGGCAGGCAACTATTCCGCCGACATCCAGGCGATTCTGCAGAAATCCAGGTACCTGGCCGACGCCGTCCGCTACGGCGACGAGATGCTGCCCCGGTTCGAGACCGGAGTCGCCGCGTACGCGGGCTGGTGGGGCGACGAGGGCGGCGACGACGAATTCGCCAACGCGGTCGGCGATCAGGTCCGGCGGGAAACGGAACAGATCGTGACCACGATCCTGCCCATGACCACGGCGTTCATGGCACTGGTCGACGCGGTCGCCGCGGAGGCCGACCATGTGCAGCGGCCCCAGATCCAGGCATTGGACGACATCGGCGCGCACGGCTCGGAGAGCGAAAACAGGCGCTGAATGGCCATCATGTTCCCGCCCGGGCTGCGGGAGTTCATCGAGATCTATGTCGGGGCAAACGTCGCCACCGGCAACGAGGACAAGGGCGCCGCCAGCCGCAACCCCTATGACCGGCTGGCGGACGACCTCGAGAGCCTGTCCGAGGCGATGAAGGGGGCGATCGCCGGCGTCGGGAAGTCGCTCCCGCCGCAGATCGCCGCCGAGTTCATCGCCGCGATGAAACTCTTCGTCGACGACAACGGGCAGAACCATCTGCACAAGCTCGCCGACGAGGTCAGGAAGACCGGCCGCCGGCAGGTGGACCGCTCCATCAAGCTGTCCGAGGCGAAGTACCAGATCCTCATCGAGTTCATCATCATGAACATCGAACTGGCTCTGATCGCCGCGCTGTCCGTCTTCACCGGCGGCACGTCGCTGACCGAGATCGCCGTCCAGAAGTCGCGCACCGCGCTCACCATCCTGCTGCTCCTCCAGCGGATGGGACACGCCGTCCCCACGCCGCTGTCGGTACTCCTGGAGGCGATCCAGGAGGCGTTCGTCGCGTTCGCCGCGCAGCTGATCTCCATGACCGTGCCGGACGACCCGGACCGCCGGCGCAAGCAGTTCGACTGGGGGGACATCGCCCAGTCCGCGGTCGCCGGCGCGTTCGCGGGATTCTTCGGGGGTATCTTCGGCCAGTTCGGCGGAAGTATCATCAACAGGATCTTCAAGAACAACAAGTTCTGGAAGGAAGCCTCCGAACTCCCGTTCAGTTTCATCAACGAGGGGCAGGCGGAAACCTTCGCCGAGGCCTTCACCAGCCTGATCTTCCTGGGCACCTTCGCCCTCAACCCCGGCACGTTCTTGAGCGCGGGCCTCAGCGGACTGATCTTCGAAGCGGCCTCCACCGGTGCGGAGTTCGGCGGGAAGTTCCTGTACGCGAAGTTCTTCCAGAACCTCGACCTCGGCCCCGACGGCCTCAACAACTTGCCGGGCGGCGGCAACCGCTACGGCAACACGTACGACACCACCGGCCCGCAAGGGGACTTCCACCACGTCGCCTACACGAACGGGGCCCCGAACCCCTACGACGTCCCGGACTCCCCCTACACAGCGCCGTACACGTCGAGCGTCAACGGCTCCGGCACCTACGACAGCGACGCCGACAACTCCTCCGTCCACAGCGATTCCTCGTCGATCTACGGCGGTTCTTCCTCGGACTACAGCGACACCGCGTCCGTCTTCAGCGACACCAGTGACACCTCGACCTTCTCCTCCTTCACGGACTACGACACCGACGACGGCGTGCAACCCGGGGCCGTCAACGGGAACAACGGCGCGCAGTCCGGACCGGGGGCACTGGGTGCGGGCAAGCCGTCGTACAACAGCACCCCGTCGGACGCGTACACGCACGACTACGGGGACCCCACCACGGACGACGTGGACACCACGGTCCCGGGTGCCGGGCTCGGCAGGAACACACCGCCGATATCGTCGAATCACGACCCCGACTCCGTCTTCTCCACCCTCAACCCCCCGGTGACCACGGATCCGGGGGCCGACGGGACCGTCGACACGGGTGAGGACCTGGGGAACATCCCTTCCACCGCCGGTTCCTCCGCCCCGGGGCTGTCGGCCCCCGGGGCTCAGGCGGGAGGCGGTGGTCCGGCTCAGGAGGAGTCCGGGCGGCAGCGGTCGGCGGATGGCGGGACGACGACCCCGATCACCGACGGGACCGTCGACACGGGTGAGGACCTGGGGAACATCCCTTCCACCGCCGGTTCCTCCGCCCCGGGGCTGTCCGCGCCCGGGATTCAGGCGGGAGGCGGTGGTCCGGCTCAGGAGGAGTCCGGGCGGCAGCGGTCGGCGGATGGCGGGACGACGACCCCGATCACCGACGGGACCCTCGACTCGGGCGACGGGCTGGGGAACTTCCCTTCCTCCGCCGGTTCCTCCGCCCCGGGGCTGTCCGCGCCCGCGGCACGGGCGGAAGGCGGCGGCCCCGCCCCGGACGGCACCGCCGACGTCGGGACGAACCCCCTCGTGCCCCCCGTCGCCCCGATTGTCGGGGCGTCCCCCACACCCACCCCCACGCCGTCGACCAGCGCCACTCCGGCGCCCGCGGTGTCTCCCGCCACCCCACAGCAGCGGCCGCAGACCACCACGCCCGGCAGATCCGGCCCCGACGCCCTTCCCGGTGACACCGCCCCCGCCGTCACCGACGATCCGGCCGGCACTGCCGGCCCGCCGACCTCGGCGGTGGACACCGACTCCGCGGACCACACGCGCACCCCCTCGTCCGAGGAGGCCCGGACCACGCCCGAGGTGCCGCCGCCGTACCGGCCCGTGCGGACCGAGTCCGAGGAGATCCCGGCCGTCACCGGGCCGGCGGAGCCGGTTCCGGTCGTCTCTCGCGAGATGCCGCCTGCGGCACCCGGCGTCGGTGAGACGCTCGGCTCCCCGTCTCCGGCCGAGAGCAGGGAGGACGGCGACGGCGACGGCCGTCTGGTGACCTACTCTGGGCGCGGCGATTCCGCATCGGTTCTCGACGACGACTCCGAGGACGACTCCGATTCCGACTCTGACTCCGACTCCGATGACGCGTACTGGGAAGAATTCGAGGCCCGGCAGAATCTGCTGACGGAGATCAACGGATCCGGCATCGTGGATGGGCTCTCGCCCGCCGACCTCCTGGCTGCTCTCGGCCGGCTCGATGACCTCCGCCGGGGCGCTCAGGCTCTGGGGGACCGCCGGTTCGACCGGGCTCTCCTGGACGATGTGGCGCGCGCTGTGCTGCTTCTGGACACCGGGGACCCGGTGACCGACGGGCAGCTCGCGGAACTGATCGGACTGGTGGCCCATCCGACGTCCGAGGGCGCTTCGGTGAGAAACCTGGCGGCTCTGGCGGCGGTCCGGCTCAGGGATCAGGGAGTCTTCTCCCCGGCATACGAGGTGCGAGGCCCGGACGGCCTGCTTCGGGGGTGGGACTGGACACGCTCCCCGGTCGGCGAGCTGGAGCTCAGCCGGTACAGCAGGAGGAACGGTACTGCTACCGGTGACACGACGAGTACTTCGCCGTGGGCTCCTCCGGGCAGTCCCGAGCCGATCGTCCTGAGGGCCGACGGTGATCACAAGAGCGTGGAGGTTCCGGGCCCCGGCGACACGCGGCAGGTGGTACCGGAATCCGTGCTGGTGGAACTGATGACACGTGCCCCCGGGCTGAACCAGCGGGACAAGGACATCCCCTTGCTGCTGGTCGTCCCGGGCGCCGGGGCACGGGGTCTGGAGCTGCCGCGCCGGCTGGCGCACCGTTTGGACAGGGGCGTATGGGCCGCCACCGGCCCGGTCGGTACGTCCCGGCAGTCGGATCCGTCCCTGCCGCCGGTCGTGACGGGGCATGACGTCGAAGGCAAGCCACCCACCGAGTGGGTGTTCAGCCCGCCGGGCATGGTGCTCGACCCCGAGGTGTACGGGCACCCTCGGGCGTCAGAGCGGACCATGACGTCCCACACCCTGGTCGCCGCCGACGGCAAATCGTCCGGCAGGTCTGTGTACAAGGACGATGAAGCCGCGGCCATGGTGGCGGTCGACCGGCACGCCGAGGAGGCGACGGAACTCTGGCACTACGACGTGACGACCGACCAGATGACCAAGGACGACAACGGGCTTCCCTTCGCCGGCCTACCGGTCTACCGCTTCTTCGCGCATGGTTTGCCGGGCCGCGTCTATCTGCCGACGGAGGAGAACCAGCGGCGTTACGTCGACGGCCCGACGTTCGGTGGGATGCTCAGGCGGCGTCCGAGCCTGGCGGGGTTGTCCAAGGAGTACGCCGTGGTGACGACGGTGTGCTTCGCCAATACGCCGCAGAGCCTCAGGAACGTCCGCAGAGGCGTCCAGGAAGCCTTTGTCCCTGATCCGTTGGGCGTCGACAGTCCGGCGGAACACGCCGCCACCGAGACCGGACGCACCGTATTCGGTGCCAACCGCAAGATCGGCCTCACGAAGAAGGACGGCAAATGGGTCTACGTCCTCTTCACGGACGCATGGGGGCGGCGCGGCGCGTGGGTGGAGAACCGACCCAAACCGACGACGGAGAGGCTGAGTGAACTCGCCCGTCGAACCGGTCTGCATCAGGGGCCCGGACATCCGTCACCGGAGACCCTTGAACGGACGATGCGGTTGGTGCGGGCGCTGCGTCAGAATTTCACGGTGAAGATCGAGGACGGCAGTGAGTACGACGATCTCTTCACGGGTATAGCCGCGCTGGAGAGAATGCGTCACGCCGACCCGCTGCTGCGCGCATCAGGGCCTTTCACCCAGGACCTGTTCACACGCCTGGCCCTCGATTACCGTCAACAGCAGCGCAACGTTACACAGGGTGAGTTGACCCCGGCCGACTACCGTGACCTGCTGCGCGCAGTTGCCGGGGAGGTGCGCCAGAACCCCGATTTCGCGGAACGCGAACTTTCTGCTGCATTCGCTCTCCCCGCCGTTACCGATGCGGCGCAGTATCTGAACCGAATTCCGGACCTGGGTGCAGAAATTGCCCGGGTTCTGGGCTCGAACGCTCCAGCGGCGACCGTCGGGGATTTCGAGCGCACGCGATACTTCTGGGCGACAGTGAAGGCACTGGAGTGGCAGAATGCGCACGCCCCTTTCCTGGAAGACCGCGCCCGCTACATTCTCCACACTGATCAGCTGGGCCCGCACTGGCATTCGGAGCTGTTTTCACTGGCCACGAAAGCGGCCGCGAGGGGAGTCGAACTCAGCAGCCCCTACAGCGTTTTCGAGTTGGGTATCTTCCATCTGAAGTCGCTGGGAGCCCTCTCGGAGCCGACCCTGCTGTCCGACGGCAAGGGCAAGCCGACCGGACGGAACTGGGCAGGGAACCCATCGGGCACGAAGGTGGACGTGAACCGTGCCCGGGCCGTGGACCCCACGAGCGTGAGTGGTGTCGGTCCTGAGACGGACATGCCGTGGGTCGTGGCCAAGGAGTACCCGCGGTATCTGGCATGGTTCGCGGAGAAGTCGGATCGGTTGCGCATGGAACTGCCCGGGGGGGTCTCCCTCTGGGTGTCGTACGAAGAGGCCGCCGAACTGCTCGCGATGGACGAGGCCATGGCCGAGGACGCGCAGGTGGTCCTGGCCGCCTCCTCGCATGCTTCGCCGGTACAGCCGTCCGGCGCGGGGTCGGTCGGTGGCACACCGGACCGTGACCCACGACCTGTCATCGCCCAGGTGAGCAACCGCATCACGTGGGGATCTCCGGGCGCCGTGGGACTGCTTCAACCGAGCGATCCCTCACTCCCGCACATCCTGTCCCTGCTCCCCCTGCCGGACGGGCGGCCCCAGGCGGTCGACGACTGGACGGCGCTCGGTACCCCCCGGGCTCCGGGGATGATCACGTACGGACCGTCGCCCCGCCCGCTCGAGCCGATCCCCGAGCCCGAGCCGACCTCGGAGCCCGAGCCCGAGCCGACCCCGGAGCCCGAGCCGCAGCCTGCGCAGTTTCCGAAATCCATGCTGCTGCCCCTCGACGACCAGGACCCCGACCCCGACCCCGGCAGCAACAGGAAAGCGGACCCGGCCCCCTGGTACTTCGACGAAGGCGCGCTGGGGCAGGTCGTCGTCGCGGAGGAGACGAAGAACACCTTCTTCTCGCCGAGCAGGGCGGAGAGCCTGGCACGGAAGATCAGTTCGAGACTGGAGCTGCCGGGGCCGCCCGACACGCATGCCGCGCTGCGTGAGGGGATCAAGGACGCGGTCCGTGACCTGCTGCTGACGGTCGACCCCAAGAAGTGGACCGATCTCCTGGCGGTCGGCCGGACGCTGGTCGTGGACGGCCGGCTGGTGTGGCTGCGTCCCGTGCCGAGCGGCCTGACGAAGATCGAGACGCCGAAGGGCGAGGTGAGCAAGTATCCCGTCGGCTTCGGTTCCACGGCGACCGGAGGGCAGAGCGGGCGCGAGACCAGCCGCGGGCTCGACTCGAGCTTCTTCACGTTCTTCAACCTGGCCGCACAGGCCGCCGCGTCCGCCTTCATGCTGACGCTCCCCCAGTTCAAGCTGGGTTCCGGCAAGAGCAAGTCGCAGAACTGGGGGCGGACGGTCCTGGCCGGCCGCAAGCCCTTCATCAACGACTTCACCCGCTACCGGGCCGGACTGAAGATAGGTGTCTTCGTCGACGGCGAGGATGCCACCCCCACGCCCGACCACCTCGTCACCGTACGGAACC
Organism: Streptomyces sp. NPDC086080; assembly: GCF_044540255.1. Taxonomy (NCBI): domain Bacteria; kingdom Bacillati; phylum Actinomycetota; class Actinomycetes; order Kitasatosporales; family Streptomycetaceae; genus Streptomyces; species Streptomyces sp. NPDC086080. The sequence goes on from NZ_JBITRU010000006.1 coordinate 57,196, forward strand.
GCGTTCTCATCGACGTACCGACCGTCTACAGCGGTGAGGACGGGCACCGCCCCGACCCGCGGGCCCCCGAAGCGCCCCCGCCCTCCGCCGCCCGTACGTCGAAGCCCTCCCAGGCCCGGGAACTGCTCCAGGCGGTGAACCTCACACCGGTCATCGCCGCCCTGCACCGCACCATGCGCGCGGCCGGGCTGCCCGCGCCGGTGGTACGGGACATCCTGGCCAAGGCGCACATGGACCGGTCCCAGGGCTTCCTGAGCGAGTCGACGGCCCGAAACCGGTATCCCTGGTGGGTGGGCGGTGACTCCTCCGACGGCATCGAGCTCAGCGGAGCGCTCGTCAGCAAGTTCCGTGGCCATCTGCGGATCCGCAGGGAGATCGTCAGCCTCCAGTACCTCGGCGACACGGCGGTCGGCAGCCGGGACGACATCGGCGCGGGCGACACCCTGGTCGGCGACAGCACGGGAAGCACGGAAGCCGGGCTGGGCATCGGCGCCAACACCACCGGTGTCGGCCGTGACCCGCACAACAAGGAGACGGACATCAAGAGCAAAGTGGACGGCGATTCGCCGGACGCCGAAGTCACCGCTCTCGTACCGACGTTCAACGCCTCGCTGGGGCTGGACCGGAGTGCCGGCCACTCCCTCGCCACGTCCCACCTCAGCCACACGGTGCTCAACGACTTCGCTCAGCAGTCCCGTTACCGCGCCGACATGCGCATCGAACTGGTCATGGAGTCCAGTACGCACCGGATCCCGCCGGTGAGTGTGACGACCGTGGGCGAGGTCAGCGTCCCGAAGCGGGAGGCCGAGCACTTCGTGCGGCGGACCGTCGGACAGGAATGGACGTCCGACCTGCGCCCCGTCTCCGGGAGCCCCGACGCGCCGCGCCACCGGGTGCCGGCGCTGCCCCCACCACGCACGGTGCTGCTGCGTCCCACGAGGCAACGCCCGAACTTCAGGTTCCGCATGGCGGTGGACAGGGTGCGGCAGCTGGTGGCACCGCATCCCCGGGAACCCCTGGCGCTGGCTTCCCGGAAGGGCCTCGGCTTCGGTGTGCCGGTCGCGTTGCCGGGCAGCGAGAACCTCCAACAGGAGCTGCGGCGGGCCATCGAGCAGCACCACATCGAGGCCGTCGGCGCCGACAAGGCGCGAAAGAGTGACTGGTCCGTCGCCGACCGGGACCTCGCGGCCTTCTACGGCCGACCGGCGCTCGAAGCCGACTTCCCCCAGGCGCTGTTGGGTGTCTACCGCACCATCGAGGTCGGGGGACGCGGGTACAAGGTGGCCGCCAAGGCGGTGTGGGGCAGCCGCCTGGACGGAGACAATCCGATGGCCGACCCGTCGGTGATGAACACCACCGACGGCGGCGACTTCGCCATGAAGGCCAACACCCGCGCCGTGGCGTCCGCGAAGACGTCCGGCCGGCGGGGAAGAGGATGGAAGACCCGGATCGCGGGCGGTGCCGCCGCCCGGCTCAGCATCCCGGCACTCGGCATCACGATCGGCGGCCGGCACTTCGGAACCCCGCCGGTCCGCTTCCAGCTCGCCTCCCTCCGGGGCGTCTGGCGCAAGAGCGGAGACAAGAGCGACAAGCTGAGCGGTGCCGTCGGAAGCTACCGCCGGACGGAAACCGGGAAGAAGGTCGACGAACACCGCTATCTGATGGGCCTGCGCTGGCAGGTCGTCCCCGACACCAAGGAGCCCAAGTACCTGAGCGGGAAGGTCCACTCCGTGGCGCGCGTCGTCGTCCCGGAGGAGCACTCCGCGAAGCGGCCCGTCACCCTGGAGCAGATACGGACCCTGCGGACGACCGGCGTTCGGGAGTCGTCCGGGCGCCCGGCGGACACCCCCGCACTGGACTTCACCGGCGGTGCCCAGGGCGTCTACCCCGCCTTCCACCTCATGCCCGAACTGGCCCGGCTCGGCGCGCGGATGTACGCCGAGCAGAAATTTTCGGGAGAGCGGAACAGGGCCCGGCGTGAGCGGCAGATCGACGCCTGGCTCGACAACCCCGCCGACTGGCCGGAGGACATCAGGAACCTGGCCCACCCGGCGGTTCTCGCGGCTCACTTCGGTGAGTCCGTCCGCAAGGGCGGCTACGAGACGGAGCTACCCAAGGTCGGGAACTACAAGCAGGCGCTGCGACTGAAGATCCACACGCACAACCCGACGGATCTCGGAGCCAGTTCGGATGTGGAGGTCGAGCAGTACGCCAAGGCCGCGACGGAGCACGAGAAGGACCGGAGCACCGCCCAGGGGCTGGGAGCGGAATCGTCCGGCGGCCCGCTGTTCCTGCTGGGTTCCGACGGGAGCGACGCCGAACACCCCACCGGCCCCGGCGGCAGGGCCGGTCTGACCGGCCGTGCGGCGGTCACCCGGACCTGGGGCAACGGGAACGCCGATACCTCGGGGCGGACCGACATCACCCGCGCCACCTACGGCGGGCCCGTGCACACACTGCGCACCGACCCGGTCTTCGAACTGACCATTGTCCGCTGGCGCGGCGACGAACTCACCGAGACGACGCGATACCTGACCGCCACCGAGGCCCTCGACCTGCTCGTCCCCGAACGCCGCATGACCGACCTCCTCCCGCCTGCCGCCGACAGCACGAAGACGGAGAGCACGAAGGCGAAGAACACGAAGCCGGACGTCACGACGGAGCAGTCGCCGGACCCGGTGACCGAGGGGAAGCCGGAGCCCCAGCCGGAGGCGCGGTCGGCGGTCGAACCGGAACCGACGCCGACGCGGACCTATCTCGACACCGGTCTGATATCCGGAACGTCGCATCCCGAACTCATGAGGGCCGACGAGGTTCTGGACACGATCAACGCCCGGCTACGAGCCAAGGGGATCGTCCCCACGGAGAAGGACCCGGCCGTCGCGCCCCGTCCCAACCTTCTTCAGCGCTCCCTCAAGGCGGCGTACTCCTCGGACGCGTTGCAGACCGGGTGGCACACCCTCACCACCGACGGCGTCTTCCACTGGTTCCCGGTGCCCGGCCCCTGGGCCACCACCCGCTATCTGTGGGTGAAGGTCACGGTCGCGCGGATGGAGGCCCCCACGGGACAACAGCACCGGGAGGGGGTGAAGCTCACCCTGCGCGGGCAGGCGGTGACCGAGGAGGAGAGCAGCAGGAAATCCGGCCTCGAGTTCTCCGGCGGCGTCGAATTCCGCGGCCGTGCCGGAAACGAGAAGGGGCACGGCGGAATCGAGGCCCTGGCCGAGTACACCGACTCGAAACAGACCGTGGAATCGGACACCACGAAGACGGTCGAGATCCACCGCGTCAACACCCAGGACTCCTCAGAGGAGTTCAATCACGATCTCAAGTTCCGCGTCGAACTGGGCACGTCCACGGAACTTCCGGCCGTGCTCACGGTTCCCTCACGTACCCGCGACGGGATCGAGCGCATCTACACCGGCGCCACGAGTCTGGACCACGAGCACCATGTCTTCGCCTGGCATGATCCCGGCGACCAGGAGGATCAACTGGTCGACGGGAGCGTGCGGCTGATCGTGCCGCAGCACCTCACCCACGAGACCGACCAGCCGCAGCAGTGGCCGCTCGACCTCGCTGCCCCGCGCGAGACCGAGGTCCGCTGGCGGCCGAGACCCGGAGCGGACCCGGAGAAGCCCAGTGTCCCCCAGGCGTCGACGGCGCCCGCGCTGCCGAAGGCATTCCTGGACGGTCTCCACCCCTGGAGCGTGCCCGCCGCCACGGCCATCGAACGCTGGGGCAAGCTGACCGCCGTACGGCAGCGGACCGATCCCGACCCGCAGGTGGGCAGCCCCCCGGTGGTCGCGGGACTCGACCCGACCACCAGCGTCGCGGGTGTGCGCTACGCCCACTACGCCGCCGCCGCCATGATGCGGCCCCGTGTCAAGGAACTTCTGGAGCACAAGTACAAACTGCCGATGGGGGACTGGGACGGCCTGGTCGGCCTGCGCGTGGACAGCGCCGACATCCTGGGCCCGCCGGACGGCACCCTGGTCAAGCAGCGCCGGTACCGGCAGACCGACGAGGAGCCGGAACACAAGGTCGAGCGCGGTAAGGGCTTGCGCTTCGCGTTCGGCCCCGAGGGCGGCGGCCATACGGACGACAGGGCGTTCCTGGAGACCCTGCCGGCCGACATCCTGCAGTGGATGGACAGTGAGGGCCGGAGCAGTTCGACGGCCGACACCGACGAACGCAACGCGGAAGGCAAGCGGAAGTACCGGATCTACCGCTTCGGGGTCACGGCCATCGTCGACGGACCGTTCGGCAGCGTCCGGATCAGAGTGCCGGCGGGCCTGTTCGGAATGCTGCCGGTGAACAAGGCGACGGGGCAACTGGACGGAGACCTGGAGGACGATCCCGTCCTCGGCCACCTTCTCCGCCCCGTCACCACCGCCGAGTCCGAGACCCCGCCGCCCGACGAAGCGACACGTGACGCCGAGCCGTTGGGGACCGTGGTGTCCGAGACGGAACCGGAGCCCGTGCCCGGCGTCATGACGCCGAAGGATCCCGTCCGCGAAGACGACCCCGCGGAACCGGCCCTGACCGTCCCCGTGCCTAAGGCGGAGCCCCGCCCGCTGCCCAAGGCGGAGCCCGGGCGTGTACCGGAGGCCGAGGCCCGACCCGTTCCCAAGGCGGACCCCAAGGCTGTGCCGAAGGCGGACCCCGAGGTTGAGTCCGGGCCTGGCCTTGGGCCCGTGGCAGTGACGCAGCCGGTTCCCAAGGCGCCCGGCCTTCGACCCGAGGCCGACGCGCGGCCCGTGCCGAAGGCGGACCCCGAGGTTGTGTCCGGGCCTGGCCTTGGGCCCGTGGCAGTGACGCAGCCGGTTCCCAAGGCGCCCGGCCTTCGACCCGAGGCCGACGCGCGGCCCGTGCCGAAGGCGGACCCCGAGGTTGTAGCCGAGCCTGACCGTGGGCCCGTGGCCACGACGCAGCCGGTTCCCAAGGCGGGGCCCAGGGCGCAGCCCGACCTTCAACCCGAGCCCGAGCCCGAGCCCGAGCCCGATGCCGACATCGAGGCCCCGTCCGATCCCGAGGCCGGGTCCCGGGAGGACAGGGGGAACGCTACCGACACGGCGGTGACGGCGACGGACACGGAGACTCCTCGTGCCAGGGGCAGCCGGATACGCATGCCTGCCACCGGCGAGTGTCTGCTCTACTCCGTCGTGGCCGGCGACCCGGTGCACGTCCGAGGCCGTCTGACCACGCTCGCCGGCATCGACCGCACCGCGTACGAGTGGCTCGGGAACCCCGACGCCGTACGTGATGCCCTGCGTCGCCGGGCCGAACTCGGCGCCCAGGGCGGCACGCTCCCCGCCGACCCCTCGCGGGCCGTGCTCGACGCCATGCTGTCCTTCGTGGCGGACTACCTGGTCCGCAGTGAGGGACGGCTGCATCCGCAGATCCTCGGCCAGTTCCGGCAGACGGCCGCCGCGGAATTCGGCAGGCGGGTCCAGGCAATGACCGAGGACGAGCGGCGCGACCGGCTCGACCGGCTGGGTGTCCGGTACGTGCCCGTGCCGGAGGCTCTCGACCCCGTGGATCTGCGGAACCGGTATGTCGACGCCCGTGCGGCCGAGTTGGAGCTGTCCGAGGCGGACGCGAGGGAGGTCGTGTCGGCGGAGGCCGACGGCCTGGGCCCGCGCCGGATGTTCCAGTACCTCCAGGAACGCCGGCTGCTGCCGACGCCCGCCGATCTCGACAACGACGCGCTGGGGCGTCTGCTCGCCGCCGTCTATCCGCAGAGCACCGCGCCGCTGGACGACACGGAACTCACCCAACTCCAGACGGCTGTCGCCACTTGGCAATGGAGTTGGGCGTCACCCGTGGGAGAGGTGTTCCTGCCCCTTCTCGCGCACGCCTTCGGTCTGCGGATCGACGTGGCGCGGTCCTTCGAGTCCGGCCCCCGGCTGGTCAGCACCGCGGGCCCCGAGCACGCCACGCGGCGGACGGAGGTCTACTACAACGGCGCCGATCACTACGACGGCAGCGACGCCGAACCCGGCGACCGGCCGGACGTCACCGTCCGCGCCGACCAGGTGAGGACCGCCGCACCCGCACCGCCGGCGGAACCCCCGTATGCGCGGTCGGTACCCATCGCCGCCCTGGCAAGCCGCGATGTCCCGGGCCCTCTGAAGGGGGCGCACCGGCCGGCACCGCCGTTCGGCGACGAGACCGCCGAACTGGACGTAGCGCGCCGGGTCGGAGCCGTGCTGCACGCTCTCGGCCACCCCGTGGTGCTGGCCGGAGCCGCCCGCGCCCGGGTGCAGTTCGGCCTGCCCCGGCCGCTGGGCGCCATGGAGTTCCAGTTGCCCGCGGCCACCCTGCCCGCCGTCGCCGGGATGCGCGAGGCGCTGGAGCGGGAGATGCCCGGAGCGTCGGTGCGGATACGGCCCGTCACGGGCGGCGGCCGAGTTCTCGAACTGTCGGTGAACGGCGTCGACATCACGGTCACGGCGGTGGACCGCCCGTCCCCCGGCACGGTCACGGTCGACGGTTTCACCGTACCCGCACCCGCGGACTCCCTGGCCGACGCCGCCCTCGCCCTGGTCACCGGGACCGACCCGGAGCTGCGCGGACGCGACCTCCTCGACCTGCTGTGGGCGCTGCACCGCGCCCCCGCCGACACCCCCCGTACGGTCACGTCGGCACTCGAGCGTGAGGACGCCCACCGCTCCACGCAGCCCGCCGGTACCCCCTCCCTCGTCGTACGCCTCAGCGAACTGCTGGACTCCGCCGCCCTGGACGCCGAGGCCCTCGCCCGCCACGAACGGACGTGGCTCGCCCTCGGCGCCACCGACGCCGACCTGCCCGCGCTGCGTGCCGAGCTGACCGCGCTGGCCGACGAGCTGCGGGCCCGTCCGGAGGTGACCGCGGACCCCGTCCGGGCGCTCGCCGCCCGGCTGCCCGGCCTGTCCACCGCCGACCGTGACGCGACGCTGGCGTCGCTGCCGCCCGCGGACCGGGAGCGGCTGGCCACCGACCCCGTGCTCGTCGACACCCTGCGCCGCGAGCGCACCCCGGCCGAGTTCGCCGCGGTCGCGGCACGCCTCATGACGCAGGTGCCCGAGGGGGTCGAGCAGCCTGTCTCCGCCGGTGACCGGGCCCGCACCCAGGTCGCCCGGCTGCTGCGGGACCCCGACGTCACGGCGCGGCTGCTCAAGGGCGGTTCGCGGGTCGTGGTGGTGCCCAGGAGAGAGGCCATGACGTCCCTGGACGCCTTCCGTCACCTGCGGGGCGCTGTCACCGACGACGGCCGCCCCTGGGAGACCGTCCGCGGCGTCGGCCTGCGCAGCACGGCCGTCACCGAGGAGAACCTGCTGGGGGAGCGCACCACGATCCCCGGCGGCGAGTCCGCCCAGGCCGACGGCTACTCGACCACCGTGCACGAGGTCGCCCACCTCGTGCACCTCCACGGTCTGGACCCCTCCGACCAGCAGCGCGTCACCGAGGCCTACCGGGCCACCGAGCAGGCCGGCGAGGCCGGCTCCTGGCCCGACGGCGACCTCTACGGTTACGACGCCGACGGCCGCCGCAGCGCCCCCAACTACAGCAGCCGCGACGAGCGCGAGTTCTTCGCCCAGCTCACCAACGTCTACTTCATGGCCAACGGCGGGCCCGACCCGTACACCGGTCTGCCCCGCAACAACGACGGCCCGGAGTGGGTACGTGCGCACCATCCGGACCTGCACCGCTTGCTGCGCCGGCTGTTCGGTGAGGGCCCCGAACCCCGGCGACGTCATCCGCGCAGCGTCGAACCCGCCCGACCCCGCGGGGTGCGTCCCGCGGACGTCAATCCCGTGGAGGCCACCGACGTCGAGAACGAGGCGCTGGCCCGTGCCCGCGCGCTGTGGGACATCGCCGAGGGCGGCCGGGGCGAGGACGGTGACGCCTACGTGGCCGTGCGCGCCCTGTGGGACGGCACCCTCGCCGCACACGCGCCTCGGCCGCACACCCCCGCGCCGCTGCCGTTGCCGACTCCCGCGCCCACCCCGGCTCCGGTGCCCGCGGCACGGTCCGCCGCCGCACCGCCGTCCGGCGACAGCGCGGTCCAGCAACGCATCCAGGAACTGTGGGCGATCGTCGACGCCACCTTCGGCTCCCAGCCGCTCCCGGAGCAGCTGCGCAACGGGCTGTTCCACGCGCTGCGCGTGATCGAATCGGCGCGCGCAGGACATCCCCGCTTCGGCGCCGGCCTGGACCTGGCGGGCATCACCAGGATGCTGTTGCACCTGGAGCCGGACGCGCCGGTGGACGCGGCCCTGCACTACGAGGCCTTCACCCTCGCGGGCAGTGCCCACCGCCGGGGCCGCGGCGGCAGCCTGGACGCCATCGCCGCCTACGGGCTGACCCGGCAGGGACACCCGGAGCACTCCGAGCTCAACGGGGACGACGGCGCGCCGTACGGCCGGAACTGGACCGGACGCTCCGGCGTCCGCCTGCGCATGGACATGGTCTTCGACCGGCGGGGCATCCACTCCGCCCCCTGGGGGCCCACCGCCTACACGGTGGTGGCCGAGCGTAGCGCCGAGGGAGCGGTGCTGGTGGGCGGAAGACCGGTGTCGGACGAGGAGTTCGCCGAACTGGTGCTGCACGACCCGGGGCGGCGGCCCGACGTGCCCGTGGTGGTCCTGATCGAGGAGAACGACGGCCGCAACGAGACCCTCGCACGGGTGATCGCCGACCGCACCCGCACCCGCGTCTGGTTCACCTACGGCGACCTGCGGCTCGAAGCGGCGCCGGACGGCCGCCGGGTGCCGGGCCTGGTCCCGTCGGACTCGGGGAGCGGCCTGGAGGGGGCCTGGATCCCCGCCGATCCCGGCCTGCTCCCGGACGACCCGGCGGCCACGATCAGGGGCACGAACGGCACGGTCTTCCCCGACGCCGACATCGAGTCGTACCCGCTGGTCACGGTCGACGGACAGGCCCTGACCGGGCGGGCGTTCCTCAACGCGCACGACATGGCTCTGCGGGAGGAGGCCTTGCGGGTGGTGTCCGCCATCCAGCACTACAACAATGAAATGGAAGGGCTTCCCGGTGTGTACGCGGCGCGGCAGGGCGGTCTGCTGCCGCTGCGACGGGGCTTGGCCAACTCCTATGTCTACGTCGGCCACGGCGACAGCGGACGCACTACCGTGCCCCGCCGCAGCACCCGCGCCAATCAGGCCGTCCACCCCCAGCAGCTGGGCCGCACGCTGGCACGGCGCAGGAGCTTGCGGGCGCTGCCTCCCGACTGGCCGGTGTGGCTGCTGATCTGCGAGATGTCCATGATGCGCGCCGACCAGGACCTGCTCAGCCACCCCTCCTCCGCCCAGTACGTCGCCAACGAGACCCGTCGCACCGTCATCACCGTGGACCGGCAGATCTCGCCGAGCGCGGCCGAGGGTGCCCTGCCGCCGCGCCTGGTCCTGACCGACGACCCCGACAACCCCGTGGGCCGCATTGAGGAGTTCCTCCCCGAGCCCAGGACCGCCGCCCTCGACGCGCTCGCCGACCTGGGCGGACTGCCCGCCGAACTGCCGGACCGCGCCGACCGCGCCCGGCGCTGGGTGCGGGCCCTGCGGCAGACCCACGGCCTGCACATCGACTCCGATCCGGACCGCGAGGCGGAGTTCCACGAGCTGATCGAGGGCTTCGGCGCCCTCGAAAGGCTGCGCTTCCAGGCGGCCGGCAACCCCGGCCCCGGCCTGCTCACCTGGGCCGGGCTCCGGCACATCGTCGGCCGGTACGCCACCCGGCAGGGCTGGAACCCGTCCCTGACCGCGGGCTCCCTGGCCCACCTGCTGCACGCCGCACGCACCGGCCGGTTGCACCCCACCGAAGCCGCGGCCCCCGCCGCCCCCGCCGCCCCACCGGTGTCCG